>CAJBOO010000109.1 GCA_903956845.1 uncultured Burkholderiales bacterium
ACCCCAACTTTGGCGGTGAGGTGATGGTGGTAAGTTTGGGCTGTGAAAAGCTGCAGCCTGATCGCTTGCTGCCCCCGGGCAGTTTCCCAATTTTGGATCAACGCGATGCCGGGCAGGGCCCAGATCTTGTGTGCCTACAGGACGATGCGCACGTGGGCTTCGTGTCCATGATTGATCACATCGTGCAAAGCGCAAGGCCCCATCTAGAGCGCCTGAACGCCCGCCGCCGCCAAACCGTGCCCGCCAGTGCTTTGGTGGTGGGTGTTCAGTGTGGGGGGAGCGATGCCTTCTCGGGTGTGACCGCCAACCCCGCAGTAGGATTTATGGCTGACCTGATTGTGCGAGCAGGTGGCACGGTGATGTTTTCTGAAAACACCGAAGTGCGCGATGCAGTGGAGCAACTTACCAGCCGCGCCGCTACGCCAACAGTGGCTGAGGACATCGTTCGCGAACTCGGCTGGTACGACCAATACCTTGAGCGTGGCCGCGTAGACCGCACCGCCAACACCACACCCGGCAACAAAGCAGGCGGCTTGTCCAACATCGCCGAAAAAGCCATGGGCTCGATCATCAAGAGCGGCAGCTCAGCGATTGCCAGCGTGCTGGCCCCGGGCGACAAACTCAAGGCCGACCAAAAAGGTTTGGTCTTTGCCGCAACACCCGCCAGCGATTTCATCTGTGGCACCCTGCAGTTGGCAGCAGGCATGAACCTGCATGTTTTCACAACTGGGCGCGGAACACCCTATGGCCTCCAAGCGTGCCCTGTGGTCAAGGTGGCCACACGCACCGACTTGGCTCGCCGCTGGCACGACCTGATGGACATGAACGCTGGACGAATCGCCGATGGCGAGATCACCATCGAAGAAGCTGGTTGGGAGCTATTCAAACTATTGCTGGAGGTGGCCAGCGGCCGCCAAACTTGGGCTGAGCATTGGAAGTTGCACAACGCCTTGGTTTTATTCAACCCTGCACCGATTACTTGAAACCACAACTTGTAAGCACAACTTTTCAAAACAACCAGGAGACTCTTATGATTCAACGCCGTCAATTTTTGCAAACGTCTGTTGCCCTTGCTTCAGGCTTGCTCACCACCGCTGCTTTCAGTCAGGCCGCATGGCCTGCAAAGCCGATTAATTATTTGGTCGCGTTTCCCGCTGGTGGTACAACCGATATTTTGGCGCGTCTGGTCTCTCAAAAATTGGGCGCAGCGCTGGGCACCACCATGGTCATTGAAAATAAAGGTGGTGCAGGTGGCAGCGTCGGATCAGAAATTGCAGCGCGTGCTCCCAACGATGGCTATCACTTGCTGGGCGGCACCATCAGCTCGCACGCCATCAACATCAGCCTCTATCCCAAACTGGCTTACGACCCCATCAAATCTTTTACGCCCGTCTATTTGTATGGCACCAACCCCGTGGTCTTGGTGGTGGCGGCCAACAGCCCTTACAAGTCACTGCGCGATTTGATGACGGCGGCCAAAGCCAATCCAGGTAAGTTGTCGGGTGCATCTGCGGGCAACGGCACATCGCAACATTTGGCGCAAGAATTGTTGGCCTTCAAGGGCGATGTGAAGTTCACCCATGTGCCTTACAAAGGCAGTGCCCCCGCCATTCAAGATGTGATGAGCGGGCAAG
>CAJBOO010000110.1 GCA_903956845.1 uncultured Burkholderiales bacterium
CAGGTCTTCAGCGCGCTTGGTGAGGGTGACGCGGACATTGTCCAAACCCGAGACGCGGTTGATTTTGGCGGCTTGGTAGACCGATTCATTGGCCAAATTGGCCTGAAATTCTTGCGCCTCTTGGGCGCTCAAGTCGCTGATCTGAACTTCCAGCTTGAGCGGTTCACCTAGGCGGGACTGAACAACAGGTTGGCCCAATTGCAGCGCATTTGCGCTCAAAGTTGTCAAAAATGACAACGCAATGGCAAATTTGCGCAAAAGGCTAGGTGGGGTCAAAGGAAACATAGTGCATGATTCTCGTGCATCTTATGGATCAATCATCATAATCTACTTTAAGTTGACCCCCCAAGTTGGCAAGCGCATCAAGCGGTCAACAAAATCCTCAGCATGCGGCGCAGCGGTTCGGCCGCTCCCCAGAGCAATTGGTCGCCGATCGTGAAGGCGCCCAGGTAGTCGGGACCAAAGGCCAATTTGCGCAAACGACCCACGGGAATCGCCATGGTGCCGGTCACTGCCACGGGGGTCAGGTGCTGCATGGTGTCTTCGCGGTTGTTGGGCACGAGCTTGACCCATTCGTTGTCGGCGGCAATCATGGCCTCGATGTCGGCCAAAGGCACGTTTTGCTTGAGTTTGAAGGTCAGGGCCTGGCTGTGACAGCGCATGGCACCCACGCGCACGCAAAAACCATCCACGGGCACGGCAGGGCTGCTGAAACCAGGGCCTTGACCCAGGATCTTGTTGGTTTCAGCCATGCCTTTCCATTCTTCGCGGCTGGTGCCCCAGAACTCGTCGCCGGCTTGCTTGCCAGCGCCTAAATCTTTGTCAATCCAGGGGATCAGCGAGCCGCCCAGGGGGACACCGAAGTGGGTGGTTTCGTCGGCAGTCAATGCCCGTTGTTTGGCGATGACTTTGCGGTCGATTTCCAAGATGGCGCTTTTGGGGTCGTCCAACAAGGCTTTCACCTCGGCGTTCAGGGTGCCAAACTGGGTCAGCAATTCGCGCATGTGGGCGGCCCCACCGCCTGACGCCGCTTGGTAGGTTTGGGTGCTCATCCATTCCACCAAACCTGCTTTGTACAAAGCGCCCACACCCATCAACATGCAAGACACGGTGCAATTGCCACCCACCCAGTTGTTGCCGCCGTGCGCCAAGGCGTTTTGGATGACAGGCAGGTTGACCGGGTCGAGGATGATGACCGCATCGTCTTTCATGCGCAGCGTGGAAGCCGCGTCAATCCAGTGACCATGCCAACCCGCAGCGCGCAGCTTGGGGAACACCTCGGAGGTGTAGTCGCCGCCTTGGCAGGTGATGATGATGTCGCAGGCTTTCAGGGCGTCGATGTCGTGTCCATCGAGCAGCTTGGTTTCGTTTTTGGCCATCGATGGCGCGGCACCACCGGCATTGGAGGTGGAAAAGAAAACGGGTTCGATCAACGCAAAGTCGTTTTCGGTTTGCATGCGGTCCATCAGAACCGAGCCCACCATGCCTCGCCAGCCCACAAGCCCGACGCGGTTTCCGATTTTTTTCATTGTGTTGCCCTTTCAATCAATGTGTTCTTGACCCCCGGCTCGTCTGGCCGGGGAGGGCACGACGAACCAGAGCTGTTCAGCCCTTGGTGGTGGTCGTTGTGATGGTGTTGCGGTCGCGCGCCAATGCAGCCACTTTGGCAGTGGCTGGGGTCAATGCAAGTTTGGCGCATTTCATGGGTGGACATTCTAGCGGGTCAGGCGATGGCTTTGACCACCGCGTCGCCCATTTGAGCGGTGCCCACCTTGGTCGTGCCTTCGCTGTAGATGTCGCCGGTGCGCAGTCCTTGGGCCAGCACTTTCTTGACCGCGTCTTCAATGCGCACCGCCGCCGCTTCTTGTTTCAGGCTGAAGCGCAACATCATGGCCGCGCTCAGGATGGTGGCCAGTGGATTGGCCACGCCTTTGCCCGCGATGTCGGGTGCGCTGCCGTGGCTGGGTTCGTACAAACCTTGGTTGCTGGCGTTGAGCGAAGCCGAGGGCAGCATGCCGATCGAGCCGGTCAACATCGAGGCTTCGTCGCTCAAGATGTCGCCGAACATGTTGCCGGTCACCACCACATCAAAACGCTTGGGTTCTTTGACCAACTGCATGGCGGCGTTGTCGACATACATGTGGTCGAGCGCGACATCGGGGTAGTCTTTGTGCACCTCAATGACGATGTCTTTCCAAAATTGGAAGGTCTCCAGCACATTGGCCTTGTCCACACTGGTCACGCGTTTGCTGCGCTTGCGGGCGGCTTCAAACGCCACGCGGGCGATGCGCTCGACTTCGGGGCGGGTATAGCGCATGGTGTCAAAGGCTTCCTCGGCTCCTGCGAACGCGCCATCGGGCGAGACACGACGACCACGCGGTTGGCCAAAGTAAATGTCACCGGTCAGCTCGCGGATGATCAAGATGTCCAAACCCGACACCAGCTCAGGCTTGAGGCTGGATGCGTTGACCAATTCGGGGTAGCAAATCGCGGGTCGGAAGTTGGCAAAAAGCCCTAAGTTTTTGCGCAAACCCAAAATGGCTTGCTCGGGGCGCAGCGGGCGGTCCAGGGTGTCGTATTTCCAATCGCCCACCGCGCCAAACAACACCGCGTCGGCTTCTTTGGCCAGCTTCAAGGTGCTCTCGGGCAGGGGGTGGCCGTGTGCGTCATAGGCGGCGCCGCCGACCAGGGCGGTTTCCATCTCGAACTTCAAGTCCAAAACGTTCAGGACTTTGACGGCTTCAGCGACGATTTCGGTGCCAATGCCATCACCTGGCAGAACTGCGATTTTCATGGGGACTTTCTCAAGGGTTACATGGTGTGGGCCAACCAGGGCTTGGTGGCCAGGCGCTCGGCTTCAAAGGCTTTGATTTTGTCGGACTGACGCAGGGTCAGGCCAATGTCGTCAAAGCCATTGAGCAAGCAGTATTTGCGGAAGGCTTGCACCTCAAAAGGAATGGTCTCGCCTTGGGGGCGCACGATCACTTGGTTGGGCAGGTCGATCGTGAGCTCATAGCCTGGAAAGGCCAAGGTTTCGTTGAACAACAAGTCCACGGTGGCTTCGGGCAAGACGATGGGCAACAAGCCGTTTTTGAAACAGTTGTTGAAAAAGATGTCGGCAAAGCTGGGCGCAATCACCGCGCGAAAGCCGTATTGGTCAATCGCCCAAGGCGCGTGTTCACGTGATGAGCCGCAGCCAAAGTTTTTGCGGGCCAACAGCACCGACGCGCCTTGGTAGCGGGCTTGGTTGAGCACGAAGTCGGGGTTGGGTTTGCGGCTGGCAGGGTCTTGGCCGGGTTCGCCGTGGTCGAGGTAACGCCACTCGTCAAACAAGTTGGGGCCAAACCCCGTCTTGCGGATCGACTTCAAAAACTGCTAGGTGAAGAACTCGACGGTGTCGACGTTTTCGCGGTCCATCGGCGCCACGATGCCTTTGTGGAGGGTGAATGTTTGCATGGTGATCCCTTAAGCGAACTTGCGCACGTCAACAAAGTGGCCGTGGATGGCAGCGGCAGCGGCCATGGCGGGGCTGACCAAATGGGTACGACCGCCATTGCCTTGACGGCCCTCGAAGTTGCGGTTGCTGGTGGAGGCGCAGCGTTCGCCGGGCTCCAACTTGTCGGCGTTCATCGCCAAGCACATGGAGCAGCCGGGCTCGCGCCATTCAAAGCCAGCGGCTTTGAAGATCTCGTGCAAGCCTTCTTGCTCAGCTTGCGCTTTGACCAAACCAGAGCCAGGCACCACCATCGCGAGCTTGATGTTTTTCGCCACTTTTTGGCCAAGCTTTTTCACCACGGCGGCGGCTTCGCGCATGTCTTCGATGCGGCTGTTGGTGCACGAGCCAATGAACACCTTGTCGACAAACAAATCGTTCAAGGCTTTGCCGGGCTCGAGGTTCATGTAAGTCAAGGCGCGTTCAATGGCGCCACGCTTGTTGACGTCTTTTTCTTTGTCCGGGTCGGGCACGGTGCCGTTGATGTCGAGCACCATCTCGGGCGAGGTGCCCCAGGTGACTTGCGGCAAGATGTCTTCGGCCTTGAGTTCGACCACGGCATCAAAGTGCGCATCCGCGTCGGAGTGCAAGGTTTTCCAATAGGCCACGGCCTGGTCCCACTCGACACCGGTGGGCGACAGGGGACGGCCTTTGACGTACTCGATGGTTTTCTCGTCCACCGCCACCAAGCCGGCGCGCGCACCGCCTTCGATCGCCATGTTGCACAGGGTCATGCGGCCTTCCATGCTCAAAGACCGGATGGCTGAACCGGCAAACTCAATCGTGTAGCCGGTGCCGCCTGCGGTGCCAATTTTGCCAATGATGGCCAGCACCACGTCTTTGCCGGTCACGCCTTTGGCCAGCGTGCCTTCGACCTTGATGAGCATGTTCTTGGCTTTTTTGGCCAACAAGGTTTGCGTGGCCATGACGTGCTCGACCTCAGAGGTGCCGATGCCATGGGCCAGTGCGCCAAACGCGCCGTGGGTCGAGGTGTGCGAGTCGCCGCAGACCACGGTCATGCCGGGCAAGGTGGCACCGTTTTCCGGGCCAATCACGTGCACGATGCCCTGGCGCTTAGAGAGGAAGGGGAAGAACGCCGCCGCACCAAACTCTTTCATGTTGGCGTCGAGCGTGGTGATTTGCTCTTTGCTGATCGGGTCGGTGATGCCGTCATAGCCCAACTCCCAGCCAGTGGTGGGCGTGTTGTGGTCGGCGGTGGCGACGATGGAGCTCACGCGCCACACCTTGCGTCCAGCTTGGCGAATGCCCTCAAACGCCTGCGGGCTGGTGACTTCGTGAACCAAATGGCGGTCGATGTAGAGGATGGCTGTGCCATCTTCTTCGAGGTGGACGACGTGTTCGTCCCAAATCTTGTCGTAAAGGGTGCGTCCCATGGGGGGTCCTGGTCAGGCTGACGAGAGTGTCAGCGGACTATTTTAGGTTTGCCAGATACTGCTTGAATTCTTCGGCGGTTTCGGGGTGGCGTAAAGCCAGCTCGACCGTGGCTTTGAGGAAGCCGATTTTGCTGCCGCAGTCGTAGCGCACACCTTCATAGGCATAGGCATAGACGGCTTCGGTTTTGAGCAGGCTTTGGATCGCGTCCGTCAGTTGGTACTCGCCACCCGCACCGGGTGTCAGCTGATCAATGTGCTTGAAGATGGACGGCGTGAACACATAGCGTCCCACCACGCCCAGATTGGAGGGGGCTTTGTCGGGCGCGGGTTTTTCCACGATCTGCGACATCTTGGTCAGGCGCTCGCCCGCCGGGCTGCCTGCCACCACGCCATAAGCGCGGCTTTGCTCGGGAGCGATGGTTTCCACCGCCACCACCGAGCTGCGGTAGTGCTCGTACAAGCCCACGAGTTGTTTCAACACGCCGGGTTGGTGGTCTAGCAAATCGTCGGCCAAGACCACGGCAAAAGGCTCGTTGCCGACCAAAGAGGCCGCGCAATTGACCGCATGGCCCAAGCCCAGCGCCTCGGGTTGTCGCACATACACACAGTTGACATTGGCGGGCTTGATGTTGCGCACCAATGTCAAGAGCTCGGTTTTTTGTTTGGCCTCGAGCTCGTGCTCGAGCTCGAAGGACTTGTCGAAATGGTCTTCGATGCTGCGCTTGCTGCGCCCGGTCACGAAAATCATTTCGGTGATGCCCGCCTCGATGGCTTCTTCGACCGCGTACTGGATCAGCGGCTTGTCGACCACACACAGCATTTCCTTGGGACTGGCTTTGGTGGCCGGCAAGAAGCGCGTACCCAAACCCGCCACAGGAAACACCGCTTTGCGCACAACCGTCATGACATTCCCCAAGCAGAATCAAAGTGGCCGACTATAACCACCCGATGTGACAGATCAGCGTTTGTTGAGGGCGGGCACGTCGCGCTTGACCGAGCCGGTGAACAACTGACGAGGACGACCGATTTTGTACTCGGGGTCGCTGATCATTTCGTTGAGTTGGGCAATCCAACCCACGGTGCGAGCCAGCGCAAAGATGCCGGTGAACAGGTTCACAGGGATGCCAATGGCGCGCTGCACGATGCCAGAGTAGAAGTCGACATTGGGGTAGAGCTTGCGGCTGACAAAGTAATCGTCTTCGAGCGCGATTTTTTCAAGCGCTTTGGCCAGTTTGAACAAGGGGTCGTTTTCCAGGCCCAGTTCTTTCAGCACTTCGTCGCAAGTTTCTTGCATCAGCTTGGCGCGGGGATCGTAGTTTTTGTACACGCGGTGACCAAAACCCATCAACTTCACGTTGGAGTTCTTGTCTTTCACTTGTTCCATGAACTCACCCACTTTAGCAATGCCGCCATTGGCTTGGATGTGTTCGAGCATGTTCAAGCAGGCCTCGTTGGCGCCGCCGTGTGCCGGGCCCCACAAGCAAGCCACGCCAGCGGCGATGGCGGCAAACGGGTTGGTGCCAGACGAGCCGCACAAGCGCACGGTAGAGGTGGAAGCGTTTTGCTCGTGGTCTGCGTGCAGGGTGAAGATGCGGTCCATGGCGCGCTCGAGCACCGGGTTGACCACATAGGGTTCACAAGGTGTACCAAACATCATGCGCAGGAAATTGCCCGCGTAAGACAGGTCGTTTTGAGGATACAAGAAGGGCTGACCGACGCCGTATTTGTAAGCCATGGCGACCAAGGTGGGCATCTTGGCGATCAAGCGGATCGCAGCGACTTCGCGGTGCTCTGGGTTGTTGATGTCGGTGCTGTCATGGTAGAAGGCCGACAAGGCGCCGACCAAGCCAGTCAACACGGCCATGGGGTGGGCGTCACGACGGAAACCACGCAAGAAAAACTGCATTTGCTCGTGCACCATGGTGTGGTGTGTCACGGTTTGCGTGAATGCGTTTTTGCGCTCTGCGTTGGGCAGCTCTCCGTACAACAGCAGGTGGCAGGTTTCCAAGAAATCGCAGTTGGTGGCCAGTTGTTCGATGGGGTAGCCACGGTAAAGCAATTCACCTTTGTCGCCGTCGATGAAGGTGATGGCGGATTGACAAGACGCCG
>CAJBOO010000111.1 GCA_903956845.1 uncultured Burkholderiales bacterium
ATGCGAAATAGCCAAACACGCATGCCAGCAAACCTGGTGCAAGCACCACCAACAACACAGTGGCGACAAAGCTGTCGCTGAAGTACCAGTGCCAAGGCAGGGTTTTCCAATCGAGGAAGACCATGAAATCGGGCAGCTCGGATTTGTAGTTGCCGTCCAAGCCAATTTGACGCATCAGGTACATGCCCATGGCATAGGCCCCCAGTGCAAAAAACAAACCATGGCCGAGTGACAAGATGCCGGTATAGCCCCAGATCAAATCCATGGCCAAGGCACAGATGGCGAAGCACATGATCTTGCCGATCAGGGACACAGCGAAATCACTCAGGTGCAAAGGATGATCGACAGGCAGCACCACATTCAGCACGGGGGCCAACACGGTCAGCATCACCAACAAGACGGTGAAGACGGTCCATCCCTTTGAAGAGAGCAAATGTGGGGCAGCAGGCATTTCAAGCTTGTTCATGTCAGGCCTCCGCACTTCTGCCCTTCATCGCAAACAAACCCTGGGGTCGTTTTTGGATGAAGATGATGATGAACACCAGCACAGCGATCTTGGCCAACACAGCACCGGTCCAGCCTTCGAGCCACTTGTTGAGCACCCCCAGCCCAATGGCAGCGTAGACCGTGCCAGCCAATTGGCCCACACCGCCCAAGACCACCACCATGAAGGCGTCCACGATATAACCCTGACCAAGGTCAGGACCCACGTTGCCAATTTGACTCAATGCGCAACCGGCCAATCCGGCGATGCCTGAACCCAGCGCAAATGCATAGGTGTCGATGCGTGCCGTGTTCACACCCATGCACGAGGCCATGGCGCGGTTTTGGGTGACGCCGCGCACAAACAAGCCCAAGCGCGTTTGGCTGATCAACAAGGCCACCCCAGCGAGCACCAACAGGGCAAACACCACGATCAGCAAACGGTTCCAAGGCAGGCTCAGGTTGGCCAGCACCTGCACACCACCACTCATCCAAGACGGGTTTTCCACCGCGACGTTTTGCGCACCAAAAACGGTGCGCACGGTTTGCATCAAGATCAAGCTGATGCCCCAAGTGGCCAACAAGGTTTCCAGAGGGCGGCCATACAAGTGGCGCAACACCGTGCGCTCGACCAGGGCGCCGACCAAAGCGGCCGACAAGAACGCCATGGGGACGGCCAACACCAAGTAGTGATCGAACAGGTCTGGCGCATGGTTGCGCACATAGGTTTGCACCACAAAAGTGGCGTAGGCACCCACCATCATCAATTCGCCATGGGCCATGTTGATCACGCCCATCAAACCGTAGGTGATGGCCAAGCCCAGCGCCACCAACAACAAAATCGAGCCCAAGCTGATGCCAGTGAACAACGCGCCCAAACGCTCGCCCCAGACCAACGCTGCTTTGATATCGGCCAAGGAAGACGTCAATTGGGCTTTCACGCCTGCGTCTGTTTCAAGGCTCAATTGCTGGTTGAGCAACAACTGGGTTTGGGGGGTTTTGCTCTCGGCCAAGGCACGGGCCGCTGCCATGCGTACCTTGGCATCCGGGTTGCTGATGTCAATCGCCGCTTTGGCCAATTGCAAACGTTTTGCAATGTCCGCGTTTTTCTCAGCGGCCAAGGCTTTGTCCAGCAAACTGGATTTACTCGCGTCGGGTTCCGACACCAAGGATTGCGCTGCTTTCATACGCAAACCGTCATCTGGGCTGAGCAGCTGCAAGGCTGCCAATGCCGAATCCACTTCACCGCGCATGCGGTTGTTGCTCACCAGGCTTTCAGCGCTTTCTGGCATTGCCGTGGCTTGTCCGGTCACCGGGTCCAAGGCTTGTCCATCGCGGACCATCCACACTTTGTCCCCCGCCACCATCACCGCATCGTCGGCCATGGCTTGTAAGAACACCGCTGTTTGTGCATCTGCTTGCGCCAAGGCTTTTTGCAGCGCCAACACACGGGCATCTGTCTCGCCCAAGGACATGTCTTGCACTTGCTGAGTCGTCAGTGCGTGCGATGACATGGTCCACAGCAGCCCGCACAACACACCCGCAACCAACCCAATCCGTTTCATACCGATTCTTTGTCTGTGTTTCAAAAAACAGGGGAGTGGCGCTTTGCCCCTCCCCTGCCTAGGTCGCTTCAATAGAAATTACTTCTTGACAGGTTCGTCAGGCTTGACATTGTTGCCAGGAATGTAGGGGCTCCATGGCTTGGCTTTGACGGGACCAGGTGTTTTCCAAACCACGTTGAACTGACCATCGGCCTTGATCTCGCCAATGAACACCGACTTGTGCAAATGGTGGTTTTTCTCATCCATTTTGCTGACGATGCCGCTTGGCGCTTTGAAGGTTTGACCCGCCATGGCTGCGATGACTTTGTCGACATCGGTGGACTTGGCTTTTTCAACCGCTTGCTTCCACATGTGAATGCCAATGTAGGTGGCTTCCATGGGATCGTTGGTCAAAGCCTTGTCTTTGTGGCCAGCGATGCCCTTGGCTTTGGCGTAGTCAGACCATTTTTTGATGAAGGCGTCGTTGGTGGGGTTCTTGATGGATTGGAAATAGTTCCAAGCAGCCAAGTGGCCCACCAATGGCTTGGTGTCCACGCCGCGCAGTTCTTCTTCACCCACGGAGAAAGCCACCACAGGCACGTCTTTGGCTTTCAAGCCAGCGTTGCCGAGTTCTTTGTAGAAAGGCACGTTGGAGTCACCGTTGATGGTGGAGACCACGGCGGTTTTGCCGCCGGTTGAGAATTTCTTGATGTCAGCCACGATGGTTTGGTAATCGGAGTGACCAAAAGGGGTGTATTTCTCGTCGATGTCTGACTCTTTCACGCCTTTGCTGATCAGGTAAGCGCGCAAGATTTTGTTGGTGGTGCGGGGGTAGACATAGTCGGTACCCAACAAGACCCAACGCTTGGCTGCGCCACCGTCTTTGCTCATCAGGTAATCCACGGCAGGAATGGCTTGCTGGTTAGGGGCTGCGCCGGTGTAGAACACGTTCTTAGACAGCTCTTCGCCTTCGTACTGCACAGGGTAGAACAGCAAACCGTTCATTTCTTCCACCACGGGCAACACGGATTTGCGTGACACAGAAGTCCAGCAACCGAAGATCACAGCCACCTTGTCTTGACCCAAGAGTTGTTTGGTTTTTTCAGCAAACAAAGGCCAGTTGGACGCGGGGTCAACCACCACAGGCTCGAGCTTCTTGCCCAACACGCCACCTTTGGCATTGATTTCATCGATGGCCATCAACACGGTGTCTTTCAACACGGTTTCAGAAATGGCCATGGTGCCTGACAGGCTGTGCAACACGCCTACCTTGATGGTGTCAGCCGCTTGGGCAACGGTCATGTACAAGGAACCACTGACGATGGCAGCCGCAGCGGCCAGTGTTTTGAGGTGATGACGACGATTCAACATGCAGTGAACTCCAGTATTTTTTTCGAGGGTTGAGATAAACGCGCCTTGTGGGCTGCGCCAACTCCCTTTGCAAGGCTTGTGCCACCCCCCGTAGAAACCCGATGGATGCTGAAGAAGTGCTTCAAGCGCACGGGTTTGTGCACATCGCGCAACCATTTCTACCCCCGCATTTGGTGCATCGCACCCATTCGGTGCGCGTTGATGGTGCGAAACAGCCGGGCATCAAGGCACGCCATTTGCATCACAATGCTCAACCTCACCGAACAACATATCCACACACGCCATGGAACTCACCCCCCGCGAAAAAGACAAGCTGCTGATATTCACAGCAGCCCTCTTGGCCGAGCGCCGCAAAGCCCGTGGCTTGAAGCTCAACTACCCAGAAGCGGTGGCTTTCATCAGTGCAGCGGTCATGGAAGGTGCACGCGATGGCAAGACCGTCGCACAGCTCATGAGCGAGGGGCGCACCATCCTGACCCGTGCGGATGTGATGGACGGCATCGCAGACATGATCCCCGACATCCAAGTCGAAGCCACGTTTCCCGACGGCACCAAGCTGGTGACCGTGCACCAACCCATTGTTTAAGGAACCGACCATGCAGAAAATTCTTTTCAGCCTTCCCCTGATGAGCAGCTGGTGCGCTTTGGCGCACGAAGGCCATGGCTTGGAAGGCGCACACGGCCATGCCACGGATGCATGGGGGTTTGTGTTGCTCGGACTGGTGGTCGCCGCCCTGTTGTGGTCGGGGCGCAAATGAGCATGACGCCCGGAGAACTCTTCACCGATGCAGGACACCATGCATTGAATGTGGGTCGGCGCACCCACACTTTGGTGGTGCGCAATGCAGGTGACCGCCCCATTCAGGTGGGCTCGCACTACCACTTTGCCGAAACCAACCATGGCTTGCAGTTCGACCGCGACGCAGCACGCGGCATGCGACTCAACATCGCCTCAGGCACCGCGGTTCGCTTTGAACCTGGTCAAGAACGCACGGTGGAATTGGTGGACTATGCCGGTGATCGCCAGGTGTATGGCTTCCGAGGGGAAGTCCAAGGCGCATTGAAAGGAGCCAAGTGATGGCCCAGATTGAAAAACGTGCTTATGCCGAGATGTATGGTCCGACCGTGGGTGACCGACTGCGTCTGGCCGACACCGACCTGATCATCGAGGTGGAACAAGACTACACCTTGCGCGCCGGTGGCTATGGCGAGGAAGTGAAATTTGGCGGAGGCAAAACCATCCGCGATGGCATGGCGCAAAGCCAACGCACCCGCAACGGTCCTTTGGGCACGGGCGCACAAGCCGGTGGTGCCATGGATTGCGTGCTGACCAACGCGCTCATCTTGGACCATTGGGGCATTGTCAAAGCCGATATCGGCATCAAGAACTCCCGCATTGCTGCCATTGGCAAAGCGGGCAATCCTGATACGCAACCAGGCGTGGACATCGTGATTGGCCCGGGCACGGAAATCATCTCCTGCGAAGGCATGATCGTGACGGCAGGCGCCATCGACACCCACATCCATTTCATCGCACCTCAGCAAATCGAAGAGGCGTTGAGCAGTGGCGTGACCACCATGCTCGGCGGCGGCACCGGCCCAGCCACGGGCACCTTCGCCACCACTTGCACGCCTGGCCCTTGGAACATCGAGCGCATGCTGCAAGCCGCGGATGCCTTTCCCATGAACCTGGGCTTCATGGGCAAGGGCAACGCCGCATTGCCTGACGCATTGCACGAACAAATCCATGCCGGCGCGATTGGCCTGAAGCTGCATGAAGACTGGGGCACCACCCCTGCAGCGATTGACAACTGCTTGAACGTGGCCGAAGACACCGACACCCAAGTGGCCATCCACACCGACACCTTGAACGAATCGGGCTTTGTGGAAGACACCGTGGCAGCCTTCAAAGGCCGCACCATCCACACCTTCCACACCGAAGGCGCGGGCGGTGGTCATGCACCCGATATTTTGAAAGTGGTGGGCGAGGCCAATGTGCTGCCCTCGTCGACCAACCCGACACGCCCCTACACCATCAACACGCTGGATGAACACGTCGACATGCTGATGGTGTGTCACCACCTCGACCCATCCATTGCCGAAGACTTGGCGTTTGCCGAAAGCCGCATTCGCCGAGAGACCATTGCCGCCGAGGACATCTTGCACGACATTGGCGCGATCAGCATGTTTTCATCCGACTCGCAGGCCATGGGCCGTGTGGGCGAGGTCAGCATGCGCTGCTGGCAAACCGCGCACAAGATGAAACAACAGCGTGGCCCACTGCCCGGCGACACCGATCGCCATGACAACGCCCGGGTGAAACGCTACATGGCCAAGCTCGCCATCAACCCCGCCATTGCGCATGGCATCAGCCATGAAGTGGGCAGCTTAGAAGCAGGCAAATGGGCGGACATCGTGTTGTGGAAACCGGCTTTCTTTGGCGTCAAACCGTTCATCATCATGAAAGGCGGCTTCATCGCCATGGCAGCCATGGGCGACCCGAACGCATCCATTCCCACCCCTCAGCCCGTGCACTACCGACCGATGTTCGGCGCCTACGGTGGCGCTTTGCACAAAGGCTCGCTGAGCTTTGTGTCGCAAGCGGCTTTGCAGGCAGGCATTGGTGGGCGCTATGGTTTGCACAAAACACTGAGTGCGGTGAAAAACATCCGCGGTGTGGGCAAGCGCGACATGGTCCACAACCACTTGGCACCCCACATGGAAGTCGACGCCCAAACGTATGCGGTGCGTGCCGACGGCTTGTTGCTCACCTGTGAGCCTGCCAGCAGCTTGCCGATGACCCAGCGCTACTTTTTGTTTTGACACCGGACTGGCCCATCGAAAACCGCTAAGCTCGACGCATGATCCATTTCTCCAAACTCGTGCGCCAAGGCCTGGGCCTGGCCAAGCCGTTGCTCAAACGCGCCCACACCGTCCAGCTGGATTGGGATGTGCGGCAAAAAAGCCGCTTTGAAACCACCGACAGCAGCGGTCGCAGCGTGGGTGTGTTTTTGCCTCGCGGCACCGCGATCAGGGGTGGCGATGTGTTGGTCGGTGAAGACGGCTCTTTGCTGCACATCCTGGCAGCACCGCAAGCGGTGTTGCGCATCACGTTTGATGCCCACCACGGCACTCCCTTTGACTTGACCCGTGCTGCCTACCACTTGGGCAACCGCCATGTGCCGATCGAGTTGCAAGCCGACCATTTGAAAATCGAACCCGATCATGTGCTGGCCGACATGCTGCGTGCCATGCACTTGCAAGTGGCCGAGGTCAACGAGTCGTTTGAACCCGAAAACGGTGCCTATGGCGATCACGGAGGCCATCAACACGGCCATGGCCACGACCATGAACACAGTCACGCGCATGACCATGGGCATGACCATGTGCACGGCCCGCATTGCCATCACGACCACTGACCCATGCCAGAGCGCCCCTCCGATTTGTTGTGGCTGATGCAACTGGCCTCGCCTGCACTGCCCGTGGGCGGCTTTTCTTACTCTGAAGGTTTGGAGGCGGCGGTTGAGCACGGCTTGGTGCATGACGAAGTCTCGGCGCAATCCTGGTTGCTTGACCACCTCCACTTGTCGCAATCGCGCAGTGAATTGCCCGTGGTCGCGCAAGCCATGCCCGCTTGGCAATCGCATGATGTGCTGCGCTTGAACCAACTCAACCAGTGGGTCTTGCGCACCCGTGAAACCCATGAGATGCGCTTGCAGTCTGAACAAATGGGCCGTTCTTTGCTGGACTGGTTGCGCAACCACACCGATGTCGACCCTGCCCGCCATGACACCTGCCAGCAACTGCCACCCACTTGGCCGCTGGTGTTTGCATTGGCGCTGACGACACGGCGAGTGCAGGTGCGCGATGGTTTGTTGGCCAGCGCCTTTGCGTGGGCCGAAAACATGGTGCAAGCGGCCATCAAATCGGTCCCACTCGGCCAGCGCAGTGGGCAACGCATGTTGGCTGCGTTGAGTGCAGAGATCCCCTCGGCGGTGGATCACGCGATGGCGGTGAACGACGACACACGCCAATCCTTTAGCCCGCGCTTGGCCATTTTGTCGGCGCGCCATGAAACCCAGTACTCCAGGCTTTTCAGATCATGACCACTCCCCTTCACCACATCCCTTTTCGCACCAAAAAACTCCCCCCCTTGCGCGTGGGCATCGGCGGCCCCGTGGGTTCAGGCAAAACCACCTTGCTGGAGATGTTGTGCAAAACCATGCGCGAAGACTACGACCTGATCGCGATCACCAACGACATCTACACCAAAGAGGACCAACGCCTGCTGACCGTGAGCGGTGCCTTGCCCGCTGATCGGATCATGGGCGTGGAAACCGGTGGTTGTCCGCACACCGCGATCCGAGAGGATGCGTCGATCAATCTCGAAGCCATCGACCGCATGCTCGAGAAATTTCCCAACGCCGATGTGGTGTTTGTCGAGAGCGGTGGCGACAACCTGGCCGCCACTTTCAGTCCTGAACTCAGCGACCTCACGATTTATGTGATCGACGTGGCGGCAGGCGAAAAAATCCCCCGCAAAGGCGGACCTGGCATCACCAAAAGCGATTTGTTCATCATCAACAAAACCGACCTTGCACCCCATGTGGGCGCGGATTTGGGTGTGATGAAATCCGATACCGAGCGCATGCGCGCTGGCCCTCAAGGTGTCAAACCGTTTGTCATGACCAACCTGAAAACCCTCACCGGCTTGGCTGACGTGGTCAGCTTCATTGAAACCAAAGGCATGCTGACCTCAGCGTGAAAAACCCCATGAAAAAATTCCTCGCATGCTTTTGCTTGGCTTTGAGTTGCTCAGCTCAAGCCGATGCGCCTGTCTACGGACCCGAGTTGCAAGGCTTTGAATACCCCGCGCCTGTGTTGCATCACACATTCATTGCGCAGCGCCAACCCATGCAAATGGCGTATTTGGATTACCAACCGGCCAAGCCCACAGGCCAGACCGTTGTGCTGATGCATGGCAAAAATTTCTGTGCCGCCACTTGGCATGACACCGCACTCGTGCTGCAAAAGGCAGGCTTGCGTGTGATCGTTCCGGACCAGATCGGGTTTTGCAAATCCAGCAAGCCCGACGGCTATGACTACCGTTTTGAAGACCTCGCAGACAACACCCGTGGCTTGCTGAAGTCTTTGAAAATCAAGCAGATCACCTTGGTGGGACATTCCATGGGCGGCATGTTGGCGACCCGCTATGCCTTGATGTTTCCCAAGGAAGTGTCTCAACTGGTGTTGGTCAACCCTTTGGGCTTGGAAGACTGGAAAGCCCTGGGTGTGCCCATGCCCACCTTGGAGCAATGGCATGCACGCGAACAGACCGTGACCGATGAGCGCATGCGCAACTACCAACAGAGCACTTACTACGCCAACGAGTGGAAACCCGCCTATGAGCCCTGGGTGCAAATGTTGGCGGGCATGTACCGCGGCCCGGGCAAAGCAACCGTGGCTTGGCACTCGGCTTTGACCTACATGATGATCGTGGAACAACCGGTACTCAACGAGTTTGCCAACATCCAAGTGCCCACCCTGTTGCTCATCGGCGAGAAAGACAACACCGCGATTGGCAAAGACCTCGCGCCCGAGCCCTTGAAATCCTCACTTGGCAATTACCGCGCCTTATCGCTCAAAGCCGTCAAGACCATTCCTGGATCGCGCTTGGTTTTGTTTCCCGACCTGGGCCACGCGCCGCACATCCAAAACCCCGACAGGTTTCACACGGCCTTGCTCAACAGTTTGGTGGCGCTCGACA
>CAJBOO010000112.1 GCA_903956845.1 uncultured Burkholderiales bacterium
ATCATGGTGCCCTTTGTGCGCACCATCAGCCAGGCCCAGCGCGTTGTCGAGCTTTTATCAGCACACGGTTTGCGAAGAGGCGAAAACGAACTCAAATTGATCATGATGTGTGAAGTGCCAAGCAATGCCATTTTGGCGAATGATTTCCTGGCCTACTTTGATGGATTCTCGATTGGCTCCAATGACTTGACCCAGTTGACTTTGGGTTTGGACCGCGATTCCGGCATGCCCTTGCTGGCTGCTGACTTCGATGAGCGGGATCCTGCGGTGTTGTTCATGCTCTCCAGGGCGATTGAGGCTTGTCAGCAACAAGGCAAATACGTCGGTATTTGTGGCCAGGGGCCAAGTGACCACTTGGACTTTGCTCATTGGTTGGTGTCCAAGGGTATTGAATCCATTTCACTTAATCCAGACAGTGTGGTCTCCACCTGGCAAGCCTTGGCTAAAGCATCCTGATTCCATTGGTATTTTTCAGATAGAATGTAAGGCTTTTCACCTTGCTGCACCCCGCATGACGCTGGGGGCAGCACCATCCACAAGGAGAACGTATGCGTCATTATGAAATCGTGCTTTTGATCCATCCTGATCAAAGCGAACAAGTGCCCGCCATGCTCGAGCGCTACAAAAGCTTGATCACCAATGGTGGTGGCAAAGTGCATCGCTTGGAAGATTGGGGTCGTCGCCAGTTGACTTACATGATCAACAAATTGGCCAAAGCCCACTACCTGTGCCTGAACATTGAAGCCAATCAAGAAGTGATGGCTGAACTCGAGCATGCTTTTAAATTCAATGATGCTGTGTTGCGTCATTTGACTGTGCTGAAGAAAAAGGCAGAAACTGCACCTTCACTCATGATGAAAACTGTTGAGCGTGAGGAAGCCCGTAAAACTCAGCATGCTGAGTTTCAAGCCTGATTTTCTGATGGTGTGAACCTTGTTCAATTGCATGCGCGGGTGGTTGAAATCTCATCTGTGCGGTATTCACCAGCTGGCTTGCCGCTGATTGATGTCCTGGTTGAACACGAATCCACTCTTGAAGAAGCGGGCAACCCTCGACAAATCCATTTGCGTTTGAAGTCCCTGGCAATGGGGGCAGAAGCTGAAAAAATCTGTCGATTAGAGCTTCAAAGTCAATGGGAATTCACTGGTTTCTTAGCTTCTTCTAAAAATTCAAAGTCTGTTGTTTTTCACATTCAAAGTTTTCAATCTGTTTCATAGGAGCCTACACAATGGCCACATTTAAAAAATTCAACAAGGACAAGCGTCCTAAGCGCAACACACAGTCGTTGCTGTTCAAGCGCAAGCGTTTTTGCCGCTTCACGGTGACAGGCGTGGAAGAAATCGATTACAAAGACATCGATACATTGCGCGATTTCATTGCTGAAAATGGCAAGATCATTCCAGCACGTTTGACGGGTACACGTGCGATCTACCAGCGTCAACTCAATACCGCAATCAAGCGCGCACGGTTTTTGGCAATGTTGCCTTACACAGACCAGCACAAAATCTAAGGAGCGAAAACATGCAAATCATCCTGCTTGAAAAAGTCGTTAACCTTGGAAACCTTGGTGAAGTAGTGAAAGTCAAGGACGGCTATGCCCGCAATTTCTTGATTCCTTCTGGCCAAGCTCGTCGCGCCACCAACACTGCCATCCAAGAGTTTGAAGCTCGTCGTGCGGAATTAGAAAAAGCTGCCCATGAAAAATTGGTTGCAGCCCAATCTCAAGGCGAAAAACTCTCCGGAACCACGGTCAAAATCACTCAAAAAGCCGGTGTAGACGGTCGTTTGTTTGGTTCTGTGACCAATTTCGACATCGCTGAAGAACTGGTCAAAGCTGGGTACCAGGTTTCAAAAGCTCAGATCCGTATGCCAAAAGGCCCGATCAAGGTGGTTGGCGATTCTGAAGTCAGTGTTGCTTTGCACACTGATGTGTTGGTTGATATCAAGGTATCGGTTTACGGCGAATCTGCCTAATCCTGTTTTTTGAAGAACCATTCAAACCGCCCGCGAGGGCGGTTTTTTCATTGCGGCATGACTTATCAACATGCTCAAGCCATTTGTCACGACCTTATCCACAACTTTGTTCAGTGACAAATGACGCCTGAATCACTAGGATCGACCTTTTCTGGGAAATTGATGTCTGCTGTTTTTTCGAACTTTGAAAACACCTTGCCTGAGACTGATCGGCAAGTGGCGCAGTTGCGCATACCTCCGCATTCTTTAGAAGCTGAATCCAGCGTTTTAGGCGGCTTGCTGCTCGACAACAGTGCGTGGGATCGCATTGGCGATATCTTGAATGACAGCGATTTCTACCGCTACGAACACCGATTGGTATTCACTGCAGTCAGTGCCTTGGTCAATAGTAATCGGGCTGCCGACGTCATCACTGTCTTCGAGCACATGCAAAGCCAAGGCAAGGCAGAGGAAGTGGGCGGCCTGGCCTACCTCAATTCATTGGCGCAGTATGTGCCAAGCTCAGCCAATATCCGACGCTATGCTGAAATAGTTCGTGAACGTGCGATTCTGCGCAAACTGGTGAGTGTCAGTGACGAAATTGCCACATCTGCACTGAACACCAACGGCAGACCTGTTCCCAATATCTTGGATGAAGCCGAGCAAAAAATATTCAATATCGGCGAAGAAGGCTCGCGCATGCGCCAAGGCTTTCAGTCTATGGGCAATTTGGTCGTTGAATTATTGGACCGCGTTGATGAGATGTCCAAGAACCCTAATGACATCACTGGCGTGCCTACTGGATTTGTCGATCTCGACCGAATGACCTCAGGCATGCAGGCAGGTGATTTGATTGTTTTAGCAGCCAGACCATCCATGGGGAAAACAGCTTTGGCGATCAACATTGCCGAAAACGTAGCCCTGAAAGAGGGGTTACCTGTGGCTGTGTTCTCCATGGAGATGGGGGCCTCACAATTGGCCATCCGTATCGTGGGTTCGATAGGCCGGATTGATCAAGGCAGACTGCGCACCGGCAAGCTTCAAGATGAGGAGTGGCCGCGATTAGCCGAAGCGGTCGAGCGATTGAGAACCGTTTCATTGTCGATCGATGAAACCCCTGGCTTGACGCCCAGTGAGCTCAGGGCCAGTGCACGTCGCTTGGCTCGAACTTGTGGCAAGTTAGGTTTGGTTGTGGTGGATTACTTGCAGCTCATGAGCGGAAGCAGTGGTGGTGATGGAGACAACCGAGCTACGGAATTGGGGGAAATTTCACGCGGCTTGAAGATGCTTGCCAAAGAATTGCAATGCCCAGTGATTGCTTTGTCTCAGCTCAACCGTGGCGTCGAACAACGTACGGATAAGCGCCCCATGATGAGTGATTTGCGTGAATCCGGAGCCATTGAACAAGATGCGGATGTGATCATGTTCATCTACCGCGATGACTACTACAACAAGGATTCCAAAGAACCAGGCGTTGCAGAAATCATCATCGGCAAGCAACGAAATGGACCTACTGGTACTGTCAAATTGACTTTCCTCAAACCCATCACCAAGTTTGAGTCATACGCAGGCAGCGGCTCTGATTTTTGAAGCCTTAAAGCACTTCACTGGCGAAGTCCGCCAGTCTTGAGCGTTCACCACGGGCGAGTGTGATGTGACCGCCATGTGGCCATCCTTTGAACCGATCGACTGCGAATGTCAAACCCGATGAGCCTTCAGTGAGGTAGGGCGTGTCGATTTGCGCCAAATTGCCCATGCAAATGATTTTGGTGCCAGGGCCTGCGCGTGTGATGAGTGTCTTCATCTGCTTAGGGGTCAGATTTTGAGCTTCATCAATGATCACGAACTTGTTCAAGAAGGTCCGTCCGCGCATGAAGTTAAGGCTCTTGATTTTGATCTTGCTGCGGATCAATTCATTGGTCGCGGCACGACCCCATTCGCCAGCGCTCGTGTCAGTTTTGCCAAGAACTTCCAGGTTGTCGTCCAATGCGCCCATCCAAGGGCCCATTTTTTCTTCTTCTGTGCCTGGCAAAAAGCCAATGTCTTCACCCACGCTGACAGTGGCCCGGGTCATGATGATCTCCGTGTACCTGCGCTCATCCAAGACCTGAATCAAACCAGAAGCCAACGCCAACAGTGTTTTGCCTGTGCCAGCTGTGCCAGTCAGCGTGACGAAATCGATTTCGGGATCCATCAGCATGTTCAAGGCAAAATTTTGTTCTCTGTTGCGAGAGGTGATGCCCCAGGCCGCATTTTTGATGTGGCTGAAGTCTTTGAGTGTTTTGAAAACCGCGGTTTTGCCGCGTATTTCAGTGACTCGGGCGTAAAGACTGGGCTCACCAGGAGCTTCAAAATACACAAACTGATTGATGTGCATGTTCGCGACAACGGGGCCGCCAATCCGATAGTAGGTTTGACCGCCAGACTGCCAGCTTTCAACGGTTTTAGCTTGCTTGGACCAAAAATCTGGCGCTAGGGCCAAGACGCCTGAATAGAGCAGGTCACCGTCTTCAAGCGTTTTGTCGTTTTGGTAGTCTTCTGCCGCCAAGCCCAGCGCCCTGGCTTTGACGCGCATGTTGATGTCTTTCGACACCAGCACAACCTGCCTAGGGGACTCTTGCTCGCCCAGTGCTTTGACGACGCCCAAAATTTGGTTATCCGCTTTTCCTTGCGGAAGACTGATTGGCAGAGTGAAAGCCAGCGGAGTGGTTTGGAAAAACAACTTTCCAGTGACCTCTGAGTGCCCTGTGCTGCTTAAGAGGAATCCGCTTGAAATGTCGGTGCTGTTTGCCCCAACCAAGGCATCCAAAGTGCGGCTGGTTTGTCGGGCATTGCGGGCAACTTCGGTCATGCCCTTCTTATGACTGTCCAATTCTTCAAGAACAATCATGGGAAGAAAAACATCGTGCTCTTCAAATCGGAACAAACACATGGGATCGTGCATCAACACATTGGTGTCGAGCACGAAGAGTTTGCTTGGACCAGAGCGCTTGGCCGTCTTTGCTTGTTTTTTGCTTGAGGTGTTGTCTTCCTTTTGGGCACGGAAGTCAGCAGATGAGGTCTTAGCCGCACCGATATCAGATGGCGCAGCAATCACATGACCACGCTTTGCCTTGTAGGCAGGTTCAATGGGGTTTTTTGCTTGCGACTTACCAGGCTGATTGCCTGAAGCTAAGGCTTTGGAGTTGAAGCGGTCTGCACGTTTTTTGGGGGCAGGGGGCAAAGGCATGTTCAGGTTGAAGCAACAGAGGCTTTTTTCAGGGCTTTAACAGCTTTGAGTACTTCATCCACATGTCCAGGCACTTTCAAGCCGCGCCATTCTTGTTTGAGCAATCCGTCAGCACCGATCAAAAAAGTACTTCTTTCGATGCCTTTGACTTTTTTACCGTACATGATTTTGTTTTTGACAACACCAAACATGTGACACATTTTTTCTTCTGTATCGGCGATCAATTCAAAAGGAAGTTCAAGTTTTTCTTTGAAACTGTCATGGCTACGCATGTTGTCTCTGGAGACGCCGAAAATAACAGCGCCGGCTTTGGTGAAGTCTTTGAATTTGTCGCGGAACTGCATGGCCTCAGTGGTGCAGCCAGGCGTGTTGTCTTTGGGATAGAAATACAGAATGACAGTTTGGCCGGCGTGCGATTGGTTGGTTACTTTGACGCCGCCAGTGGCGTTTGCTTCAAATTCGGGGAGGTGTTTGTTGACAACAATCGCCATGGTTTTGAGTCCGTTATGCCAGTAGTGCACGAAGTGAAACTTCGAAGACTTCGTATTTTATCTCTAAATCGAAACGGAGCTTTTAGGAACCTTCGAATGAAGTCTGAAAAGCTTACATGCGACAGTCAAAGCTGTTCTGGCAGGAGCAATACGGCAGCCACCTTGCGACCTTCACCCGCCAAAATATTGAACGTTCGACAAGCCGCTGCCGTGTCCATGGATTCCAAACCAATGCGTTGTTGAGACAGCGGAACCAACCATGACTGCGGCACAAACCGCTGGGTCATCCCGCATCCCATCAAAAGGATGTCTGTGTTGATGTTCGACAAGTTCTTTAGGTCAGCGGCAGTCACTTGATCGAAGGTTTGGCAAGACCAAGCTTGCACAAGACCTTCATGTGTAATGAACAGGCTGTGGTTGTGGCGTTCACCATTCACCGCGATCCATTGGGGCCCGTAGGCAGTAACGGCAATTGCATCGGCTCGGTCAGGCTGTAATTTCATCAAATCTTGGGCGGTTTACGGGGGAAATGGCCTGGAAGTATGGTCAAATTATAGGTTTTCACGGCCTGTTCCAGTGGAGTTACTTTGAAAACCATTCAAAAATCAGCCAAGCTTGCCA
>CAJBOO010000113.1 GCA_903956845.1 uncultured Burkholderiales bacterium
GCTTCAAAGTGCAATGATCGGTACGGGCTTCCCATTCCGTGACTTTAAACACCTAGATACTTACCTTGGCATGTTTAAAGACATGATTAAAAACACAGCTGGTCTTCGCCGTCCTGGTTCAGCAGCGCTCGATTTGGCCTATGTGGCCGCCGGGTTTGCTGATGGTTTTTTTGAAACCGGCTTGCAGCCTTGGGACATGGCCGCAGGCAGTTTGTTGATCACCGAAGCCGGTGGCTTGGTGGGCAATTTCAGCGGCGACGCCGACTACCTGCACCAGCGCGAATGCATGGCGGCCAACCCCAAGGTTTACGCGCAAATGGTCGGCCTGCTCAAGCCTTATTCCAAATTTGCCAGCGTCGAGGAAAAACGCGCGGTCAGCGAATCCCTGAAAACCTTGCGCGTCTCTGCCCCTGAAGAAGGCGGCGAATAAGCCGACCGTCGTGCTGTGACCATGGCCGATTTGTCGCAACACACCCCCATGATTGCCCAGTACCTGGGCCTCAAAGCGGACTTCCCCCACACCTTGCTTTTTTACCGCATGGGGGATTTTTACGAGCTGTTTTTTGAAGACGCTGAAAAGGCCGCCCGCTTGATGGACATCACGCTCACGCAACGCGGCCAGTCGGCCGGGCAACCGGTGGTGATGGCCGGGGTGCCGTTTCATGCGGTGGACAACTACCTGTCGAAGCTGATCAAGCTGGGTGAATCCGTCGCCATTTGCGAACAGGTGGGCGAAGTCGGCGGCAAAGGGCCGGTCGAGCGCAAAGTGGTGCGGGTGGTGACACCGGGCACCCTCACCGATGCCGAACTTCTGAATGATAAAACCGAGGCCTATGTGTTGGCCGTACATGCCAGTGAACGTGCAGGCAAACCGCAAGGCTGTGGCTTGGCTTGGCTGAGCGTGACCGAAGGCGAATTGCGACTGGCCGAATGCGCCGCCGACGAACTGCCTGCTTGGATAGCCCGCATCGCGCCCAGCGAAGTGATTTTCAGCAGCGAGTTGCCTGCCCATTTGCGCCCCCTTTTGGCCGCTGCGCCCGTCAAAAGCGAGCGTCCTGCTTGGGCTTTTGACAGCAGCTTGGGCCAACGCAAATTGCTGGAACAACTGCAAGCAGCCAGCTTGGTGGCGTGGCAAGCGCAAGACCTGTTGCAAGCCCATGCCGCGGCCTCGGCCTTGCTGGCCTATGCCGAACACACCCAAGGGCGCAGCCTCACGCACGTGCAAAAGGTGCGGGTAGAACGCAACGAAGAACGCATCGACCTGCCCGCCACCACCCGGCGCAACTTGGAGCTCACCCAAACCTTGCGCGGCGAAGACAGCCCCACGCTGTTTTCCTTGATGGATACCTGCATGACCGGCATGGGCAGCCGCTTGCTGAAACGATGGTTGTTGGAGCCGCCACGCGAACGCAGTTTGGCCCAACAACGTTTGGACGCGATTGCTGCTTTGCAGGGTGAGCATGGCGCAGGGGTGTGGCGAGAACTTCGCATCGCTTTGAAAGGCTTGGGCGATGTGCAACGCATCAGTGCACGCATGGCTTTGCGGCAGGTGCGCCCGCGCGAATTGGTAGCCTTGGGTGCGGCTTTACAGCGCGCCAACGCCCTGCCCTCACTTTTAAAACCGGCTTTGCAAACCCCGTGGCTCAACACCTTGGCGGCGGCTTTGCAAGCCCCACCCGAATGCGCGGCCTTGCTGCAAGCGGCCTTGCTGCCCGAACCCTCAGCCATGGTGCGCGATGGCAATGTCATCAACCACGGTTTCGATGCCGAACTCGATGAGTTGCGCGGTATTCAAAACCATGGCGATGCATTTTTATTGGCCCTTGAAGTGCGTGAACGCGAACGCACCGGCATTGCCAACCTCAAGGTGCAATTCAACCGGGTGCATGGCTACTACATCGAGGTCACGCAAGGGCAGCTAGACCGTGTGCCCGATGACTACCGACGTCGTCAAACCCTGAAAAACGCAGAGCGTTTCATCACCCCCGAACTCAAAGCCTTTGAAGACAAAGCCTTGTCGGCCCAAGACCGTGCATTGGCAAGAGAGAAATACCTCTACGAGCAATTGCTGGACAACCTGCAAATCTTTGTCCCAGCGCTCGGCCAAGTGGCCTGGGGCTTGTCTACCTTGGATGTGTTGTCCACCTTGAGTGAGCGCGCTTTGACGCTGAACTGGTGTGCCCCCGAGTTGGTGAACACGCCGGGCATCAGCATCAGCCAGGGCCGCCACCCCGTGGTCGAGTCGCGATTGGCCGAGACCGGCGGCAGTTTCATTGCCAACGACACGCAACTCGGCCCCACGCAGCGTATGCAAATCATCACCGGGCCCAACATGGGCGGCAAGTCCACTTACATGCGGCAAGTGGCGCTGATCGTGCTCTTGGCCAGCATCGGTAGCCATGTGCCTGCCAACGCTTGCAAGTTGGGACCGATCGACGCCATCCACACCCGCATTGGCGCGGCGGATGACTTGGCGAACGCGCAATCTACCTTCATGCTGGAGATGACAGAAGGCGCACACATTTTGAACAACGCCACCCCACAAAGCCTGGTGCTGATGGACGAGATCGGCCGAGGTACTTCCACCTTTGACGGCTTGGCTTTGGCCAGCGGCATCGCCACGTATTTGCATGACAAAACACAGGCCTACAGCCTGTTTGCCACGCATTACTTCGAGCTCACCGAATTCGCGGCCAGCCACCGCGCCGCTGTGAACGTGCATGTGAGTGCCGCCGAAAGTGGCAACGACGTGGTGTTCTTGCACGAGATCCAACCCGGGCCTGCCAGCAAAAGCTACGGCATTCAGGTGGCACGACTGGCCGGCATGCCCGCTGCGGTGCTGAACCATGCCAAGCACGCGTTGGCTGCGCTGGAGTCCGACGCGCAAGCCAGCCGTGCGCAAGTGGATTTGTTTGCTGAGCCGCCTGAAAGTTTGGACAGCGGTCCCAGTCCCTTGCAAGCGGCCTTGAACCAACTTGACCCCGATACTTTGAGCCCGCGTGAAGCCTTGGATGCGCTGTACACCTTGAAAAAACTGACATGACCCTAGCCCTTGCCCGTCCCATACCCAGCGGCACACCGCTGGTGCTTTTTTTTCACGGCAACAGTTTTCCTGCCAGCACCTACAGCGTGATGTTGAACGAATTGCGCCGTCGTGGCTTGCAGGTGCATGCGCTGGAAAAAATAGGGCACAACCCCGCCTACCCGGTGACCAGCAACTGGCCGCATTTGGTGGAAGAACTGTTGGCCTTCGCCAAGCCCTTGGTGGCTGCGCACACCGGCACGGTGGTGTTCGTGGGGCACTCCTTGGGCGGCATGCTGAGTTTGATGTTGGCCGCGCAGCACCCCGAGTTGGCTCATGCCGTGGTGATGGTGGATGCACCCGCCGTGGCCGGTTGGCAAGCCCATGTGTTGCAGCTGTCCAAAAAATTGTCCTTGACGAATAAATTTTCACCCGGTGCGGTGAGTCAGAAACGCCGCCATGTGTGGGCCAACTTGGACGAGGTGCGGGCGCACTTTGCCAGCAAAAAACATTTCGCCCGCTGGCACCCGCAAGTGTTGGAAGACTACATCCAATACGGCACCGAAGAAGCGTTGGTGGACGGTCAATTGCAACGCGTTTTAAGCTTCTCGCGCGACATTGAAACCCAGATTTACAACAGCGTGCCGCACAACTTAGAGCGCATCCTCAAGCGGCATCCTTTGAAGTGCCCAGTGAGTTTGGTGGCGGCACGGCATTCGCGTGAAATGCGGATTGCAGGCAGCGACTTCACCAAGCGGGTCACCAAGGGCCGCATCACCATCATCGACGGCACGCACCTGGTGCCGATGGAAAGTCCGGTGGCCACCGCTGCTGCCATAGAAGCCGCAGTGGTGAACATGCTGGGGCCCGTGGTGGCTAAATAACTAAGCCTGCCAATTCACCAAACCACTGTAAGCCGTGACCAGCACCACCACACCAAAGGCAATGCGATAGTAGGCAAACACCACGAAAGTGTGTGTGGCGATGTAGCGCAGCAGCCAGCGCACACAGGCCCATGCGCTTAAAAACGAGAACACCAAGCCCACCGCGAACATGGGCGCATCAGCCATGCTGAGCAAAGCGCGTTCTTTGTAAAGGCTGTATGCCCCCGCGCCTATCAACGTGGGGATGGCCAAGTAAAAAGAAAAATCGGTAGCGGCTTTTCGACTGAGTCCCAACAACATGCCGCCAATGATGGTGGCGCCGCTTCGACTGGTGCCTGGCACCATGGCCAGACATTGGACCAAGCCTACCTTCAGGGCGTCCAACGGCGTCATGCTCTCCACATTGACGATACGCGCATGGTCATCGGGGTGGCCGTCGTGCAAGGGTTTGCGACCCCAGCCTTCAACCCACAAAATGATGAAGCCACCGATGATGAAGGTGGACGCCACCACCGTGGGCGTGAACAAATGCGCCTTGATGGCATTGCCAAACAACAGGCCCAGCAGCACTGCAGGAAGAAAGGCAATCAGCACATTCAAAGCAAAGCGACGCGCCAAGCGTTGCGTGGGCAGTGCAATGACGGTGCTTTTGATTTTTTCCCAATACACAATGATGACGGCGAGGATCGCGCCGGTTTGGATGGCGATGTCAAACACCTTGGCTTTCTCATCGTCAAAGCCCAGCAGTGCACCCGCGAGGATGAGGTGGCCGGTGGACGAAATGGGCAAAAACTCGGTCAGACCTTCCACGATGCCCATGACAGCGGCTTTCAAAAGCAACATGAAATCCACGGCGTATCCTTATGATTAATTTGGGTTTATTCTAAACTCATCAAAAACTGAAGCCTCATACACAAGGCGCAAGCCTTGATTTGTATTAATATGTCATACAAACCAAGGAATTCCCATGAGCATGCTCACACTACGTTTAGACGAAGAACTCGAGGCCCAATTAAACAACTTGGCAGCACTGACCGGCACCAGTAAAAGCGAGTTGGCAAGGCAAGCCCTGCAAGCCCATGTGTTCAAGCTGCAATGGGAGGCTGCCGCCACACCTTTGGCTCCTCACTTCTTGGCCGCAGGTGTTTACTCCGATGACGATGTGATGAAGCTGTGCGACGCCTACCGGCAAGAGCGCCGCGAGATTAACCACAGCCGCAACACCAAACTGTGAAAGTGTTTGTCGATAGCAATGTGTTGATTGCCGCTTTGCGAGGTTCAGCGCTGTGTCGGCAGTTGCTGTTTCAGGTTCAAGAAGCAACAAGGCAAGAGCTGTTCATCAGTGACACCGTGTTGAGTGAGACCGCCCGAATTCTTCGCCACAAAATGGGCGTGCCGCCAGAGGTGATTGCTGCCCAGTTAGCACAAGTGGCAGAGTTGCTGCAAGTCGCTCCTCGGTCCTCTGCCCCCATCCCTTGTCCTGACCCCGATGACGGCTGGGTGCTGGCAGACGCGGTGCAAACCGGTGCAGATTATTTTGTAACCGGCGATAAGGTGTTGTTAGCCATGTATACCGTCCAAACCATGCGTATCGTTACCCCACGCGAATTGATGGATCAGGTGTATCGGGGTATTCCAATTGCAAGGTTTGAGGCGCATGAAGAGTCTGCCGTGTATCCTATTCATCCAGTAATTTGAATTAACAATGCAACTCACTCCCCTGATCGCGGTTCACATGACCGCTGCCATTGGCGCTGTCATTCTTAGTCCCTTTGCGCTATGGGCGCGCATGGGCTCCACACAGCGGCCTTGGCTGCACCGCGCTGTGGGCTATGCCTATGTCACCCTCATGTTGCTCGCAGCTTTCACCGCTTGTTTCATATTTGATTTCAATTTACCCAATGTGCATGGCTTCACAGCCATTCACTTGCTGATACCCGTCACTCTGGTCAGTTTGTGGGTGGCCTTCAAAGCGCTCGCACACAAAGACTTCGTCACGCACCGCATCACCATGACATCGCTTTATGTCAGTGCTTGCCTGATTGCTGGCGGCTTCACCCTGCTCCCATCACGCTTTTAGGGCAACTTGATGTGGCATGAGTGGTTGGGATGGGTTTGATTCAAACCTGTAGCGAACACTTACCAAACTTCATGTTTCAAACGCTGCTTAGGTAAGTGCGCGAAAGCCTTATCTCGGCTCACCAAGGTGGCCTTCAAAGCCACTGCCTGTGCCGCAATCATCATGTCAAAGTCACTCAGATTGATGCCTTGCGCTTCCAAACTGCTGCACAACTCGCCATAGCAACTGGCAGCGGCGGCATCCCAAGGCAACACATCCATGTGCAACAGCACCTGTGTGAGAGCGTTTCTCAACTTTGTTGGTGAACCTCTGCGCTGAATGCCATATTCAATTTCAGCCAAGGTCACGCTGGAAATAGCAGCCTGTCCAATGGGCAATTTGCTCAACTTGGCCAACAACTTGGCGTCACGCCCTTGCATGATGTGGCTGATGACATTGGTGTCTAACACATAACGCTGTGTCATTTTTCGACAGATTCAAAGGGATCGCGCCTTGCACTGGTTTGGCGGCGTTCGATCAACAGGTCTTCGCTGGCGTTCAAAGCCACCGCATCCAATAAACCTTGCCAGTCGCTGGGTTTGCGCGAAAGCACCACGTCGCCCGTGGCGGGGTCGTGGCGGATGAACACTTCGGGCACGTCGAATCTGAATTCCAACGGCAAGCGTACCGCTTGGCTGCGGCCGGTGGTGAAAATTTTGGCAATGGATGTCATGCAAAACCTCGACATAAATGATATATGGCATGATACATACCATTGTTTCCCCAGTCAACCACGACGAATTCACCCCCCTAAAATCACTGCATGACCAAACCTGCGACTCCTGCAACATCCGAAGAAACCAAAGTCAGCAACTTCCTGCGCCAGATCATCGAAGCCGATTTGGCCAAAGGCACCTATGCCAGCCGCCGCTGGGCAGGCAGCCCCGGGGACGCGGCGCACCACGCCATGGGTGAGCCCGACCCCGCCAAGATCCGCACCCGCTTTCCACCCGAGCCCAATGGCTATTTGCACGTTGGACACGCCAAAAGCATTTGCCTGAATTTTGGTCTGGCCCGAGACTATGGTGGCGTCTGCCACATGCGATTTGACGATACCAACCCCGAAAAAGAAGACACCGAGTACGTCAACGCCATCATTGACGCC
>CAJBOO010000114.1 GCA_903956845.1 uncultured Burkholderiales bacterium
AAGACTTGTCCCCCGAACTGCAAAAGCAACTCGGGCAGGTGCTCAGGGACAGCCGTTACGACATCGCGGCTTTCATGCAAACCCTGCTGTTGTCCAACGATTTTTACAGCACCGCATCGGTGGCCACCCGCATCAAACCCCCGGTTGAGCTCTTGGTGTCCACTTACAAAAAGATGGAACTCAAGGCCGTGCCAGGCATCCCTGACTTCAACGAGCAGTCCGAGTTGTTGGGTCAAAAACTGTTTTACCCACCCAACGTGGCAGGCTGGGCGCATGGGCGCAGTTGGATCACCCCTGGCTTGTTGTTGGCGCGTGGCAATGTGATTTACGACACGGTCTATCCCCCGATCGACTTTGTGGCCAACGACCGCGTGCCCAATGGCCTCTACCAAATCAACCCCGTGGCTGACAAACTGGCGCAAGGCCAAGACGTGACCACCGCGACCAAGCCCGAGGGCAAAAACATGGGCGAGATGTCCATGTCCAACAACGGGGATCGCGACGAAGACTTCAACACCCGCTTGGCCAGTTACCACGCCTGGCGCAAAGCCATTGAAAAAGTCAAACCGATCGAGCGAGCCACCGCCCAACTGAACGTGTCACACCTGCTGCGCCAAGCCCGTTGCGTCACCACCGAGCAAGCGGTGGCGCATTTGGTGCAACGCTTTTTGTCAGTGCCGGTGCCCGCTGATGTGCAGGCCAAGATCGCCGCCATGTTGGCGCAAGACCTGGGCACCACCGACCTGCGTGCCGCCGACAGCTATATGGAGGACGCCTTGCGCAATGCCTTGCACGTCATCCTGTCCCTGCCCGCCTACCAACTGGGATAAGCCATGAACCACCTACACACACACAGAAGACAGTTTCTGCAAGGCCTGGCAGCCATGGGGCTGGGCAGTGTTTTGCCCATGGGCCAACAAGCCTTGGCCGCCAACCCCAACCGCATCTTGGTGGTGGTTGAGCTCACAGGCGCGAACGACGGCTTCAACACTTTGGTGCCCTATGCGGATGACACCTACTACCGCTTGCGGCCCAAGCTGGGCATCCGTGCCAACAAGGTGCGCAAGATCGACGATCAATATGGTTTCAACCCTGGCATGGCGGGCTTTGAGCGCTTGTTCAAAGAGGGGCAAATGGCGGTGGTGCATGGCTGCGGCTATGACAACCCCTCTTACTCCCACTTCACTTCTGCGGCCTATTGGCACACAGGGGTGCCCAATGGCGGCGAGCCGTATGGTTGGCTGGGTCGTTTGGCCGATGCGATTGATCCGCAATTGACACCCAATTTTTTGGTCAACATCGACGAGCGCCAATCCTTGGCAGTGCGGGCCGCCCGACATGTGCCGGTGGTGTTTGATGATCCTGAGCGTTTTGGTCGCAAAGGGTTGTTTCAAAGCCGTCCCTTGATCGACCACCAGCTCCATACGCAGGCAAGCAGCAATGCGTCGCAACAATTTTTGGAAGACGTGGCGCAAAGCGCAAGACAAGCCTCCGAACAAGTGCGCTCTGCTTGGCGCAACTACAAAACGCCAGTGGACTATGGCATCTTGCCCATGGACCTGCCGAAAGTGGCGTCCATGATCAACGCCAAACTCCCCACGCGGATTTACCACACCGCTTACCGACATAACGCGTTTGACACCCATGTGCACCAGGCCGAGCAACACCAGCGATTGCTCACCTATGTGTCCGATGGCGTGAGTGGTTTCATGCAAGACATGAAGCGCATTGGCCGCGACAAAGACGTGGTGGTGATGGTGTATTCCGAGTTTGGTCGCCGCGCTGCCGAGAACACCAGCTTGGGCACCGACCACGGCACGGCCAACCATGTGTATTTGGTGGGGCAAGGTGTCAAAGGCGGCCACCACGGCCAAGCGCCCAGCCTGAGCAACTTGAACGCCGAGGGCAATGTGCTGCACACCACAGACTTCCGCCGGGTCTACGCCAGCGTGATGGAGAACTGGATGGGCGCGAACAGCCAGGGCTTGCTCAATGGCCAGTTCGACACCCTGCCTGTGTTTGCCTGAAAACCCCGTTTTTATGGGCTTTTAGGGGTCTTGCCAGCGATATAAATGTTCAGTATATTAAGCATTATTCGCGGAGGCATGAAACATGAATTTGCAGGCTTTGGGACAGTTGGTGCGGGCCAGACGCACAGAACTCGGCTTGAGCCAAGCTCAACTGGCCGATTTGGCTGATTTGTCCCGAACCACCATCAATTTATTTGAAAACGGCAGTTTGAGCGATTTAGGCGTGGTGAAAACCTTGCAGTTGATGAACATCTTGGGACTGCGACTCCAAGCCAGCAAACCCCAGTCATCAAGCCAAAGAAAAGCCTTGCGCATGGCCTGCATTTCAGCCAGCGTGAGTTACAAGGACAAAATGAGCACCCAAGAACTGGCCAAAGCCTTGGCCAGTGGCGTCATACCCTCCAAACGGCTACCCCATATCGCCACCTTGCTCGATGAATTGCCGCAAACCATGCTGGTAGCTGCTGTGGAAGAAGCAGCCACCTTGAGCAGGGTTCAAGCCAAGAAAATTTGGGTGCATGTCTACCAATGGGCGTCGCAACTGCAATCGCCTCGCCCCATTTGGCACTCACAACCATGACAGTGAATACGTCTCAGGGCAGAGATTTACCTTCAGGACCTTGGCAGCCCTTGCTGTCTCATGCTTTCACCATCTTGGACGATTTGACATTGCACAGCGGTGTTGCTGAACCGTTTTGGACGATGGGTGGGGGCACGGTGTTGATGCTGAGATATGGACTTGACGCAGCTCAGCCAACGACGCAAGGTCTTACAAGCTCAGTTTGAAGCCATTGATACCCTGGACTTCAAACCAAGCTTTGCCCAAGCCTTGTCCACAGCAGCTCATTTCCTCAAGGCGTTGTAACCGTATTGGCCTTGATGAACTCGGCCATGCGGGCAATGCCCGCCTTGATCGCCTCATCGGACGCGGCGTAGCTGAAGCGGATGTGTTGTCCGTCACCGGGCACACGTGGGCCGAAGTGGATGTCTGCCAACACCGCCACACCAGCTTCGAGCAACAAGCGTTTGCGCAGCACCTCTGAGTCGGCACAGCCTGTCATGCGACAGGCTTCGGTGACATTGGGCCAAGCGTAAAACGCGCCGCCCGGGCTTTGGCAGCTGACACCCGGCACTTGGTTGAGCAGTCCCACAATCAAATTGCGCCGACTCAAAAACACCGCTTTCATATGCTGGGCATCGTCTTGCGGGCCATTCAAGGCCTCCACACCTGCCCACTGGGTGATGTGCGAGGCACAGGACTCGGTGTTGGTGATCCAGTTGGTGAAGTAAGGCGCCAGCTTTTTGTTGGCCGTGAAGCCCAAACGCCAGCCGGTCATGGCCCAGGTTTTGGAGCAGCCGTCGGACAGGATGGTGCGCTCTTGCATGCCTGGCAATGCCGCGATGGACTTGAACTCACCGTCATACACCAACTGTCCGTAAATCTCATCGGCAAACACCCACACTTGCGGGTGCTTGCGCAAAATCTCGGCAATCGCTTCCAAATCTTGGCTGGTCAAGATGCCGCCCGTGGGGTTTTGCGGTGAATTGAGGATCAAGAGCTTGGTGCGTGGCGTGATTTTGTCGGCCAACTCTTGCGGGTCAAAGCTGAAGTTGCGTGATTCACGCAAGTAGATGGGCACACCCACCGCGCCATTGGCCTTGATTTGCGACTCGTAAATCGGAAAGCCAGGCACGGGGTATATCACCTCGTCGCCCGCGCCAAAGTCAGTTACCGACTGGATGGTGTAACCAATGAACGGCTTGGCTCCTGCGCCCACCACCACATCGTCGGCGTCGACTTTCACGCCACGGGTGCGGGTGAAATAGTCGGCAGCTGCTTGGCGCAGCTCTGGAATGCCAGCTGACGGCGTGTAGCCGTGCTTGCCCGTTTGAATCGCTTTGATGCCTGCTTCTTGGATGTTTTTCGGTGTGTGAAAGTCCGGCTGGCCGATGCAAAAGGAAATGATGTCGTGGCCTTCACGGATCAGCTTGTTGACCTCGGCGAGCACCACAAATGCGTTTTCAGTGCCCAGGCTTTGGGCACGCTGACTGAGTTGGGTCATGACTTAAACGCCTTCAATGATGCGGATGTCGCGCACCACCGCGTTGTTGCCCAGGGCAGCCAAGGCTTCTTTGTAGCCTGCGCTGTCGTAAGCGCCTTTGGCGGCATCCAGGTTGGGGAATTCGATCAACACGGTGCGCTGCATTTGACCGTTTTCTTTCACCATGGCGGGCATGCCACGCGCCAAAAACGTACCGCCCGCAGCTTGGATGGCGGGCAGCGCCAATTTGGCATAGGCCGCCAAGGCATCGTTGTCATGGACCGCGTGGTAGGTGGAGATGAAATAGGCTTTGGGCATGGGTCTTCCTCAAGGTATCCGTTGGTTTGAACGGCAAAGTGTAGACGCTTGAGCCTGCCCAGAGGGCTTGCCATGGTCTTGTCTAAACGCGGGACGCCGATCCCGTAAGCTTGCAAGCTGTTGAAATACATCAAGAAAGTACAGATTGACAGGTCAGGTGTCGCAAACGCATTGGGCGGTTTTCTGTCGCGTGGTGGACAACCACGGGGACCTGGGCGTGTGTTGGCGCTTGGCCACGCAATTGGCCGAGCGCGGCAAGCGGGTGACGCTGTATGTCGATGACGCCAGCGCCCTGTCATGGATGGCACCAGTGGGTTGTGCGGGAGTGACGTTGTTGGCTTGGCCCGCAGAAGCCACCACATTTGATTCCAACGCCTTGCCCCAGGTGGTGATCGAGGCCTTTGGCTGCGAGCTGCCGCAGGGTTTTCAAGCCGCCATGGCCCAAGCCACGCAAGCGCCCGTGTGGATCAACCTGGAGTATTTCAGCGCTGAAACGTCAGCACTGCGCAACCATGGCCTGCCTTCGCCCCAGATGAGCGGTCCCGCCAAGGGCATGACCAAGTGGTTTTTCTATCCCGGCTTGAGCCCGCACAGTGGCGGTGTTTTGGGGCCTGGGCCGGATGGGCGCAGTGGCATGGCCCAACCACTCAGCCCTTCAAGCACGCATCCAGCCCGCATGCCCAACGACCCGCTCAACATCAGCCTGTTTTGCTATGAGCCGGCCAGCTTGGGTCGGTGGCTTTCGCAACTCGACCAACAAACCACCCCCGTGCATTTGCGCGTGACCGCAGGCCGCGCCACCGCCGCTGTTCGCCAAGCCCTGCTGGCGTGGCCAGCGCCGCCCCGTTTCACGCTGGACGAACTGCCCTACCTTGCCCATCCCGCCTTTGACCAGATGTTGGCCGAGCAAGACCTCAACCTCGTGCGAGGAGAAGACTCATTGGTGCGTGCGATGTGGGCTGGCAAGGCGTTTTTGTGGCAGATCTACCCCCAAGACGACGGGGCACATGGGCCCAAGCTGCAAGCGTTTTTGCAAGCCAGCCAAGCCCCGCCGGTGGTGGTGCAAGCGCACCTGGCTTGGAACGCGGATCAGGCCACGCCACTGCCAGCACTGACCCCCAGCGTGATGGCCGAATGGACCGCTTGGGGGCAGTCTTTGCGAGCCCGTTTGCAAGCCGAAACCGACCTTCTCAGCCGCCTGGAAGGCTTCGTGGCGGCGCACGGCTAAAATAGCTGCTTTTCCAAGCCCCTACCTTTATGAAAATCGCTCAAGAAATTCGCGCCGGCAACGTCATCATGCACGGCAAAGACCCGATGGTCGTGCTCAAAACCGAATACAGCCGTGGTGGCCGCAACTCCGCTACCGTGCGCATGAAGCTCAAAAGCCTGATTGCCAACTTCAACACCGAAGTGGTTTTCAAGGCTGACGACAAGATGGACCAAATCGTGCTCGACA
>CAJBOO010000115.1 GCA_903956845.1 uncultured Burkholderiales bacterium
ATGGCAGCGCCGGCAAATGCGCTGACAAACGCCCCTACCCTGCCAAAGGCCATGGCCGTGGCCGCTCCTGTGGTTCGAATCTCAGTGGGGTAAATGTGAGCGCACAAGGCAAACATGGCGCATTGCAATGCCGTGACAAACAAACCATGCAATCCCAAACCCCACAAAAAAGTCTCAGGTGTGGCCGTGATGTTGACCATCTTCAATCCAAAGGCAGTCACCGCGGACATGGCCGCCCAGAAAACCATGGGGCCTCGTGAGCCAAAGCGATTGATGGCAGCAGCGCAAAGCACTGCGCCAAAGATGCCGCCAAAGTTATAGGCGGTCAGTCCCATCCCAGACAAAGCCGGTGACAAGCCTTCTGTGGTCAACATCGTGGGCAACCAACTGTAAGCTGAGTAAATCGAAAGTTGGATCATGAAGAAAGCCAGCCACAACCAGGAGGTATCGAAAGCCCGTCCTGCGCGAAACAATTCGGCCACGTGACCGCGTCGAGCATGGGTGATCAAGCCATCGGTGAATTGTCGAACCTGAGCCACTTCATGGGACATGGCTTGCATCAGTGCACGCAATTCTTCCCAGCGCGAGGGTTGACGTGACAAATATTTGGGTGATTCACGCAAAGTGAAGATCAACACAACCGCGAACGTGATGGCCATGGCACCACCCACATAAAAGAAAACACGCCAACCATGCTGGGGCAATATGTTTGCCGCAGCCAAACCCGCCAACATGCCACCAGCTGGGTAGCACACGATGGCTGTCGTCACCGCCATCGTTCGAAGTCGCAAGGGAATGAATTCTGCCGTCAGCGTGGTGGCTGCGGGCAATGCGGCCCCAATGCCAAGACCAGCGAAAAAACGAATCAAGGCAATGCCGAACACGTCATTGGAAAGACCAATCAACAGAGTAGATGTCCCAAAAAGCACGATACTGGCGATCAAGACAGGTTTGCGGCCAAATTGGTCAGCCAACACCCCCGCGCTCAGGCTGCCAATGGCCATGCCAGCCAGTCCGCTGGCCACTGCCACAGAGAATGCTGCACGTGTCGTTCCCCACTCTTGCATGATCAAAGGAATGGCATATCCGATCATTTGGCCATCAAAACCATCAATGATGATGGCTAAGGCAGCCAACAGGTAGGTTGCCTTTTGAACCAGGGTGAGCCGGCCGTCATCGATGGCGCGTGACACATCGAAGTCCTCATTTGCTTGGATATCCCCGGCTGTTTGCATGATGGCTCCTGTCACAGGCAAGTAATGAATCAATGGATGGAATGAGCACGCAGTGTAGGGAGCCAAGCCCTATTTACATATAAGGTTTCACAAATACAGTTCATTTAGCTTGTGAATATTGCAGACTCGATGCCTTCGCTTGCGAAATGAATACTTCTGAGCGATGGTGGGCACATCAGGTATTTGGCTGGCCAATGGCATTCAGGCAGCTGTTTTTTGAAGAAAACAAGCACGAACGCTCAAGGAAATGCCTGGTCAAGCCGACATTAGAGGGATGAGAGCCGAACAATTTATTCAATTCGCCAATGATTTCGCACGCGCCAGTGCCAAAACATCCAGTGACGAAATTCAACAAGCCTATGAAGACAACCTGGAATGCCTGGCGCGCCCAGGCGATCAAGTGGTGGTCATCAAGAAACCTTGGCCAGTTGGTCGATTGGGTACAGTGATTTCATTCGAGGAACACAGTCCCTGCTATTTCCGTGTGGAAGTTGACATGGACGGCAAACACATACATATGCCCGCCCATGCTTTGTCACGTTGGCTCGGTGCACCCGACTGTGAAAAAGCAGAGCTTCAAAACATTTATTTGCTCATGAAGATCAATGGATTGAAATTGGCTCAGTGATGCCTTTCTCTGAGGACGGGGACAGCCCATGCCCAGGTGCCCAGGTCAATTACCAAGCGTGGAGTTCATTCACTGGAAAGCGTTTTTCCTTGACCGCTTTCACAAACGCTTGCATCGCACCCAGAACACTGTCCGCCTCGTTCATGAAGTTGTGGGCAAACTTAGGCACCTTGCCTTGCGTCACGCCCAGCATGTCGTGCAGCACCAATATTTGACCGGCTGTGTCTACGCCAGCGCCAATGCCAATGGTGGCGCAACGGGTCAGGGCTTTGGTGATTTTGGCGGACAAAGCAGCAGGCACCATTTCCAACACCAATGCTTGTGCGCCTGCATGTTGAAGTGACAAAGCATCTTGCATCAGTTGCTCAGCAGCGCTTTCAGTTCGGCCTTGCACACGGTAGCCACCAAGCGTATTGACACTTTGTGGGGTCAACCCCAAGTGCCCACACACCGGGATGCCACGTGTCACCAAGTAGTCGACCGTGGGTGCCAACCATGCACCGCCTTCGAGTTTGACCATGTGAGCGCCGGCCTTCATGAGTGCAGAAGCGCTCTCAAAAGCTTGCTCGGGTGAGGCGTAACTGGCAAAGGGCATGTCACCCAACACAATCGGTCTGCCATGTTGTTTTTGCAAACCCCGTGAGACGCATTCTGTGTGGTATCGCATAGCTTCGAGGGTCACCGGCAGGGTGCTGTTGTGGCCTTGACAGACCATGCCCAAGGAATCACCCACCAACACAATGTCCACACCAGCCAGATCAGCCACCGCCGCAAAACTCGCGTCGTAAGCGGTGAGCATGGTGATTTTCTCGCCTTCGCTGTACATCTTCATCAAGCTGTGCATGGTCATGGCGGGACGTTTGGGGGTGTCTGGGGTGGTGGGCTGAACGCTCATGGTTTCGCTTCCTTAGGCAATCAATGGATAGGTGTCACAAATGCGATGCCGCATTCTAGGCAGAACATTTATCATCTCCCACAGCAACTATCACCCAACCGCGGCGTGTCTCGAAAGTGACCGTCATCAGTGGAGACAACCGATGTCTGTCAATGCCTCAGCCCAACCGATCGCACTGAACTCGCCGGCCAAAATTTTGTTTGCCAGCCTCATCGGCACAACCATTGAATATTTTGATTTTTATATCTTTGGCACGGCTGCGGTGTTGGTGTTTCCCAAGCTGTTTTTTGCTGCCGCTGACCCAGGCATTGCCATCCTGCAATCGTTGGCGACCTTTGGTCTGGCGTTTGTTGCCCGTCCAGTGGGATCTGCGCTGTTCGGTCATTTTGGCGACCGGATCGGTCGCAAGGCCACCTTGGTAGCTTCATTACTCACCATGGGTGTGTCGACGGTTCTGATTGGCTTGTTGCCCTCTTTCGCGGCGATAGGGATTGCCGCGCCCATCTTGTTGGCGGTGTTTCGTTTCGGGCAAGGCCTGGGATTGGGCGGTGAATGGGGCGGCGCTGTGCTGTTGGCCACTGAAAATGCACCGCCCAACAAACGCGCCTGGTATGGCATGTTCCCGCAGCTCGGTGGGCCGATTGGTTTCTTCTTGTCTGGCAGCGTCTTTTTGGCCCTCACCACGCAATTGCCAGAAGCCGATTTCTTAGACTGGGGTTGGCGCATTCCCTTTGTGGCCAGTGCATTCCTGGTGCTGGTGGGTTTGTATGTGCGACTCAACATTGCCGAGACGCCTCAATTTCAACAAGTCATGGCACTCAAAGCCAGGGTTCGGGTACCCATTTACACAGTGGTCACACAGCACACACGTTCCATGTTGCTGGGCATGTTGTCTGGCTTGGGTCAATTTGTGCTTTTCTACTTGATCACTGTGTTCACGCTGAGTTGGGCAACCACTTCGCTGGGTTATGCCCGAGCTGATTTTTTGGTGTTGCAATTGATTGCCGTGGTCTTCTTCGCGTTGTTCATCCCGATCGCCGCCAAAATTTCTGACGCCAAGGGACGCACACACGCACTGACCCTGGGTGCCATGGGCATTTGTGTGTTGGGACTGTTTTTGGGGCCAATGTTGCAAGCAGGCAGTTTCACAACCGTCTTGGCCTTGTCGATTGGCATGGCCCTCATGGGCATGTGCTTTGGTCCGCTGGGCTCACTGATGGCAGACTTATTCCCCACCGAAGTTCGATACACCGGCGCTTCATTGAGCTTTAATTTATCGGCGATCGTGGGGGCATCCTTTGCGCCCTACATCGCGACATGGCTCGCCACGAACCACGGTTTGCCATTCGTGGGCTACTACCTGTCAGGCATGGCATTCATCAGCGTGCTGGCATTGCTGGCCGTGAAAAAACAGCACAGCCATCACGGCGAGGCCACTTAAAACACCTTGTGCGCACCCCTGTCAGGCACGCCCTCGCCCTTGACCCACAGCGCATAAGCATCCCACAAGGTTTGCGTCCCATGTGACGGGGTGGCGCTGGCATCGTATTGCTGTGTGTCGGGGTTGAACACCAGCATGGATTCGGTGGCGTAGTAACGACCAATGCGTGCGAGCTCGGCCTTGTCGGCTGCCAGCTTGGAGACTTTGCCCAACACGCTCAAGACGCGAATGATCAGGTCCAGCATGCCAACAGGCACGCTTTTGAAGCGTGGCGTCATGCCCAACAGCTTGAACAAATGTTCGCCCTGCTCTCTGGGCGTGATCGCTGGTCCTGGTCCACCGATGGGCAAAATGCGGTTGTGTCGTGCGGGGTCGTCCAAACAGCCTGCGATGAAATCACCCAAATCGCCATCGCTGATGGGTTTGCAGGCAGTGCGTTGGCCATCCCCAAAAATCAAAAAGGGTTTACCGCGTTTCACACGTTCTAGTTGACCAGACAAGGATTTGAAAAAAGCAGTGGGCCGAACAATGGAATAGGTCAGCCCCGAGCGCATCAGCTTTTCCTCGAATGCCAGCTTGGCCTGCTGGAAAGCAAGCAAGGGTTTTTGCACGCAAATGGCCGAGAGCAGCACAACATGCTGGACCCCAGCCGCTTGGGCAGCCTGAAGTGCATCCACATGGGCTTGGTGATCCACTCGCCATGCCTCTTCGGGCGCACCCGTGCGAGAGGCCAAACAGGACACAAGCACATCAAAACGCTCACGGGCAAAACCATCGCGCACCAAGGAGTTGACATCGCATGCGTCGCCCCAGCGCACCGTAGCGCCTGGCAAGCGGTCGGCAAAGTGTTGTTGGGCTTGGGCTGCATCCGCGCCTTGACGTGGGCGAACCAAACACACCACGTCATGCCCGCGCGAAAGCAATGCGCGTGCAGTCGCCAAACCCATGGTGCCACTCGCACCCAAGACCAATACCCTTTGGGGTGTTGCACTGATCAAAGCGGTTGAATCGCCTGACATGGGGCTGCTCAGGCGGTCTGCCACTGGGCTTGCTGACCTGCTGCACGCTGCCGAGCAATGGCAGCCACCCCTTGCTTGTTCAGCATCCACTGAACAGGCTCGGCCGCAGCCAGCAGCGCCAAACGCCTGATGTGCACAGCCACCGCACAGGACGGTTCGCGGCGAATGCTGTCAAGCGCCCAAGCAGGCATGACATCAAAAGCAGCTGCCAGAACCAAGGCCATGAAGGGTTTTTCTGACCAATCGGTCGGATAGTTTTCAATGATGTGAATGATCTGCTGGGCCCTGTCATCAAAAGACAATTCGGCCTGGTAGTCCTGCAAGGCTTGTTGCGTTGTCTGCCAAGTGGTTGGCAAGTTGACCGCACCCAGCAGGTGTCCTACGGTGGTCATTTCTTCAATGTACTGATCGCAGTCTTGCTCGGACAAAGGCTGCTTGGCCAGGTGCTGAAAGGCCGTCAAAAACGAAGCGACTTCCACTAAATGCACCCACCTGAGCAAGGCAGGCTCATTGGCCACATAGGCCCTGCCCTGCAGGTCTGTGCCTTTCACATGGGCGTGGATGCTGTTGACTCGCGCAATGGTTTTCTTGGCGAGCGCTTGGCCACCATAGGTGGTGGCCGCCACGAAATAAGCGGTTCGACCTAACCGGGCTTTGAGGTTGTTGCGAAAGTCTGAATGGTCCCAAACCGCAGCCAAGGCCCTCGGATGCAAGGATTGCACCATCAAAGAAGACAAACCGCCCACCATCATGGCTGTGAAATCGGCATGCACCCGCCACACCATGGCGTTGGGACCGAAGAGGCCGGGGTCGCCCAGCGGAACAGTGAAATCCGCTAGGGAAGATTGTGAACCCGTGATCGAGCGGACCCGCTCACCGATCCTCTGCAACGCAAAGTCGGTGAGGAATGGCGGCAATGGAAATGGGGGGAAGACAGGCATGGTGATTCAGCGTATCACCACCAAGGATAAAAGTCAGGCATGTCACTCGATGCCCTGTCGGTGAACACAGGTTTTCGCTTTTCCTTGAATGAGGCAACACCCTCTTTGCCGCTGGTTTGGCTGGCGTAAAAAATCGCTAACGAATCCACCTGGTGGGCTTTGAGAGGATGGTCTTGGGCAGCGTTGCGGTAGAGCATTTGGCGTGTCAATGCAATGGCCACTGGACTGTGGTGCACGATTTTTTGGGCGATCGCATAGGCCGCCCCCAGCAAATCGGCTGCGGGCACAACGGCTTTGACATACCCCGCATCCAGCAGTGTCTGGGCATCATGGATGTCACCTGTGTAGCACCACTCGAGGGCTGTTTGCAAGCCCACCAAACGCGGCAAAAACCAACTCGAACAAGCCTCTGGGGTGATGCCTATTTTGTTGAACACGAAACCCACTCGCGCCTTGTCTGAGGCGAGTCGAATGTCCATGGCACAGGTCATGGTGGCACCGATACCGACAGCAGCACCATTGATGGCACCAATGATCGGTTTTTTGCATTCGTACATGGCCAAGGTGACGGTGCCCCCTGTGTCGCGAACACCCTTGGCGATGGCCTCTGTGTCGAGTTTGTCTTGCATGTCCTGCAAGGTTGGGTGCAAGGTCTCATCCAAGCCAAACACATTGCCTTCGATGCTCAAATCCATGCCTGCACAAAACGCTTTGCCCGCCCCCGTCACCACGATGGCTGCCACGTCATCGTCTTGGCTGGCTTGCTCGAACGCATGGATGAGTTCATGCGCCATCTGGACGGTGAACGCATTGAGTTGCTCGGGTCGGTTCAAGGTCAAGGTCAACACATGGTCTGTGACCGAACATTGAATGGTCTTGTAGGGTTTCATGATCAGCTCGATGTGAATGGGTGGTCTGGAAGGGTTGCGCGATGGACTGCTGGTCAAAAGCAAATCGCATTATTGCCTTTGCTTGAAACCACTTGACCAAAGACAAAATCGCCTTGCGTGATGCTCAGCACAGCGCATGCTTTGTTCCCTTTGGGGGTAGAAAAAACCATTTGGCACTGGTGACCCACGGTTTGACTGCGGCCCCACTGTGGCTTGACGAACCGAACTTGGGAGGCATGCACCCCGAATGCACTGGCCACACCGTCTAGGTCATATTTGCTGTAGCCTTTGATCAAGCGACAGTTGGCTTCTGTGGCAAACAGCATTTTGGGTTGGGCGTAAACTGGCCAAGCCAAGCCAACACCGATGGCGACCCAAGCCCTGAGCATGCATGTGCGCAACAGATTCATCGGCCATGATTGTATTTCTCTGCCCCGACTTGCTTCCCCACGAATGACCTTCACCTCTACCCCATGAAAAAAGTATCCCTGCTCGTGTTGCTGTTGCTCAGCTTGAATGCCCATGCGCAATGGCAAGTCTTCAGCGAATTGGAAGACGGCACTTGGTACTTTGATCCCACCACCCAAACCGCAGGCAAGTTGCCACGGGTGTGGACCTTGTTTGACCACAAAGAACCGGTAGGGGCCTTTGGCATCCTGTCCATCAAAACATGGGTTGAAGCAGATTGCCAAGCAGGTTGGGTTCGGGAAATGTCCTTGCTGGTGTTCAATCAACCAATGGCTGCGGGTTCTATCCTCAGAAACACATCACCTGGGACCAACAAAATCTTTCCAGTGCCTGGCAGCGCTTACGACAAGCTCGCCCACATGCTCTGCCACTGAATGGCCATGCTTGTCGCTTGGCGATCACCACTGGCGGCAAGCTGAGTCGCCAACTGGGCGGTAGACAGATCAAGCCAGTGGCACCTTGGCCCAATCGGTGGTGTAGTTAGGCGACTTGCGCTCTTGCCGCATTTGCCAGCCTTGGTGCGCCCCTTGGGTCGAGACTTTCACCGTGCCACGACCATAGCGGTGGTTGAGTTTGTCCAAGGTGTGCATGAGGCGCGTGTCGGTGGCCTGGGCAGGCTCTAGCCAATCGGTTTGGTAGCGCCCCACTGGGGAAATGTCGCCCAACATCACGCCTGCTTTTTTATACGCATATTCGGGCTTGAACATGCGCCCGACCAGGTAGTCGGCCCAGCGGTTGACCACCAAGCTGTCGTTGGTGGGTTGCGGCAAGGGCACGGTGATGCAGGGGTTGTACTGCGGCAGGTCTTTTCGGAATCGGTTGGTGTGCAAAAACACCTGCAAGAGCGCAGCATGCGAGCCTTGCGCACGCAGTTTGACGCAGGCATTGGCAACGAAGGTGCTCATGGCGTCTTTGAGCACCGCCACATCAGTGACTGTGTTGCCAAACGATCGGCTGCTGATGATTTGCTGTTTGTCGGGCACCGCCTCTTGCAAATCGATGCACACCGTGCCTTGCAGTTCACGCTGTGTTTTTTCAATGACCACGCCAAATTCGGCCCGCAGCGTGGCCGTGTGTGCGATGCGCAGGTCTTCAACGGTGAAGACACCGTGTTCGGCAAGCCGCGCTGACAGACGTCGCCCCACACCCCACACTTCTGCAACATCGATTTGACTGAGCAATTTTTCTTGCTGCGCATCGGTCAAGTCGTTGAAATTGAACACGCCTTTGGAGCGCGGGTGTTTTTTGGCAATGTGGTTGGCGAGTTTGGCCAATGTTTTGGTGGGCCCGATGCCCACACACACAGGAATGCCCGTCCACTTAATCACCTGCTCGCGCATCTGGTAACTCACCTGCCGAAGTTGGGCAATACCCGTCAGATCGACAAAGCATTCGTCAATCGAGTACACCTCGTGGCGGGGCGAGTAGTTGCTGAGGATGGACATCACGCGGTTGGACATGTCGGCGTACAGGGCGTAGTTGGAGCTCAACGCCACGATGCCATGCGCTTGCGCCAAGGCCTTGCATTCAAACCATGGCTGCCCCATGCGCACACCCAAGGCCTTGGCCTCGTTGGAGCGCGACACCGCGCAACCGTCGTTGTTGGACAAGACCACCACGGGCACGGTTTTCAAGTCGGGGCGAAACACCCGCTCGCATGAGACATAAAAATTGTTGCAGTCCACCAATGCCAATTGCTGTTTCATGGGCGCACCCACTCCAAGCGTACGGTTTGCAACATGATCGGCTTGACCAAGATTTTGTAGCTGTCCAAATCGAAATCGGTGGGCTTGGCGTCCTCCAAGGCAACGGTTTCACCCACTTTGGAACACCAAGTGCCCAGGTAACACCAGTGATTGACGCGGTGCTTTTGCACCCAGCCATCGCTGGTTTCCACCAAG
>CAJBOO010000116.1 GCA_903956845.1 uncultured Burkholderiales bacterium
ACCCGATCGACTCTTTCTCACAAGCCGGTTATTTGTCTGCACAAGTGGCCACCAACGCCATGTTGGGCATCAAAGGCGACATCGACCGCAAAGCTTTCTTGAACGCTGCTCGCGGCATCAAGAACGTAAAAACAGACATGCTGTGCGCCCCTTGGTACTTCGGTGAAGGTGAGCGTCACCAAGCCAACCACAACGGTCGCGTGGCTTTGTTGACAGGCGGTGGCTTCAAGCTGCAAACCGCCAATTGCTTCCAAGCCAAGGATGCTGATTTGGCCGATGTCTTGGCCTATGAAGCCAAAACAGGCGTGGCCAAGTAAGCGCACGTCCACTCTAAAAAACTGAAACCATGGAAACCCTGCTTCCCTTTCTTGTTGTCGGCATCAGTGTTGGCGCGGTGTATGCACTCTCAGGCGTGGGCTTGGTGGTGCTCTACCGAGCCAGCGGTGTGGTGAATTTCGCCTACGGTGCACTTGGCGGTTTGGCCGCCATGGTCTGCTGGCAAGTCATCGACCTGGAATACGCCGATTGGATGGGATGGGTCGCAGGTGTTTTCGTGGCGACGTTTTTGTCATGGGCTTATGGGCGCTTCATCGCGCCCAGCCTGACCCACCAAGACCGCATCGTGCGGGCCATGGCCACCCTGGGTTTTGCCTTGATGGTGATGGGCATGGCGCAATGGTATTGGGGAGACGATCCCCGTCGCTTGGTATTGCCCACCGACAGTGGTGGACTCGAATTTGACGGTCGCCGCCTGATCAGCTACACGCGTTTGCTGGCTTTGGTGTTGGCGACGACCATGACCATCAGCATGTTGTGGCTGCTGGCCAAAACCCCTTTGGGCTTGCGCATGCGCGCCCTGCAAAGCAACCGCGTGCTCAGCGGTTTATTGGGTGTGCGCGTTAAAAACGTCGACACCTGGGCTTGGACGATCGCCGGTGTGTTTGCTGGCATCACCGGCTTGTTCATGGGCAACATGGTGCGCTTGAACCCTACCGTCCTCACATTCTTGGTCATCCCCGCGATGGCCGCTGCCGTGGTCGGTCGCTTGGTGTCCTTGCCCATGACCGTGCTGGGTGGTTTGCTGATTGGCGTGATTGAAGCCCTCACCACCTTGTTGCCGCAAATTTCTCGCTATGGCTCGGCCACCGGTTTTGTCGTGGCCATCTTGGCCATCTTGTGGCAGCAACGCAAAGGCATTGGCTTGTCACGTGACAACAGCCATCTCGAATAAACCCGTTTCACAGAACAACCCATGGCACGCGACAAAGACAAACCCGATATCCCACCAGGCTCACCCCTGCGGCGCATCACGCCCATCCTGATCACCTTGGCGGTGTTTGGTTTACTGGGCCCGTATTTGTTCTCGGCCTATTGGCTCAACACCTTCACCACCGTCGCTTGCCTGAGTTTGGTGGCGGCCACCGTGTCTTTGCTCTATGGTCAATTGGGCATGGTGTCCTTGGCCCAGTTCGCGCTCAGCGGTGTTGGCGGCTGGGTGTGTTTGCGTTTGGTGCATGGCTTGTCCCTGCCCTTTGAATTGGCCCTCCTCATCGGCGCTGTGGTGGCCGCGGTGTTTGGTTTGTTGGTGGGCTTGCCCGCCCTGCGCATGCGCGGTTTGTACTTGGCCTTGCTCACCTTGATGGTGGCAGCTGCTTTCCAAGTCGCGGTCAATGTGATTGGCTTTCCTGATGGTGGCCCCGGTTGGACCGGCAAAGTGGTCGATGGTCAACGCGCCTTGATTGAACGCCCTTGGATCGCCGTCAGCGACAGCAGCTATTTTCTTTATGCCGTTGCTTGGTTGGCAGCTGGCTTGTCTTGGCTAGAGTGGCTTCGCGCCACCGAAGCAGGTCGCTCCTGGGCCTTGATTCGCAAGTCTGAAGCCGCGGCCATTGCGGCTGGTGTCAGCGTGTTTGGTTACAAAGCCTGGGCCTTCACCATCGGTGGTTTCTTGGCGGGTTTGGCTGGGGGTTTGTTGGCCGGTTTGAATGGCCAGCTTGACAACACGGGCTTCCCCGTCAGCCAATCCATCTTGCTCTATGCCTTGGTGGTTGTCGGCGGTGTCTACAACTGGGTCGGTTGCTTGTTTGCGGGTTTGCTGATCCGTGCCCTGCCTGCTTTGCTGAACGACCATGGGGTGGACGGCAATTTGTCGAACGTGTTTTTTGGTTTCGCCTTGTTGGTGTCACTGATTCAAGGCCGCAAAGGCTTGGCCGGACAACTGGCCGACTATTACAAATTCGTGCGCATGAGCCGCATCATTGAAGGCACAGTCACTTGGGGACTCATTGCCATTGCGGTGGGACTGCTGTGTGCCCATTACGAGCAAGCCAGCTTCGCCGGTTCTTTCTTCATTGCGCTCATCGCCTTGTTATTTCGCATGGTCATCCCGGGTGTGTGCTGGTTGTTGCTGGGTTTCTTTGGCAAAAAGGTGCAAGACGGTGCCGAAGACGCCGAAGCATGGCTGTCATTGCGCTTGTCGCGTTTGATCGAAGGCATGGGCTTGATGCCCGACCACCGTCTGATCAAGCGTTTGTTGAACTGGATCTTCATTGGCTACTTTGTGGCGTGGATTGCCCACGGCGTCTTTGACGTGGATCACAGCATTGCCCTGTTCATTATTTGGGGCTCGATGCTGGCCAAGGTGCTGATTGAAATCGCCAGCTACCGCTTGATGTTGCCGATTCGTCAACGCATTGATCAGCGTTTTCCCAAACCCTTTGCTTCTTACCGTTGAGGGCTTGTCCACATGATTGACATCCACAACCTCACAGTCCAATTCGGTGGCGTCAAGCCCATCAACGAATTGACCGTCACTTTGAAATGCGGCATTTCTGGCTTGATCGGTCCCAACGGCGCGGGCAAAACCACCTTGCTGAATGTGCTGTCTGGATTTGTCACACCCACGCAAGGCAGTGTCAGCGTCAACGGCCGCAAGCTCACTGGCTTGGCCCCGCACAAACGCGCGTTGTTTGGCTTGCGCCGTACTTTTCAAACCGACCAAATCGCCGACGACTTGACGCTTTGGGAAAACGTTGAAGCGATCGCCGACCATGCGGGTTTCATTGACAAAGACATGTCAGACCATGCCGTGGCGCAAGCCATTGACTATGTGGGTTTGAGCAAACGCATTCACCGCAAGGGCAGCAACCTGTCTACGCAAGAGCGCCACTTGGCCGAGATTGCCAAAGCCCTGATTGGCAAGCCCGAGTTGGTGATGTTGGATGAGCCCGGTGCAGGCATGTCTGAAACAGAAACCAAGCACTTGGAAGAAGTCATTCGTGGGATTCCTGCTTATTGCGGTGCCCAGGTGTTCTTGATTGACCATGATGTGGAGTTGATTGCCGCTTGCTGCGAAGAAACCATGGTGTTGGACTTTGGCAAGTTGCTGGCCTTGGGTCCAACCCACGATGTCTTGCAAAACCCTGAAGTGCAAAAAGCCTATTTAGGCAGTTTCGAGGAATTGGGAGTCCAGGCATGAGCACAACCTCTGGCATTTTGAAAATCGACAACCTGGTCATGGTGCGTGGCACCAAGGCCGTGGTGCACGGCATCAAGCTCGAGGTCAAACCCGGCATGGTCACTGCACTCATGGGACCCAATGGCGCGGGCAAAACCAGCACAGTGCTGGGCATCTCGGGCGTGGTCGAGCCCGCCTTTGGCGATGTTTGGCTGGATGGCCACAACGTGAAGGGATTGGAAAGCGACGAGATTCGCCGCCACGGCATTGCCACAGTGCCCGAAGGCCACCAGGTGCTGCGCGAACTGACGGTCAAAGAAAACCTGCAAGTGGCCGGTGGTGGTTTGTCCAGCAGCGCCTTGAACCAATCGATTGAACGGGTGTTGGAACTCTTTCCCGAATTGAAAACCCGCTTGAACCAAGCCGCCGGTGATTTGTCTGGCGGTCAACAACAAATGGTGTCTATCTCACAAGCCTTGGTGGTGTCACCGCGCTATTTGCTGATTGACGAGCTCTCTTTTGGATTGGCCCCGTCCATCGTCAGTCGCTTGGTCCCGGTGATCCGCGAGATCGCCGCCAGCGGCATTGGCGTTTTGTTGATTGAGCAGTTCACGCAACTGGCGTTGGGCTTGTCGAGCCATGTGTATGTGATGTCCAGGGGTCGCGTGTCCTACGACGGTGGCCCCGACAACTTGAAAGCCGATCCGGACATCTTGCACCGCGCCTATTTCCCCATCAGCGACCGCGAAGCGGTTGGCCTTGCCTAAATAAAAACCACCAGGAGAACCGTATGGACGCACCCGTCAAAAAGAAAA
>CAJBOO010000117.1 GCA_903956845.1 uncultured Burkholderiales bacterium
CACCCGCCATGGCGGCTCATTTGTCTGGTGATTTGCTCAAAAAATGGCCCCCAGGCCGGGCGGCTAGAGGGACTTACTTGGTCTTGCGAGGTGGCAAGCCCGTGTGCTGCGTCAGCACCTTGCCTGGCGATGCCTTGACCCGCCCCTGCGTCACGGGCGATGTCTTGGCTGCCGCCGACGTGCTGTTTTTGCGCCGACTGCTGGTGTAGCCCTCGGTATTGAGCGGCTGAAAACGTGGGATCAGGTGCTGCTTGCCGTTACCAATCAGGTCCGCGTGTCCCATGGCTTTCAAGGCCTCGCGCAACAGCGGCCAGTTGTTCGGGTCGTGGTAGCGCAAAAACGCTTTGTGCAATCGACGACGCTTTTCGCCACGCACGATGTCCACAGCTTCACTCTCGCGCCCAACGCGCTTCAAAGGGTTTTTGCCCGAGTGGTACATCGCCGTGGCCGTGGCCATGGGGCTGGGGTAGAAGGTTTGCACCTGGTCGGCGCGAAAGCCATTCTTCTTCAACCACACCGCCAAATGCATCATGTCTTCGTCACGGGTGCCAGGGTGGGCTGCGATGAAATAGGGAATCAGGTATTGCTTCTTGCCCGCTTCGGCGCTGTACTTGTCAAACATCTGCTTGAAGCGCTCGTAGCTGCCAATGCCTGGCTTCATCATCATGGAGAGCGGGCTGCCTTCGGTGTGCTCGGGCGCGATTTTCAAATAGCCACCCACGTGGTGCGTCACCAACTCTTTCACGTACTCGGGGCTTTCCACGGCCAAGTCGTAACGCAGTCCTGAACCGATCAAGATTTTTTTCACGCCACGCAAGGCACGTGCTTTGCGATACAGCTGAATCAGTGGCGCATGGCTGGTGTTGAGGTTTTGGCAAATGCCTGGGAACACGCAACTCGGTTTGCGACACGCCGCTTCAATCTCGGGCGTTTTGCAACCGATGCGGTACATGTTGGCGGTGGGACCGCCCAAGTCACTCACCACACCGGTGAAGCCAGGGACCTTGTCGCGGATGTCTTCGATTTCGCGCAGGATGGATGCTTCGCTGCGGCTTTGGATGATGCGGCCTTCGTGTTCGGTGATCGAGCAAAACGTGCACCCACCAAAGCAGCCGCGCATGATGTTGACACTGAAGCGGATCATCTCCCACGCGGGGATTTTGGTCTCGCCATCGTGGCCGCCTTGCGCATCGGCATAACTCGGGTGCGGGCTGCGCGCATACGGCAAGTCAAACACATGGTCCATTTCAGCCGTGGTGAGCGGAATGGGCGGCGGGTTGATCCACACATCGCGGGCGGTGCGTCCTTCGCCATGCGCTTGCACCAAGGCGCGAGCATTGCCCGGGTTGGTTTCCAAATGCAACACGCGGTTGGCATGGGCATAGAGCACCGGATCGCTTTTGACTTGCTCGTAGCTGGGCAAGCGGATCACCGAACGGTCGCGCGGTGGCACTTTCAGTTTGCCTTGGCGCAGCGCCGGGTTGGGCACAAATGTCAGAGGTGATGTGGTGAAGTTGGCCGCATCCGCCACGGCTTGCGCTTCGTCTTCACGCGCACATGTTTCGCCTTGCGCCTTGGCCTGGTCGCTCACCATCAGGTAGGGGTTCACATGGGCTTCAATGCGCCCGGGTGTGTCGACTTCGGTGCTGTCAATCTCAAACCAATCTTCGGGGGTTTGACGCACCATGAACGCGGTGCCACGCACATCGGTGATTTGTGCAATGGGTTCTTTGGCGGCGATGCGGTGCGCCACCTCGACCAACGCACGCTCGGCATTGCCATACAACAACAAATCGGCTTTGGCATCGATCAAGATCGCGCGACGCACCTTGTCTTGCCAATAGTCGTAATGCGCAATGCGGCGCAACGATGCTTCGATGCCGCCAATGATGATCGGCACCTCGGGGTAGGCCTCGCGGCAACGTTGGCTGTAGACCAACACACTGCGGTCTGGCCGTTTGCCGCCCACACCACCTGGGGTGTACGCGTCATCACTGCGGATTTTGCGG
>CAJBOO010000118.1 GCA_903956845.1 uncultured Burkholderiales bacterium
CACACCGGTTGGTTGAAGGTCCATTTCACAGCGGAGTTTTTCTGCGCCAACATGACCATTGAAATGGACGACACCGACAAACTGAAGGTCTTGTTTGAAGATGCCTTGAAGTTCGGCATGGCCTTTGATCCGCCTGACGTGAACCGCGGTACGCACCGCTTCGAGCCAGTGTCTGACAAAGTCATTCGCTACGGTTTGGGCGCCATCAAGGGCACAGGCCAACAAGCCATCGATGCCATTGTCAAAGCGCGCGAAGAGGGTGGACCTTTTACCAGCTTGTTTGATTTCTGCGTGCGTGTCGACCGCAGTCGTTTGAACAAGCGCACGGTAGAGGCCTTGGTCAAGGCTGGCGCCTTTGATTCCTTGCAGCGCAATCGCGCTTCATTGGCCGCCTCCATTGACCGAGCCTTTGATTTCTCGACAGCCACAGCTGCCAACGCCAATCAGGGCGGCTTGTTTGACATGATGGGCGACGATGCCCATGGTTCAAGTTCGCAAGAACCCGAGTTGGTGGACATGCTCCCTTGGGGTGTCAAAGAGCAACTGACCCATGAAAAAACAGCTGTCGGCTTCTACTTGTCAGGCCACTTGTTTGATGCAGTTGAACGCGAAGTCCGTTTGTTCGCCAAGCGCAAAATTGACGACCTCATCGACAGCCGTGAGCCGCAACTGTTGGCGGGCATTGTGAGCGACTTGCGCATCATCAACGGTCAGCGCGGCAAGCTGGCCATCTTTAAGTTGGATGACAAGAGCGCAGTCATGGAAGCCACAGCCGACGAAGCCATGATCAATGCCAATCGACACTTGTTTAAAGACGATGAACTGGTCATTGTGATGGCCAAGATGCAAGCCGACCGATTCTCTGGCGGTTATCGCTTGTCAATTCAACAAGTCTGGGACTTGCCTTCAGCGCGTTGCCGCTTTGGCAAGTTCTTGCGTGTGGCTGTGAATGGTCGCGCGCCAGAAGTTGCAAAGCTTGTCAAAGCCTTCCCACCTCAGCGTGAGATGACGGAGCAGGGTGAATTGCTAAGAGGTTTGCCAGTGCGCTTGAAACTGGAGCGCAAAGCTGACAACCTTGCTGCATCTGCAGAATTGTCTTTGGGCGACCAAGCCAAATTCTTTCCAAGCGATGCAGCCCTCTCCAGTTGGATTGCGCAAGCAGATCAAGGCAAAGCCGAAATCGTCTACGAAATTTAATTGGGGTCATTGACCCCAATTAATCTTTGGGGCGGAAGCTGATTTCTAGCACGGGTGGCACGCGGCCATCTTCGTCGCGGGGCAGGGTGGCGGTTTTGTCGATGGCCTTCAAGACGGCGTCATCCCAGGCTTTGCTGCCGCTGCTGGACAAGAGCTTTCGGCTGAGGATGGTGCCATCGGGCGAAGTTCGAACTTCCACTTCTGCTCTGGGGTTGCCAGCCACATCTTCTGTGAATGTGATGTTGGGTTTGATGCGTGCACGGATTCGACCTGCATAACTGGCAGAGGGTCCGGATGATTTGAGCGCTGTGCCTTTGGCGTTTTCATCGCCAGATGCACCCGCCATGCCTTGCATGCGTTTCAGGTTTTCGTTGCGAAGTGCGGCTTCACGTTTTTCTTCTGCAGCGGCTTTCTTGGCATCTTCTTTGGCCTTGGTGGCTGCCTCTTCTTTTTTCTTCTTATCGAGTTCCTTGGTTTTCTCTTTTTCTTTTTCTTTGGTTTTTTCTTTTTCTAACTTCTCTTTTTCAAGCTTCTTTTTCTTTTCTAACTCAGCCTCTTTTTTCTCTTCGAGTTTC
>CAJBOO010000119.1 GCA_903956845.1 uncultured Burkholderiales bacterium
GCGATTTTGTCTTGCTGTTTGGCAAAAGCGTTTTGCTGCAATTCCATTTGCTCAGCACGCATGTCCTCAAACTTGCTGTAATTGCCGCCATAGCGCATCAACTTACCGGCATCAATGTGCAAGGTGACATTGGTGACCGCATCCAAAAATTCCCGGTCATGGCTGATCACCACCATGGTGCCTTCATACCGTTTGAGCCAAGCTTCCAGCCAAACCAGGGCATCCAAATCCAAGTGGTTGGTCGGTTCATCCAACAGCAACAAGTCCGAGGGACACATCAAGGCCCTGGCCAGTTGCAAGCGCATGCGCCAACCACCGGAAAAGCTGTTGACGGGGTTATCGAGTTCAGTGGTTTTGAAGCCCAAGCCCAAAATCAATGCTTGCGCACGCGACGCCGCATCATGCTCACCAGCGTCGTATAGCGCCATGTAGGCGTTGCCCAATCGTTCACCATCGTCGGTGGCTTCTGCTGCTTGGACTTCGGCCCTGGCATCGTTGAGCACAGTGTCGCCTTCGATGACGAACGCCGTCGCACTCTGTTCGGTCTCTGGCATGTCTTGGGCCACTTGGCCCATGCGCCACTGTGTGGGAATGTAGAACTCGCCCGAATCTTCTTGCAAGTTGCCATTGAGCAAGGCGAAGAGGGATGATTTGCCTGCCCCGTTACGCCCGACCAAGCCGACTTTTTCGCCAGGATTGAGGGTGACGGTAGCGCCTTCGAGCAAGACCTTCGCGCTGCGGCGCAAGGTCACATTTTTGATGGTGATCATGAGAGGGGTTGGCCTGCTTCCAATGCTTGGCGAGTGAGGAGTAAAACCTGGCTGTCGCCAGCACTGGTCGTGAGCCACACGACATCGAGGTGAGGGAAAGCGGCTTCAAAGTAGCCGCGTTCATGGCCAATTTCGAGCACCAGCACCGCTTGTGCAGACATGTGCTGAGCAGCTTGCTTCAGTAATTGCCGAATGAAGTCCATGCCGTCCTCGCCGCCAGCCAATGCCAGCGCAGGTTCTGCCTGAAATTCAGGCGGCAATTCAGACATGCTTTGGGCATTGACATAGGGTGGGTTGCACACAATCAAATCAAACAAGCCTTGGGCCTGTTGCAATCCGTCAGAAGACACCAAAGTCATGCGGTTTTGCAGGCCGTGGCGCTCTAGGTTGATCTGCGCGACGGCCAAGGCGTCTGTCGAAATATCCAAGCCTTGCACAGTCACCTCCGGATAAGCCAAGGCGGCGAGGATGCCCAGGCTGCCGTTGCCCGTACACAGGTCAAGCACGCGTTGTGTGTCTGGTCCCAGCCATGGGTCGATACTGCCTTCTGCCAGGACTTCCGCAATCAGGGAGCGAGGCACGATGGCACGTTCGTCCACATAAAAGGGAACACCTTGCAGCCAAGCTTCTTGGGTGAGGTAGGCGGCAGGTTGTCGGCTGCTGATGCGTCGCTTGATGAGGTCTTGTACCTGTTGGTGCTCCACTTCATGGATGTCTCGGTTGTGCTCAGCGTCGTTGAAGTCGCAGTCCAAAGGCAAACCCAGTTGCCACAGAACCAACCAGGCAGCTTCGTCGTGGGCATTGGTGGTGCCGTGGCCAAAAGACACCTGGGCCAGC
>CAJBOO010000120.1 GCA_903956845.1 uncultured Burkholderiales bacterium
CCGCAACCGGTGCCTGCAGGAGGACCACCGGCTTCGACGCACATCACGCCGTTGTAGCCCTTGAACACGAAGTCTTCCAAGCGCAGTTCTTCGGCATGGAAGTCGACCGTTTCCAAGGCATCGATGACGGTGGGCATCAGCTTTTTGGTGAGGGTGAAAGTGGAGTCGTGCTTGGGGTCACAACCGATTTGCAGCACCCGCTTGCCCAGCTTGCTGAAAGCAACAGACAGGTTGGAAGAGGTGGTGCTTTTGCCAATGCCGCCTTTGCCATAAATGGCAAACACCTTGGCATTGCCAATTTTGACCATGGGGTCTTGTTGCACCTGCACGCTGCCCTCGCCATCGGGTGGGCGGGGACCGCGCTTGATATCGTTGACGGATATGGTGGCTGTTTCAATCATTGACTTGACTCCAGTGGGACTTCAGCGGCTGAAATGAGCCTTGGCTTCGTACATGGTTTCCACCGTGATGCGCGAGACACCGCGTTCACGGGCAAAAATTTCGGTGTTGCGTCGCGCTTTACCGCGCACAAAAAACGGGATCTTTTTCAATTCTTTTTCGGCTTCGGGCGCCCAGCTGCTTTCATTGCTCGCGGGGGTGTCGGTGTTGGCGGTGATGGGTTGATCCATCACCAACACAGGTGGCGCGGTGGTCACATGCGTGGGATGGGGTGCGGCACTGGCGGCGGCGTGGCCTGATCCCAAGTGCGAAGGCGCAGCGCCATCGTGGAACTCAAAGTCTTCGCGGAACATGCCCAGCAGGTGTTCTTCCAGGCCCATCATCAGGGGGTGGACCCAGGTATCGAACAAGACATTGGCGCCTTCAAAGCCCATTTGCGGGGCGTAGCGTGCGGGGAAATCTTGCACGTGCATGGGTGCAGAAATCACGGTGCAAGGAATGCCTAGGCGCTTGGCGATGTGCCGCTCCATTTGGGTGCCCAGCAGCAACTCGGGTTGCAAGGCCTTGACCCGGTCTTCCACCTCGAGGTAGTCGTCGGTGATCAAGGCTTCAATGCCATACAACTTGGCGGCTTCGCGTACCTCGCGAGCGAACTCGCGGCTGTAGGTCCCTAAGCCCACCACCTCGAAGCCCATTTCTTGGTGTGCAACGCGGGCGGCTGCGATCGCGTGGGTGGCGTCACCAAACACGAAGACGCGTTTGCCGGTGAGGTAGGTGGAGTCAACTGATTTGGCATACCACTTGGCGTTGGAGGCTTGGCGGTAGTCAGCCAGGGTTTGCGTGCTGTCGCCCATGCCCGCGAGTTGGCGCACCTCTTCGATGAAGTCCAAGGTGCCATTGACACCGTAAGGGATGCATTGCGTGAAAGGCTGGTCACAACTGCGCTCGAGCCATTGGGCGGTGGTGCGGGCCAACTCGGGGTAGAGCACCACATTGAAGTCAGCCTCGGCCAGGCGACGCACATCGGCCACGCTGGCATGGAGCGGTGCCACGACATTGACTTGGATGCCCAGGTCTTGCAGCAGGCCACGGATTTCTTTGATGTCGTCGCGGTGGCGAAAGCCCAGGGCGGTGGGGCCCAAGATATTGCAGGTGGGCTGGCGGTCAGCCATCGGGCTGCGCCGGTGGCCAGCAGGCACCAAGGCGCGCACCAAGTGATAAAAGGTTTCCGACGCGCCCCAGTTTTCTTTGCGCTGGTAGGCCGGCAATTCCAGGGGCACCACCGGAATGGGCAGGTTCAAGGCCAGGGCCAAACCACCCGGGTCGTCTTGGATCAATTCGGCAGTGCACGAAGACCCCACCAACATGGCCTGGGGTTTGAACCGCAAGTGGGCATCACGGGCAGCGTCTTTGAACAACTCGGCAGTGTCGCCACCGAGGTCGCGGGCTTGGAACGTGGTGTAGGTCACCGGTGGACGGCGGGGCAAGCGCTCGATCATGGTGAACAGCAAGTCGGCGTAGGTGTCGCCTTGCGGTGCATGCAAGACATAGTGCACATCGGTCATGGCGGTGGCCACGCGAATCGCGCCCACATGGGGCGGTCCTTCGTAGGTCCAGAGCGTGAGTTGCATGGTCTGCCTTTATGCCGCGAGTTTGATGCGACGACGCAAGGGGCGACTGAACAGCTCGGCCAAATCAGCCGCTTGCTCATAGCCTTGGATCGGGGTGAAAACCAGTTCAATGGCCCATTTGGTGGCCAGGCCTTGGGCTTCAAGCGGGTTGGCCAGGCCCAAGCCGCAGACCACCAGGTCGGGGGCTTCGGCATGGCAGCGGTCGAGTTGGTTTTCGACGTGCTGGCCTTCGGTGATGCGGCTGCCCGCGGGCAACAGCTCAAGTTCTTGGGCCATCAATTTACGGTGCAAGTAGGGCGTGCCAATTTCACCCAAGACCATGCCCAATTCACGACTCAAAAACCGCGCCAATGGGATCTCCAGTTGCGAGTCGGGGAAGAAAAAGATTTTTTTGCCCTCGAGCAAGGGCTGCTGACGCGCCAAGGCAGCCTGGGCACGCTGGCGTGGTGCCGCCGTGACTTGTTCAAACAACGTGGCCGACACGCCAAAGGCGGAGGCAGCGGCTTGCAACCAAGCGGTGGTGCCTTCCACGCCCAAGGGAAAAGGCGCTGGCAGGCGTTGCGCGCCACGCGCCTCGAGCGACAAACTGGTGTCGGCCAAAAACGGTTGCGCCAACAAGAAAACGGTATCGGGCCCCACCTCAGGCAAAGCCTGGCTGTTGCGCGGTGGGAAAAAGTCAACCGCATGGATGCCCATGTCGGTGAGCAGGCGACGCAATTGGTCTTCCACGATGTCGGCCAAGGTGCCCACCACCAACAGGCGTTTGGGGCTATGGGCCGGCAGGGTGGGCAGCACGGGCACCATGGCGTTCAAGCAGGCGTCTTCGCCTTGCGTGAAGGTGGTTTCAATGCCGCTGCCAGAGTAATTCAGCACGCGTACTTGGGGGTTATGTTGGCGGCTCAGCCGTTCGGCGGCGCGGGACAAATCCAGTTTGATCACTTCAGACGGGCACGACCCCACCAAGAAGAGGGTGCGGATGTCAGGGCGACGCGAGAGCAGTTTGTCGACCACTTTGTCGAGCTCGTCATTGGCGTCAGCCAAACCAGCCAAATCGCGTTCGTCAATGATGGCGGTGCCAAACCGTGGCTCGGCAAAGATCATCACACCCGCGGCAGACTGGATCAGGTGGGCGCAGGTGCGGGAGCCGACCACCAAAAAGAAAGCGTCTTGGATCTTGCGGTGCAGCCAAATGATGCCCGTCAACCCACAAAACACCTCGCGCTGACCTCGCTCGGTTTGAATCTGGTGCTGCGGCTCGCAGCCCAGGGATTCGGCGCGGATGGGGATGACGGGGCTCATGTGGCTAACTCCTGGTGCATGGCCAAGGTGGCGCGTTCCTGGATGCGTGCGGCTTTGAGTTTCAACAAGAATTGCCCCGCGTTGATGGCGTAAGCAGCGTAGGCGGCCAGGGCCAGCCAAAGCTGCTCGCGGGTGCTCATGTTGCCCGTGTAGAGCGACCACAAATAAGCGGTGTGCAAACCCAACACCAGGAAGCTGAACACGTCTTCCCAGAAAAAAGACTTGGCAAACAACCACTTGTCGAACACCACTTTTTCCCAAATGGAGCCAGTGACCATGATGGTGTAGAGCACCAAGGTCTTGAACACGACGGACCCAATGGCCAGTTGTTCGCCCTGGCCAGTCACCATGTAACGGGTGATCAAACAGACGCTGATGGCAAACACCAGGAATTGGAAGGCTGCCAAAAAGCCCTGAACCGGCGTCCAAATGGTCGCGTCTCGGCGCGCACGCTCTTCTGGCGTGTACAAACCGGCGCTGATGCTGGAAGGAGTGGTTTCGGTCATGGTGTGGGCGGGCTTTTGGCTTGATTCAACTTTAGAGACTCAGACCCAAAGTGTCAACTTAAATTGACGTTATTTAAAGCTGACAGTCCTGGTGTTTTCCCTAGGTCGTAAGTGTCCAAAAACAATGACACTTCCCGGGTTATTCAACCAATTTGGCCCCAGCGCGAAAAAAGAGGTCTCATGGAATTGACTTCCGCCACTGATATCAAAAGACCTCTGCAGGAAACACTGTCAGCGCATGTGATCCCCAAACTGCTGGGGCAAACAGGCGTGGTGCCCCATGCCAACGCATTCACAGACGCGCAATGTGAGGCGCTGGCCCAGGCCTGCGTGTCCGCTGAAACGGTCGAAGTCGAGCGCTGTGCAAGGCGGTTTTTGGCCCTGGGCTTGGGCATAGAGGGCCTGTTTTTAGGGGCCATCCCCACCGCGGCGCGGTTGTTCCATGACTGGTGGGCTGAGGACCGCATCGATTTTGTCGATGTCACCCGAGGAACTTTCCAGCTCGAAGAATTGGTCTACACCCTCAGCACCGAATTCGTTTTGCATGGCCCGGCCAAGCTGGCCGCCAGTGGTTTCAAGGCCTTGCTGGTCAACACCCCAGGCTCACACCATTCCTTGGGTTTACTGATCCTGTCGCAGTATTTCAAGCGTTATGGCTGGCATGTGTACAGCCACACCGCCAGCACTGGCGACGACTTGCTCACCGCCGTGCGCACCGAATGGGTAGACCTGGTGGGCATCTCGGTGTCTGATCAGCGTCAATTTGACAACCTCGCCCGACTCATCCGGTCCATGCGGCAGCAGGCGCGCAACCGTGCCTTGCGGGTCATGGTGGGCGGGCCTGCTTTGCGTTTTGAGCCCCAGTTGGCGACCCTCTTGGGGGCGGATGTGGCCACCTACCATGCCGACGATGCGCACACCCAGGCCTTGGCGCTGGTCAAACAGTCGCTGTCGACACGGCAAGGGGCTTGAACTTCTTTTGCCTTGGACAAAAGTATGACAAATTTGCCGCTTAGAATCTGATTGCTTATATTTCAATGGTTTCCAGGCGGTTCCATCGCTGCTTTCCTGTTTGACTCTTTCGATTGTCTAAATCAACGTGAACATCCCAGCCCTTGCACCCTCAGACTCAGAACGGTTGTTTTCAACCCTGTCTGACATTGTGTTTGTGCTCAATGCGGAAGGTGACATCCTGGACTTACAGGTTTTTGGCAAAGAGCTTCTGCGCTTGGAGTTGCCCACCTGGAAGGGGCAAAACCTGCTGTCCTTCACCACCTTTGACAGCCAAGACAAGGTCAAGCGCTTGCTGGAGCAAATGCAGCAAGGCGAAACAGGCAACTGGCGTCACATCAACTTGTCAACCGCCGCCGCACAAGACATTCCCTTACAGGTCAATTGCGTGGCCAGCCCCGACCAGCCAGGCACGTGTTGGATGTTTGGCCGCGATTTGAGTGCGGTGTCTCAAATGCAGCAACGCCTGGTGGATGCCCACCAGTCCATGGAGCGGGACTACCTGCGCTTGCGCCACATGGAGGCGCGTTACCGTTTGTTGTTTGAAACCGTATCGGAGCCCATGATGGTGGTGGATGTGGGGCAGCGCCGCATCATGGAAGCCAACCAAGCCGCGCAATTGCTCTTCAAAGACGCGGTTCGTCGCTTGGCCGGCACCGACATTGCCCAGTGTTTCGAGCCCAGTGCCAAGGAAGCCTTGGACAAGCTGCTGCAAGCCACCCAAAATTCTGGGCGCATGGAAACGGCCAGGGTTCGCCCGGTCAAAGCCACGCAAGACGCCCAACTGCACGCCACCGTTTTTGTGCAAGAAGGCGGCCCCCTGTTTTTGTTGCGTTTACAAAGCATGGGCGTGAGCCCTGCGGTGGGCGTGAACGCGCTCACCAGCGACTGGTTCAAACAAGCCTTGGACAACGCCCCGATCGGCTTTGTCGTGGCCGACCGTTCGGGGGCGATTTTGGCCAGCAACGCCGAGTTTTGCAGCATGGCGGGGGTGAGCTCGCACGGCCAGTTGGCCGACCGCCATTTGGAAGATTGGCTCGCCCGCGGCCAAGTTGACATGGGTGTGTTGCTCAACAATTTGCGCCAGTCACGCACCGTGCGTGGCTTTGCCACCGAATTGCGGTCCTCCGTGGGCGTGTTGATGGCGGTGGACGTGGCCGCCGTGACCCTGACCGGCGACCAACCCACCTATGGCTTTTTCTTCCGCGACGTCCAAATGGGCCGGGGCCGCGCCGACAGCTTGCCCGGCAGCGGCATGGTCGACTCGGTGGCCCAGTTGTCGCAGTTGGTCGGTCGCATGCCGATGAAAGAAATCGTCGGTGAAACCAGCACCATGATCGAGCGCATGTGTATCCAAGCCGCGCTTGAACTGACCCACAAC
>CAJBOO010000121.1 GCA_903956845.1 uncultured Burkholderiales bacterium
GGTCGAGAAAAAAGCCAGCAAGTTTGGCAGTCCCGGCGTGCCCATGTACGGGTTTGATGTCAAGTTGGTGGACGAGAACACCGGCGAAGCCTTGACCGGCGCGAACGAAAAAGGGGTGGTGGTCATTGAAGGCCCGCTGCCCCCCGGCTGTTTGCAAACATTGTGGGGAGACGACCAGCGCTTCGTGAACACCTATTGGAAGAGCATTCCTGGCAAATTACTCTATTCCACTTTCGATTGGGGCGTGCGCGATGAAGACGGCTATTTCTTCATCTTGGGGCGAACCGACGATGTGATCAACGTGGCGGGCCACCGTTTGGGTACCCGCGAGATCGAAGAAAGCATTTCCAGCCATCCGAATGTGGCCGAGGTGGCGGTCGTTGGCGTAGCCGATCAGCTCAAGGGGCAGGTGGCCATGGCCTTCGTGGTCGCGAAAGACACGACCACGCTGGGCGATGCCGCCGGACGCCTCAAATTAGAAGGCGACATCATGAAATTGGTGGACAGCCAATTGGGTGCGGTTGCCAGACCCTCCAGGGTGCTGTTTTTGAGCCTGCTGCCCAAAACACGCAGCGGCAAATTGCTGCGCCGCGCCATCCAAGCGGTGTGCGAGCAGCGTGACCCGGGAGACCTCACCACCATCGACGACCCGACCCCCTTGCAGCAAATCCAAGAGCAACTTCGTTGACTGTCAGGAATCCATCAGCCTGAAAGTGGCACAATCGCAGCACATACCCGGGGGGCAGCCCCTCAGGTCGCATCCACCAGTCGGTCCAGCCGTGTCGTGGAGGGTTCTTCAACCAAGCTAATGTTTCCTGCAGGGAAACGGAGGTCAGCGCCATGAGCGATTCATCGCAGACGGGTTCGTCCGTCTATCAAGCCTATGCAGGCAACACTTATCTCTTCGGGGGCAACGCCCCTTATGTCGAAGAGATGTACGAAAACTACCTTGCCAACCCCGGCAGCGTGCCAGACAGCTGGCGGCAGTATTTCGATGCCCTTCAACATGTCCCCGCAGTCGATGGCAGCAACGCCAAAGACGTGCCCCATTTGCCGGTGGTCAATGCCTTTGCCGAGCGTGCCAAGCAAGGCGGCACCCGTGTGGTCATGGCCAGCGCGGATGCCGAAATGGGCCGCAAGCGCACCGCCGCGCAACAACTGATCGCGGCTTACCGCAATGTGGGCCAACGTTGGGCCAACCTGGACCCACTGCAACGCACCGAGCGCCCCAATATCCCTGAACTCGAACCCTCTTTCTATGGTTTTGGCGATGCTGACCAAGAAACCGTGTTCGACACCAGCAACACCTTTTTTGGCAAAGACCGCATGAGCCTGCGCGAGTTGGTCAATGCCTTGCGGGAAACCTACTGCGGCACACTGGGCGCCGAGTACATGTACACCACGGACATGACCGAAAAACGCTGGTGGCAACAAAAGCTGGAAAGCATCCGCAGCAAACCCACCTTCAGTGCCGAAAAGAAAAAGCACATCTTGGATCGCTTGACCGCTGCTGAAGGCCTGGAGCGTTACCTGCACACCAAGTACGTGGGCCAAAAGCGCTTTTCACTCGAAGGGGGCGAGAGTTTCATCGCCGCCATGGACGAACTGATCCACATCGCGGGTGCCAAGGGCGTGCAAGAAGTGGTGATCGGCATGGCCCACCGTGGCCGCTTGAACGTGCTGGTCAACACCATGGGCAAGTTGCCTGCCGATTTGTTCGCGGAGTTTGACCACACCGCCCCCGAAGACTTGCCAGCCGGTGACGTGAAATACCACCAGGGCTTCAGCTCAGACGTGTCTACCCCTGGCGGCCCGGTTCACTTGAGCTTGGCGTTCAACCCTTCGCACCTGGAGATCGTCAACCCTGTGGTTGAGGGCTCGGTGCGATCTCGCATGGACCGCCGCGGCGACCCCAAAGGCAGCCAAGTGTTGCCCGTGCTGGTGCATGGCGACGCGGCATTCGGCGGCCAAGGGGTGAACCAAGAAACCTTGGCGTTGGCCCAAACCCGTGGCTACTCCACGGGCGGCACGGTGCACATCATCATCAACAACCAAATCGGTTTCACCACCTCTGACCCACGCGACATGCGCTCGTCGGTGTTTTGCACCGATATCGTCAAGATGGTCGAAGCGCCGGTGTTGCACGTCAACGGTGACGATCCCGAGGCCGTGGTCTTGGCCACCCAATTGGCGCTGGAATACCGCATGGAGTTTGGCCAAGACGTGGTGGTTGACATCACTTGCTACCGCAAATTGGGGCACAACGAACAAGACACGCCCAGCCTGACCCAACCCCTGATGTACAAAAAAATCGCGGCCCACCCCGGCACCCGCAAGCTCTACGCTGAGCGTTTGGCTTCGCAAGGCCTGGGCGAGAGTTTGGGCGACGACATGGTCAAGGCCTACCGCGCTGCATTGGACGCGGGCAAGAACACCTCGGACCCCGTGCTGACCAACTTCAAGACCAAATTCACGGTCGATTGGTCACCTTTCCTTGGCAAAAAATGGACCGATGCGGCCGATACCGCCATCCCCATGCCAGAGTGGAAACGCCTGGCCGAGCGCATCACCACCATTCCTTCAACCGTCACCCCGCATCCCTTGGTGAAAAAGGTGTATGACGACCGCGCCGCCATGGGGCGAGGCGACTTGCCGGTGGACTGGGGCATGGGTGAGCACATGGCCTTTGCCTCGCTGGTCGCCAGTGGCTTTCCGGTTCGTTTGTCTGGTGAAGACTGCGGCCGTGGTACGTTCACCCACCGCCATGCGGTCATCCACGACCAAAACCGCGAAAAATGGGATACCGGCACTTACATTCCCTTGCAAAACGCAGCGGACAACCAGTCACCCTTCACGGTGATCGACTCGATCTTGTCCGAAGAAGCGGTGCTTGGTTTTGAATATGGCTACGCCTCCAACGACCCCAACACCTTGGTGATCTGGGAAGCTCAGTTTGGCGATTTCGCCAACGGTGCGCAGGTGGTGATCGACCAGTTTATTGCCTCTGGTGAGGTCAAGTGGGGCCGTGTCAATGGCATCACGTTGATGCTGCCGCACGGTTATGAAGGCCAAGGCCCAGAGCACAGCTCAGCCCGGGTCGAGCGCTTCATGCAATTGGCGGCCGACACCAACATGCAAATCGTGCAACCGACCACGGCCAGCCAGATTTTCCATGTGTTGCGTCGCCAAATGGTGCGCAATTTGCGCAAACCGTTGATCATCTTCACGCCCAAGTCTTTGTTGCGCCACAAAGACGCCACATCGCCTGTGTCGGAATTCACCAAAGGTGGTTTCCAAACCATCATTCCCGAGAGCAAAGATATCAAAGCGGACAAAGTCAAACGCTTGGTCATTTGCTCTGGCAAGGTGTATTACGACTTGTCGAAAAAACGCGAAGAAAACGGCCACGATGACACCGCCTTGGTGCGCTTGGAGCAGCTCTATCCGTTCCCTCACAAGGCGTTTGCTGCCGAGTTGAAGAAATACCCCCATGCCACGGAAGTGGTGTGGTGTCAGGATGAGCCGCAAAACCAAGGCGCTTGGTTCTTTGTGCAGCACTACCTGTTTGAAAACATGGCTTCGGGCCAAAAACTGGGCTACAGCGGCCGTGCCGCTTCAGCTTCTCCTGCCGTGGGCTACTCCCATTTGCACCAAGACCAGCAAAAAGCCCTGGTCGACGGCGCATTTGGCCGCCTCAAGGGATTCATATTGACCAAGTAAGCCGCTTGCGTGGCGCGTTTCGCGCCCCAAGCCTGCCCATCTATCCAACAGGAAACACACATCATGGCTATCGTAGAAGTCAAAGTACCGCAACTCTCAGAATCCGTGGCAGAAGCCACTTTGTTGCAATGGAAGAAAAAAGTCGGTGAAGCCGTCGCAGCCGACGAGATCTTGATCGACGTCGAAACCGATAAAGTGGTGCTCGAAGTACCCGCGCCATCGGCTGGCGTCTTGATTGACATCGTCGCTGCCGACGGCGCCACCGTCATGGCCGAGCAACTGATCGCTCGCATTGACACCACGGCCACTGCCTCTGCGGCAGGTCCTGTGACTGCCGCAAAAGCCGCTGCCCCTGCGGCTGCACCTGCTGCCGCCCCCACCGCTGCGGCCCCCGCCAACACCAGCCATGCCGGTGTGGCCATGCCCGCTGCCGCCAAGCTGATGGCTGACAACCAGCTGGCGGCAGGTTCGGTGCCAGGCACTGGCAAGGACGGGCGCGTGACCAAGGGCGATGTATTGGCTGCTGTGCAAGGCGGCGTGACATCTACAGCCGCGGTGATTCCGACCGGCGTGCCCACCAAAGCCTTGCCCCAAGTGGCTGCCCCCAGCGTGGATTTGGGCGAGCGTCCCGAGCAGCGCGTGCCCATGACCCGTTTGCGCGCCCGTGTGGCCGAGCGTTTGCTGCAATCGCAATCGACCAACGCCATCTTGACCACCTTCAACGAAATCAACATGGCCCCGGTCATGGAGATGCGCAAGCGCATGCAAGAGCGTTTCGAGAAAGAGCACGGCGTCAAGCTGGGCTTCATGAGCTTCTTTGTGAAAGCAGCAGTGCACGCCCTGAAGAAGTTCCCAGTGCTGAACGCCTCGGTCGATGGCAATGACATCGTCTACCACGGCTACTTCGACATCGGTATCGCGGTCGGTTCGCCCCGTGGTTTGGTGGTGCCCATATTGCGCAATGCCGACCAAATGAGCTTTGCCGACATCGAGAAGAAGATCGCCGAATTTGGCCAAAAAGCCAAAGACGGCAAGCTGGGCATCGAAGAGATGACCGGTGGCACCTTCTCCATCTCCAACGGTGGCACTTTCGGCTCGATGATGTCTACCCCCATCATCAACCCACCTCAGTCGGCCATTTTGGGTGTGCACGCCACCAAAGACCGCGCCATGGTGGAAAACGGCCAGGTCGTGGTTCGCCCCATGAACTACTTCGCCATGTCCTACGACCACCGCATCATCGACGGCCGCGAGGCTGTCTTGGGCTTGGTCGCCATGAAAGAAGCCCTGGAAGATCCAGCACGCTTGCTGTTCGACATCTGATGGGAGCGACCATGAGCAAACCATTTGACGTCGTCGTGATCGGCGCAGGCCCCGGTGGATACATCGCGGCCATCCGTGCAGCCCAACTGGGCTTTCAAGTCGCTTGCATTGACGAGTGGCAAAACGCAGCCGGTGGCCCAGCCCCCGGCGGCACTTGTACCAACGTGGGTTGCATTCCCTCCAAGGCATTGCTGCAATCGAGCGAGCACTTTGACCATGCCAACCACCACTTTGCAGAGCACGGCATCACCGCCACCGGCGTGAAGATGGACGTGGCCAAAATGCTCGCCCGCAAAGACACCGTGGTCAAGCAAAACAACGATGGCATCTTGTACCTGTTCAAGAAAAACAAGGTCACCTTCTTCCACGGTCGCGGCAGCTTTGCCAGCAAGTCGGACGCGGGCTACGAGGTCAAGGTCTCGGGCAAGGCCGACGAGTCACTGACCGCCAAGCAAGTCATCATCGCCACCGGCTCCAGCGCACGCGCCTTGCCTGGTGTGCCGTTTGACGAAGTGAATGTGCTGTCCAACGATGGCGCCTTGCGCGTGGGCGCGGTGCCCAAGAAGCTGGCCTTGATCGGCTCAGGCGTGATCGGTTTGGAGATGGGTTCTGTCTGGCGTCGTCTGGGCGCTGACGTGACCATCCTGGAAGGTCTGCCCACGTTCTTGGGTGCGGTGGACGAGCAAATTGCCAAAGAAGCCAAGAAGGCGTTTGACAAGCAAGGCTTGAAGATCGAACTTGGCGTCAAAGTGGGTGAGATCGTCAACGGAAAAAAAGGCGTCACGGTCAACTACACCAACGCCAAAGGCGAGGCCATCAAGCTGGACGCCGACAAACTGATCATCTCGATCGGCCGTGTGCCCAACACCTTTGGTTTGAACACCGAAGCCGTGGGCTTGCAGCTGGACGAGCGCGGCGCCATCGTCGTCGACGGCGACTGTCAAACCAACCTCCCCGGTGTCTGGGCCGTGGGTGACGTGGTGCGTGGCCCCATGCTCGCGCACAAGGCCGAGGAAGAGGGCGTGGCGGTGGCCGAGCGCATCGCCGGTCAACACGGCCATGTCAACTTCAACACCATTCCCTGGGTGATCTACACCAGCCCTGAGATCGCTTGGGTCGGTCGCACCGAGCAGCAGCTCAAGGCCGATGGCGTGGCGTACAAAGCCGGCACGTTTCCGTTCTTGGCCAATGGCCGTGCCCGCGCCTTGGGTGACACCACTGGCATGGTCAAGTTCCTGGCGGACGCCAAGACCGACGAGATCTTGGGTGTGCACATGGTGGGCCCACAGGTGTCAGAGCTGATCTCTGAAGCGGTGGTGGCGATAGAGTTCAAAGCCAGCGCCGAAGACATCGCCCGCATTTGCCATGCGCACCCGTCGTTGAGCGAAGCCACCAAAGAAGCCGCCTTGGCGGTGGACAAGCGCACCTTGAACTTCTGAAGCCTGGAGCCGCGCAGTCCATGAAAGCCTGCCGGCAACGGCAGGCTTTTTGTTTGCATCCTCCGTGTGGTTTGTGAGTGGCTCTCAAGTTGTTCGAGCTTCACCAAGGCACAATACCCCTCTCATGTCAGTCGCAGCCCTTTACCAGCAAGAACTCCAAGCCAGAGGCTTTCAATCTGATCCCGCCCAGTTGCGGGCGGTGGATGCCTTGGATCGTTGCGCCAGTGAATGGTCTGCCTACAAAGGCAAGCGCGGCAACGCCGTGAAAAAACTGATCAACCACCCAGACATTCCCAAAGGGGTCTACCTGTATGGTGGGGTGGGGCGTGGCAAGAGTTTTTTGATGGACTGCTTTTTCAACGCAGTGCCTATCCAGCGCAAAACCCGCCTGCATTTCCACGAATTCATGCGCGAAGTACACCGAGAGTTGCGCGAATTGCAAGGGACGGCCAACCCGCTTGAAGAATTGGGGCGGCGCATGGCCAAGCGCTTCAAGCTGATCTGTTTCGATGAGTTTCACATCGCAGACATCACGGACGCCATGATCTTGCACCGTTTGTTGGTCGCGATGCAGGCCAACCAAATCGGTTTTGTCACCACGTCCAATTTCAAGCCTGACGAGTTGTACCCCGACGGCCTGCACCGCGATCGTTTGTTGCCAGCCATCGATTTGCTCAACGCGACCATGCAAGTGGTCAATGTTGACAACGGCACCGACTACCGTGGCTTGGTGCTAGAGCAAGCCCAGCTGTACCTGTGTCCTTGCAGTCCTGCCAACGACGCGGTGATGCACCAAACCTTCGATCGCTTGGCCGAGATGCCCGACCAAGATGGTTTGCTTTTGATCGAAGAGCGGAAAATATGGGCCAAGCGACGTGCCGGCGGCATGGTGTGGTTCGACTTCAAGGTGCTGTGCGGTGGGCCGCGCTCACAAAACGACTTTTTGGAAATCGCCAGTCAATTTCACACCGTGTTCTTGAGTGGTGTGCCAAAGATGGAGGTGCGCATGTCCTCCGAGGCAAGGCGATTCACTTGGCTGATTGATGTCTTGTATGACCGCCGGGTTAAATTGATCATCCAAGCCGATGTCGAGCCAGAGCAGCTCTACACCGAAGGACCGATGTCGCATGAATTCCCGCGCACCGCCTCTCGCTTGCGCGAGATGCAGTCAGCTGCATTCCTGGCGCTGGGGCGTCGCGTGGTGGATACTTCACTCACATGAAAACCCGCATCACGCTGCTTTGCCTGTGGGGCGTTTTGGCTGCTTCCGCTCAAGACACCACCCCTACCGATTTGCCAGAACACCTGCGCTCAGAGCGATCTCGCTTGTCGCTTGAAAAAACCCAAGCGGCCACGGCCTACAGCGATGCCTTGAAACGCTGTTACCAACAGATCGATGTCAATAGCTGCAAATTGAAAGCCCAGGACATCAAAATCCAAGCCGACAACAAGGTCCGTCGCCAAGAAATCCAACTCAACAAGCTCGAACGCGATCAGCGCACTGTGGACGCGCAGCAACGTTTGAGCGACAAGCAAAGCCCTGAATCGCAAGCCAAAGAAGCTGAGCGTCGCGACAACGCCCAACAAGAACAGGCCAACACGCTCAAGCGCAACCAAGACAAAAACACCGAATACGTCGACAAGCAATCAAAAGCAGCCGACAACCTGCGACAGCGTGAGCAACATGTCCAAGAGGTGTTGGAGCGTCAGCAGTCACACGCTGACAAAGCGGCCGCATCCGACAAGGCCAAAGCCGACTACCAACGCAAACTGCAACAGGCCCAAGACAGGCGCGATCAAGTGATGAAAGACCGCGCGAAACGCAACCCTGGTGTGGCTCCCTTGCCAGCACCACCAGCCACTTTGCCATGAGAGGGAATCGCTTTGACTGATGCACTCGCCAGCCAAGTGAGCGAGGTATTCACCGTCGACGGGCCCTTGGCCCGCGCCACCGCGTTTTTCAAGCCACGCGATGGCCAAACCGACATGGCTTTGGCCGTGGCCCAAACCATCGAGCAGGGCGGCTCCTTGGTGGTTGAAGCAGGCACGGGTGTGGGTAAAACCTTTGCGTATTTGGTGCCGGCCTTGCTCAGTGGCGAAAGGGTGTTGGTGTCCACCGCCACCAAAACCCTGCAAGACCAACTCTTTGCCCGCGACATCCCTGAGTTGCTTCAGGCCTTGGGCCTGCCCTTGCGTTTGGCCATGCTCAAAGGTCGGGGCAGTTACCTGTGCCAACAACGCTTGGCCTTGGCACAACAAGCCACCAGCTTGCCTGACCGACAAGCCTTCCAAACCCTGGCGCAAGTGCATACCTGGGGCTTGACCACCCGCACGGGCGACTTGGCTGAGATGCCCACCTTGGATGAGCGCTCCCCACTGATTCCTTTGATCACCTCCAACCGAGACAACTGCTTGGGTTCGACCTGCCCGCATTGGCGTGATTGCCATGTCAATGCAGCGCGGCGCGAAGCCATGGCGGCCGATGTGGTGGTCATCAACCACCATTTGTTCTTTGCCGACATGGCGGTCAGGGAGTCGGGCATGGCCGAGCTCTTACCCACTGTGCGGGTGGTGATTTTTGACGAAGCCCACCAGCTCAATGAAACAGGTATTCAATTTCTAGGCAAGCAACTGGGCACGGGCCAGTTGTTGGACCTGGCCCGCGATGTGTTGGCTGCGGGATTGCAGCTGGCCAAAGGCTTGGTTGATTGGCAAACCGTGGTGGCTGATTTCGAGCGCAGCTTGCGCGAATGGCGATTGATCGTGGGCAAACACCCGGCCAACACCAAGCTCAAATGGAGCGACCCAGAGCCCCAGGGCGTGAACCCCTTGGAATGGGCACAGGCTTTGCACGATGTCAGCGAAAGCGTCTTTCGATTGCAAGCAGCGGTTGAGAACGTGGTGGATGCCGCGCCCGACTTCCAGCGCTTGCACGAGCGCTTGTCAGATGTGTTGTCTTTGATCACCCATTTCGAGCAAGCCTGCCAGCCTGGCTCGGTGCGCTGGGTCGAGGTGGGCGGGCAAATTCGCTGTTTTGAAGCTCCATTGGACATTGCCGAGGTGGTGCAGACCAAGTTGCTGGATGCGCAACTGGCCCCAGCAGTTGAACCAGCCAGTCCAGCGCCATTGCCGCGCAGCTGGATTTTCACGTCCGCGACCTTGGGAGATGACGACCGCTTGTCTTGGTTCACCGAGCCCTGTGGGCTGAGCGATGCGCAAGTCCTGCGGGTCCAGAGTCCGTTTGACTATGAAACCCAGGCCTGGGTGCATGTGCCACGCCTGATGGTGCCGCCCAAAGACCCGGGACACAGCGCCGAGGTGGGTACCTTGTCCATTCAAATCGTGCAAGCCTTGGGCGGACGGACCTTGGTGTTGACCACCACGGTGCGGGCCCTGCGAGCCATTGGGGCCCAGCTGCAAGAGGCATTTGGTCAGGGTGGACCCATCGAGGTGCTGATACAGGGCGAAAGCCCCAAGCGTCAACTGATGCAGCGTTTTCGCCAAGGCATCGAGCCGGGCAGCAGAGGCTGTGTCTTGGTGGCCACCGCGAGTTTTTGGGAAGGCTTTGATGTGCCTGGTGAGGCCTTGCAAGCGGTGGTGATCGACAAATTGCCGTTTCCGCCACCCAACGATCCCTTGGTGGAGGCTCGCAGCCAACGGCTTGAAGCCCAAGGTCGCAGTTCGTTCAACGATTATTTTTTGCCAGAAGCCGCGGTCTCTTTGAAGCAAGGGGCAGGGCGCTTGATTCGCCGTGAAACCGATCGAGGGGCCTTGGTGGTGTGCGACAACCGTTTGGTCAACACCGGTTATGGTCGCCGTTTATTGGCGGGCTTGCCCCCCATGAAACGACTCGAACAGTTGCCTGAATTACTGCAAGCGCTGTCTGCGATCAAAGCGCCTTAACCGGGCTCAGTGAGCCGCGCACCTGCAAGCGCTTGTCACCACACCTGATACCAACTTTTGCCGGTTTTTTCAGGCAGGGGTTTGGGGAAGTATTTGCTGTCTGGGTAGGACTGTTTGAGCACCCGAAGGGTGTCGTCTTTCAGTTGGGTCAAGCCCAAGGCATCGTAGGATTCGATCAAGATGATGAGTGCGTCTTCCACCGCAGCGATGTTTTGGTAGTCGTTCAAGGTGGTTTGTGCACGGTTGATCGCCGCGACATAAGCACCCTTTTTAAAGTAATGCTGGGCCACTTTGATTTCCGACTTGGCCAGCAAGTTGATGATGTGGCGCATGCGCAAAGACGCATCTTCAGCGTACTTCGACTCTGGAAAACGGGTCACCAATTCTTTGTAGGCCTCAAAAGATTCCCGGGCAGCCAATTGGTCTCGTTCGGCCAAATCTTGTTTGAACCACTTGGACATCAAACCCAAATCGTCATTGAAATTGATGGTGCCTTTGAGGTACATGGCGTAGTCCATGGCTGAACTGGCTGGGTTGAGTTTCATGAACCGGTCCAGCGTGACGATGGCGGCGACACGGTCACCGTTTTTGTACTGGGCATAGGCCTTGTCGAGTTGGGCTTGCTGAGCCAGCGGGGTACCCGCCGCACGGCCTTCGAGTTTGTCCAACAGGTTGATGGCCTTGTCGAACAAATTGCCGTTCATATTGCTTTTGGCCTCAGCGTATATCTCCTCGGGCTTCATGCTTGCGGTGGGGTCCTTGGGGTCGTTGGCACATCCGACCAACAGGGACACAGTCAACAACGCAGATAATGAAAGAAATCTCAGCACATTTAACCTTCAGTTTTAGAAACTCCAGCGATTATCAACGATGCCCATGCCCCCGACCGATCTACCCATCTCGCCAGCACTGGCGGTGGTGGAAACCGAGGAGCTGGACAACGAGGTGGAGCTTCGGGACGTAGAAATCCTCCCTGAATGGCACCGCGAACGACTTGACCGGGCTTTGGTGTCTTTGTTGCCAGCGTTTTCTCGCAACCACCTCAAGCACCTGATTGAAGATGGGTTTGTGTGCGCTGTGGGCAGCCTCGTGCCCGTCACCAAAGTGGCGCATTTGGTCAAGGCGGCCGAACGCTACCAAGTGCGCTTGCAGCCCACCGACATGTCACAGGCTTACCAACCGCAGGACATGGCGCTGGACATCGTGTTTGAAGATGAACACCTGCGGGTGATCCACAAGCCCGTGGGTTTGGTGGTCCACCCAGCCCCAGGCAACTGGAGCGGCACGTTGCTCAATGGCTTGCTGGCCTTGGACGCGGGTTTGAAGCAAGTGCCACGTGCCGGTATCGTTCACCGATTGGACAAGGACACCAGTGGCTTGATGGTCACGGCACGAACCCGGGCTTGCATGGATGCCTTGGTCGAGATGATTGGTCAACGCGAGGTGCACCGGGAGTATTTGGCGGTCACTCAGCGGCCTTGGCGAGGCAGCCTGGACCGGGAAGTGGAGATGCCGATCGGGCGTGACCCGCGCAACCGTTTGCGCATGGCGGTGGTGGATTTGGCTCACCAGTCAGGCAAAAACGCCCACACCACCTTGCATTGTCAAGCCACCAACGACCAAGGCAGCCTGGTGCATTGCACCTTGCACACAGGTCGAACCCACCAAATACGGGTCCACATGGCCGCCATTGGCATGCCTTTGTTGGGTGACGGTTTGTATGGCGGCAGCAGCACCGAGACCCAGTCGCGCCAGGCCCTGCATGCCTTTCGCCTGGGATTTGAACACCCATTCACGGGGCAAGCCCTGCAATTTCAAAGTCCCTTGCCGGCTGACATGCAATCCTCCCTGGCGGAGATGGGCCTGCCAACACCCCTCGGCTAGAATGGGCACCCCCCATTCCCCGGACCACCCCACATGAACAGCTTGGATGCCAAGCGTGTCCTAGAGACGGCTTTGTTATGCGCCACCCAGCCCTTGCAGGTTAGGGAGTTGCGTCAGCTTTTCCATGATGAGCTTGGCGCAGACACCGTCAAAACCTTGTTGCAAGACATTCAGCTGGACTGGACACCGCGTGGCCTGGAGTTGGTGCAAGTGGCCAGTGGTTGGCGCATGCAAAGCCGCCCAGAAATGCGCGACTTTTTAGACCGACTGCACCCTGAAAAACCACCCAAATACTCCCGCGCAGCGATGGAAACCCTGGCCATCATTGCGTACCGCCAACCGGTGACTCGCGGTGACATGGAAGACATCCGTGGCGTGACGGTCAATTCACTGGTCATCAAGCAGCTCGAAGACCGCGGCTGGGTCGAGGTGATCGGTCACCGTGAAACCGTTGGTCGCCCCATGCTTTACGCCACCACGCGGCAGTTTTTGGACGACCTGGGCATCGCTTCGCTGGACCAGTTGCCCCCGCTGGAAACCCAAAACGCCACCGAAGGCTTTTTCGACCAACTCAGTGCTGGCATCGAAGAAGCCCCGGACACCACGCAGCTCAGCATGTTGCTCGAACCTGAGCTTGATACCCCCCATGCGATGCCAACCGCATCCGAAGACGATACCCCTATGCCAACTACCCATGCGCCTGAAGGCGACGACAGCCACGACCAGCCAGGCGGCACGGCGTGAACACCAAAGGCATTCAATTCAACGAGGTGGTCTCAGGCGCCTTTGACGAGCAGCCCCACACCCCAGACACCACCGAACCAGCCAAGCGGGTGTTGAGCCCGCAACCAGAAACCCCCAAACTGCACAAAGTGTTGGCGCAGTCCGGCCTGGGCTCCAGGCTGGAAATGGAAGCCTTGATTGGCCAAGGCCGGGTGTTGGTCAACGACCAACCGGCGCATGTGGGGCAGCGCATCCAATACGGGGACCATGTCAAGGTCAATGGCAAGCCACTGCATTTGCGCATTGAACCGCCACCCCCACGCATCTTGGCCTACCACAAGCCCACGGGCGAAATCGTGAGCCATGACGACCCCCAAAGCCGTCCCACCGTGTTTCGCAAACTGCCACGCCTGCAACACGGCAAATGGCAGTCAGTGGGTCGCCTGGACTTGAACACCGAAGGTTTGCTGTTGTTCACCAATTCAGGTGAACTGGCCAACAAGTTGATGCACCCGCGTTTTGGCCTCGAGCGTGAATACGCTGTTCGGGTGCTGGGTGCCCTCAGCAACATCGAAAAAGCCAAACTCCTCGCTGGCGTTCAGCTGGAAGACGGCGAGGCCCGCTTTGGTAGCCTGGAAGAAGGCGGCGGCGAAGGCGCCAACCATTGGTACCGGGTCACCATCCAAGAAGGCCGCAACCGTGAAGTTCGTCGCATGTTCGAAGCGGTGGGCCACGCGGTCAGCCGCTTGATCCGCATCCGCTACGGCAAGATGCTTTTGCCCCGCGGCTTGAAGCGTGGCGATTGGATGGAATTAGACGCTTTGGATACCGAGCAACTCGTGCGCAGCGCGGGTTTGGGCCGTGTGTCCGCCAAAACCACCCCGGTTCGCCAATCGGCTGCCGTGAAATCCACCTCTCCCGCAGGCAACAAAGCCCGCACGGGTGGCGCTGCAGGCAATGGCTTCATTGGCGGCGAAAGCCTGTCTCGTCAACGCCGCGACATCAAGGCCAATGCCGCCCGTAAGAAAGCCGCTCCCCGCAGAGCTAAAATGGGCGGTTAATGGGCATTCCCCTTTATTTTTGACAAACCCTTGGAAACTTTCTCATGGCTATTGAACGCACCCTCTCCATCATCAAACCCGACGCCGTCGCTAAAAACGTCATCGGTCACATCTACACCCGTTTTGAAGGCGCTGGCCTGAAAATCATCGCTTCCCGCATGGCCCATCTGAGCCGTGGCGAAGCTGAAGCCTTCTATGCGGTGCACAAAGCCCGTCCATTTTTCAAAGACTTGGTGGATTTCATGATTTCCGGCCCCGTCATGATCCAAGTGCTCGAAGGCGAGAACGCGATTTTGAAAAACCGCGACCTGATGGGCGCCACCGACCCCAAGAAGGCCGACAAAGGCACGATCCGCGCTGATTTCGCTGACAGCATTGACGCCAATGCGGTTCACGGCTCTGACGGCCCCGACACCGCGGCCCACGAAATCGCCTTCTTCTTTGCCGGAATGAACGTTTACGGTCACTGAAAGCGGTTCTCACCGCATCGCCATGAAAACCAACCTGCTTGACTTCGATCTGGACGGGTTGGTTGCGTGGTGCCTTGACCAAGGTGAGAAAAAATTCCGGGCGGTCCAGCTGTTTCGCTGGATCCACCACAAAGGCGTGTCTGACTTTGCGCAAATGAGCGACCTGGCTCAGGGCCTGCGAACCAAGCTGCAGGCCAGTGCCGACATCCAAGCTTTGACTGTCCTCAGTCGCCACGATTCTGCTGACGGCACCATCAAATGGATGTTCGATGTCGGGCAGGGCAATGCGATCGAAACTGTTTTCATCCCCGAAACCGACCGAGGCACCTTGTGCGTGTCCTCTCAGGCGGGGTGTGCCGTTGGCTGCCCGTTTTGCTCCACCGGAGCGCAAGGCTTCAGCCGCAACCTGACCACCGCCGAAATCATCGCCCAACTGTGGTTTGCTGAACGTACCCTGCGCCAAGAGCGCGGCACAGATGAACGTGTCATCTCCAATGTGGTGATGATGGGCATGGGTGAGCCTCTGCAAAACTACAACGCCCTGGTGCCCGCGCTGCGCACCATGCTGGACGACCACGGCTATGGGCTGTCTCGCCGCCGGGTGACCGTGTCTACCTCTGGGGTCGTCCCCATGATCGAGCGATTGGGCCAAGACTGCCCTGTGGCCTTGGCGGTTTCCTTGCATGCCCCCCAGGACAGCTTGCGTGATGAATTGGTGCCCCTGAACCGCAAGTACCCCTTGGCTGAACTGCTGCAAAGCTGCCGAGATTACCTCGCGCATGCCCCTCGCGACTTCATCACCTTTGAATATTGCATGTTGGATGGCGTGAACGACAGCGATGCCCATGCCCAGCAGCTGATCGACCTGGTCAGGCCCACGCAGGGGGACCCAACCCCTTGCAAATTCAACCTGATTCCCTTCAATCCCTTCCCCGCATCGGGCTTGCTGCGTTCACCTGCCGAGCGTGTCAAAGCCTTTGCCGCCATCTTGTCCGATGCAGGCATCATCACCACGGTGCGCAAAACACGCGGTGACGACATCGCTGCGGCCTGTGGTCAGTTGGCCGGCGACATACAAGACCGCACTGACGTGTCGGGCAGACGCGCCAAGACCATCCGCATCCATGCCTGATTGCGGCAAAATCTCACGCATGCATACCAACGACCACCCCATCCCCTTTGCCCAGCCCGCTCGCCACCGCAGCCTGCAAGCCCAGGTGCGTTGGGGCAGTCATGTGGTCACGGTAGGAGGGGACGCTCCCGTGCGTGTGCAGTCCATGACCAACACCGATACCGGTGACGCGATTGGCACGGCCATCCAAGTCAAAGAGTTGGCCTTGGCAGGCTCGGAGATGGTGCGCATCACGGTGGACACCCCTGAATCGGCCAAAGCCGTGCCTTACGTGCGTGAACAACTCGACAAAATGGGCGTCAACGTGCCCCTGATCGGCGACTTTCATTACAACGGTCACCGCTTGCTCACCGAGTTCCCCGATTGCGCCCAAGCACTCTCCAAATACCGCATCAACCCCGGCAACGTGGGCAAAGGCGATAAACACGACAAGCAATTTGCCCAAATGATCGAAGCGGCGATCAAATACGACAAAGCTGTTCGCATTGGCGTGAATTGGGGCAGCTTGGACCAAGAACTGTTGGCCAAGTTGATGGACGTGAATGCCTCGCGATCCCAGCCCTGGGACGCCAAACAAGTGATGTACCAAGCCTTGGTGACTTCGGCCCTCGAATCGGCTGAATTGGCTGAGCGTTTGGGCCTGGCGCGCCAGCAAATCATCTTGAGCTGCAAGATGAGTGGCGTGCAAGACCTGGTGGCGGTTTACCGTGAACTGGCCAAACGCACCAACCATTCCTTGCATTTGGGCTTGACCGAAGCGGGCATGGGCACCAAGGGCACGGCGGCGTCCAGCGTGGCTTTGGGTTTGTTGTTGCAAGAAGGCATTGGCGACACCATCCGTGTGTCGCTCACCCCGCAGCCCGGCGAAGCGCGCACCCAAGAGGTGCTGATCGCCACCGAAATTTTGCAGGCACTGGGTTTGCGCAGCTTTGTGCCCAGCGTGACAGCTTGCCCGGGTTGTGGTCGCACCACCAGCACCACTTTCCAAGAACTGGCCCAAGAGATTGACGATTTTTTACGTCATCAAATGCCTGTTTGGCGCAAGCAATACCCCGGCGTAGAAAACCTCAAGGTGGCGGTCATGGGTTGCATCGTCAATGGCCCAGGTGAGAGCAAGCATGCCGACATTGGCATCAGCCTGCCAGGCACGGGCGAGGCGCCTGCTGCACCGGTCTTCATCGACGGCGAAAAAGCGCTGACGTTGCGCGGCGAGAATATCGCCAAAGAGTTCCACGACATCGTCGAAAACTACATCCAGAAAAAATACACGGTCAGCGCTTAACGCGACACGCACATGGCAGATAAATTAACCGCCGTCAAAGGCATGAACGACATATTGCCGCCCGATTCAGCCCGTTGGGAGGCCTTGGAAGGCACGGTTCGCGAGGTCATGCAACTGCATGCCTACCGCAACATCCGCACACCGATCGTGGAGCCCACCGCCTTGTTCGTGCGTGGGTTGGGTGAAGTGACAGACATCGTTGAAAAGGAGATGTACTCCTTTGAAGACCGACTCAATGGCGAGCAGTTGACCCTGCGCCCTGAATCCACGGCGGGCGTGGTGCGTGCGGTGGTCGAACACAACATGCTCTATGAGGGCGGCAAGCGCCTCTACTACATGGGTCCCATGTTTCGCCATGAGCGGCCACAGCGCGGACGCTATCGGCAGTTCCATCAAATTGGCGCTGAAGCCTTGGGCTTTGGTGGCCCCGAGGTGGACGCCGAATTGATCTTGCTCGCCCAAGCCTTGTGGCAACGACTGGGCCTGCAAGACGTGCGCCTGGAACTCAACAGCCTGGGTCAACCGCCCGAGCGGCAACAGCACCGCGCGGCCTTGATTGCTTATTTTGAGCAACATGCAGATCAGTTGGACGAAGACGCCAAGCGCCGTTTGCACAGCAACCCCTTGCGGATCTTGGATAGCAAAAACCCCGCCATGAAAGTCTTGAACGAGGGTGCACCCCGTTTGCTGGATTTTTTAGGTGCAGAAAGCTTGGCGCATTTCAACGCTGTCAAGGCCATGCTCGACGCCAATGGCGTGACCTACACCATCAACCCGCGACTGGTCAGGGGCATGGACTATTACAACCTGACGGTATTCGAGTTCATCACCGAACACCTGGGCTCACAAGGCACGATTTGTGGCGGCGGTCGCTATGACTACCTGATCCAAGAAGTGGGTGGTAAGCCCGCACCAGCCGTGGGTTGGGCTTTGGGGGTCGAACGCGTGCTGGAATTGCTCAAAGAGCAGGGGGCCTTGTCTGCGCAATGGGTCCCCGATGTCTACGCTATCGTGCCAGATGCCCAGGCTTTGCCTCAGGTCAGCGCCACCTTGCAAACATTGCGTCGACTGGGTGTGTCTGCACAATTGCACGCGCCCAGCGGAGCGGCAGAGGGCATGGGCAGCATGAAGTCACAGTTCAAAAAAGCCGACGCCAGTGGCGCACACTTTGCCTTGGTGTTTGGCGCAGATGAACTTGCCCAGGGGCAGGTGACCGTCAAGTCCTTGCGTGACGGCCAAGGTGCCCAACGCACCGAAGAACTGGCACAAATCACCCACTGGGGCCTCACCCTACAATCGAAGACTTGATTTTTTAAATACCTGGAACCGCATGGCCACGCATCTCGACCTCGAAGAACAAGAACAACTGGACCAGTTCAAGCATTTTTGGAACCGATGGGGCAACCTCATCACTGGTTTGGTCACAGCTGCCTTGCTGGTTTACGCCGGGTACAACGGCTGGCAATACTGGCAA
>CAJBOO010000122.1 GCA_903956845.1 uncultured Burkholderiales bacterium
AGCAAGGCCAAAGAGCGTGCCTTGATGAAAGAATTTGGCTTGGATGAAGCCGTTTTGTCAGAAGAAGACTTGGCCAAACGACGTTCGCGTCTGAAAACACTGATCAAGCTGGGCAAAACACGCGGCTACCTGACCCACGGCGAAATCTCCGACCATTTGCCCGACAAATTGGTCGATGCCGAAACTCTCGATGTCGTGAACACCATGTTGAACGACATGGGTATCCAGGTCTACGAGCAAACCCCGGACGCAGAAACCTTGTTGATCACCAACACGGGTCCCACGGTCGCCAGCGAAGAAGAAGCAGAAGAAGAAGCGGAAGCCGCGCTGTCCACGGTGGACTCTGAATTTGGTCGCACCACCGACCCTGTGCGCATGTACATGCGTGAAATGGGCACGGTCGAGCTGCTGACCCGAGAAGGTGAAATTGAAATCGCCAAACGCATTGAAGGCGGTTTGATGGCCATGATGGAAGCGATCAGCGCTTCCCCCGCCACCATCGCTGAAATTTTGCGCATGACCGCAGACATCCGCGAAGGCAAGGTGGTGATTTCCACCATCGTCGATGGCTTCAGCAACGCCAATGAGGCGGATGACTACGTGGCCGAAGAAGACTTTGACGAGTTTGACGACAGCGACGATGACGACGGCAAAGGCGGCTCCAAGGCGTTGACCAAAAAACTCGAAGAGCTCAAAGCTGAAGCCTTGATACGTTTGGACCGCATGCAAGTGCTGTTCGAAAAGTTGCACAAAACCTTCGACAAAGAAGGCTATGGCACACCTGCCTACATGAAGACACAAAAGGCCATCAGCGAAGAAATGATGACCATCCGCTTCACCGCCCGCACCATCGAAAAGCTGTGCGATTTGGTGCGCGGACAAGTGGACGACGTGCGCAAGAAAGAACGCGAATTGCGTCGCATCATCGTAGACCGCTGCGGCATGCCTCAAGAGATGTTCATCAAGGAATTCCCTGCCCATTTGCTCAACCTCAAATGGGTTGAAAAGCAATCAGCCGCTGGCAAGCCTTGGTCGGTCACCATGACCCGCAACATCCCAGCCATCCAAGAGCTGCAAAAGAAACTGCTGGACATCCAAACCCGCGTGGTCGTGCCCCTGGCCGAACTCAAGGACATCAACAAGCGCATGAACGAAGGCGAACGCGCCTCTCGCAATGCCAAGAAAGAAATGATCGAAGCCAACTTGCGCTTGGTCATCTCCATCGCCAAAAAATACACCAACCGTGGTTTGCAATTCCTCGATTTGATCCAGGAAGGCAACATTGGTTTGATGAAAGCAGTCGACAAGTTCGAGTACCGTCGTGGCTATAAGTTTTCTACCTACGCCACCTGGTGGATTCGCCAGGCCATCACCCGCTCCATCGCCGATCAGGCCCGCACCATCCGCATTCCGGTGCACATGATCGAGACCATCAACAAGATGAACCGCATCAGCCGCCAACACTTGCAAGAGTTTGGTTTTGAGCCTGATGCCTCTGTCTTGGCTGAAAAAATGGAGATGCCTGAAGATAAGATCCGCAAGATCATGAAGATCGCCAAAGAGCCGATCTCCATGGAAACACCGATCGGCGACGATGACGATTCACACTTGGGCGACTTCATCGAGGACGGCGCCAACACCGCCCCCATCGAAGCGGCCATGCAAGCGGGCTTGCGCGATGTGGTGAAGGAAATATTGGACGGCTTGACGCCCCGCGAAGCCAAAGTGCTGCGCATGCGTTTTGGCATTGAGATGGACAACGACCACACATTGGAAGAGGTGGGCAAACAATTTGACGTGACGCGTGAGCGCATTCGCCAAATCGAAGCCAAGGCCTTGCGCAAACTCAAGCACCCCAGCCGCTCCGACAAACTGCGCAGTTTCATCGACACCCTGTGAGTTCACTGCACAACCGACATGGCATCCTCGCCATGTCGGCTGCGATGCTGAGCTTTGTGCTCAATGATTCGCTCACCAAATTCGTCAGCGCATCCATTGCGGCACCGCAACTCATTTTTCTGCGCGGCCTGCTGGCTTGTATCGGCCTGATATGGCTGGCGGTTACCGTCAGCAAACTACCCCCTTGGCGGGAAACGCTGGGCCACATCTGTCACAAATGGGTGTTCATCCGCTCCTTTTTAGACGGCATGGCCAGCTTGGTTTATTTGAGCGCCTTGTTCAACATGCCCCTGGCCAATGCCACGGCCATCAACATGTCCACCCCTTTGTTGATTGCCCTGCTGTCTGCTTTGTTGCTGGGGCAACGCGTCAGCGGTCGTCACTGGGGCATCATGGGTGTGGGGTTTTTCGGCGTCTTGTTGGTGGTGCAACCACAAGCCGATGGCTTCAATGCCTGGGCCTGGGTGGCCTTGGCAGGCACCCTGTTTCATGCCTTGCGTGACCTGAGTGTGCGCTTCATCCCCGACCATGTGCCCTCCATGTTGATCACCTTGGGGACGGCCATCACCGCCACCCTGATGGCGGGTCTGTGGGCGCTGTGGCACCCCTGGCAAAGCGTCACTTGGGCCGAGTGGGGCTTGATGACTGGCGCGGCCGTGTTTTTAAGCATCGGCTATTTCTTGCTGATCAAAGCCACCCGCATGGCCGACATGAGCGTGATCGCACCCTTTCGTTACCTGGGCTTGCTGACCGCGGTGGTCATGGGCTTTGTGGTCTGGGGCGATGTGCCCAACACCTTGGCCTGGGTGGGCATGGCTTTGTTGGTAGGTGCCAGTTTGACCATGCTGCACATGAGCAGACCCGCATCGCAACACCCCCAGCCATGAACCCTGCTTATGCGGCGGGGCCAATGTTCAGTGAAATCTCGGCCACTTGCGCCACACGCCCCGTGATCTTGTCGCCTGACACCACCGCACCCACACCCTCAGGCGTACCGGTGTAAATCAGGTCGCCCGCTTGCAAGTGATAGAACAAAGACAGGTCGGCAATGATTTCGCGCACATTCCAAATCAACTTGTTCACATCGGAAGATTGTTTGGTTTGACCGTTGACTTCCAGGGCAATGGTGCCGCTGTCGATGATCTGGCCAGGCATGGGCACGATTTCGGTACACACCGAGCCATGCTCGATGTCTTTGCCCAAGTCCCAAGGACGTCCTTTGTCACGGGCCACCAGTTGCAAATCGCGGCGTGTCATGTCCAGGCCAGCGGCATAGCCGTAAATGATGCTGTGGGCTTGGTCCTGGCTGACCCTGAAACCGGGTTTGCCAATCGCCACCACCATTTCCATTTCGAAATGGAAGTTGTTGGTCTCTGGCGGGTAAGGCATGGTGGCGCCGCTTTCCAGCAGCGTTTGCGGCGCTTTGGTGAAGTAAAACGGACGCTCCACTGCTTTGTCAACCGGCTTGCCCATCTCAACCGCGTGGGCATGGTAGTTGCGACCCACGAAAAACAAACGGTTGATGGGGAAGCGCTCAGTTTGACCGCGAATGGCGAGTGATTGAACAGCGGGTGGTGAAAAGAGATATGCAGTCATGTTGTCTTTCAAATTAAAAAATCAGCCACGGTTTTCATACACACCCAGCTTGCGGTGCAAAGGAGATTCATCCGCGATGAACAAGAACGACGCCTTGTCGGCATGCAAGTTGGTGAGTGTCACCGCTTCATAGCCCGGGGCACAACAGGTGTCCGCCTCCACCAGCGTGAAGGATTGATCAAGCATGTCAGCTTGCACAGCACCCTCAATCACATGAAACACCTGTGCGGGTGAGCGAGCCGGCAAGCGCAAACGCTGTCCCGGGCGCAGCATCAGCGCATAAAAGCCCAAGATGTTTTCAGCGTCCGCGCCCGTTTCGGGGTTGATGTAAGTGACTTGCACGGCGTCAAGAGCGGGGTCATCCGCGGCCATGCCTTCCAGCGCAGCTTTGGCATCGGTCCAGGCATACCTCAACATGGGATACGCCTTCTTGCTGCGCTCAAACACCTTGGTGGGTGCCACGCCGCCGTGGGCATATTGCTGTTGGCTTTGGCCTGGGTGAATGGTTTGGCGTTCGCCATTCACATGGTAAGACGCCTCCATGTAGTACACCAAAGGCAAGTCCAGCACATCAAGCCAAATCACGGGGTCTGTGCCATCGTGGCCATGCTCGTGCCACAAGCCCGTGGGCGTGAGTATCAAGTCACCTCTGCGCATGGGGCATTTCTCGCCATCCACCGTGGTGTAAGCGCCCTCACCCTCCACAATCATGCGTACCGCGTTGGGTGTGTGGCGATGGCTGGGAGCCCATTCACCTGGCATGAGCAGTTGCATACCCAAGTACATGGCGGCACTGGCCTGCATTTTTTCCAGGCCATGGCCTGGGTTGGCCAAGACCAATACGCGGCGTTCGGCCTTTTCAATCGGGGTCAACTCGCCCGCTTTGAGCAACAGCGGCTTGATGGTCTTGTAAGGCCAATGCGTGGGCTTGGTTTGACGGGTGGGGATGTGGGGCGGCAAGACACCGCGCAAACTTGGCCACAAAGGGACCAGGTTCAGGTCACGCAAATCTTGAACATAGTCTGCGGGCAAATCTTCTAAGCGGCCGAGTTCGTGGCTCATGGGAGGGTCCTTGTCTGTGGATCTAGGTAGAAGACATGTTCACAAAAACACGTTGCTTGTCGATGCGTACGGGGTAGACACGGATGTCTTCTGTGAGCGGTGCACACATGGCTTTGCCAGTACAAACATCGAAACGGCCTTGGTGCAATGGGCATTCGATTTCACGGCCCTCTAAAAAACCATCGCTCATGCGGGCTGCTCCGTGGGTACAGAGGTTGTCAGTGGCGAAAATCTCGCCATCGACCTCATAAAGGGCAATTTCTTTGCCGCCCACGATCACAGCGGTGACATCGGCTTGCGGCACAGCGGCCTGGTCCATCACATCAATCCAATTGTCAGACATGGTTTGCTCCTCAGATGGGGTAAATGATGGAATTGGCGATCATTTCGCTGTCATACACGCACAGGCGAGACAAAAACTTCAAGCCGTCTGAAGTGCGCACAATGTCGTCATGGTAGTAACCCACACTGAGGATGGTGGAGTCGCCATCAAATTTGGTGCGAATCACCGTGTAATTGGCTTGGGCGTGGATGCGCAGTCCGTCGTCGCTGACTGACAACAAGCGGGGCGTGCCCACGATATGCCTTTGGTAATAAGGGTCGTGGTAGAGGGTTTCTTTCACGCCATACACCCGGTCTTGGATCATGGCTCGGCTCTCCAAAGCCAGCAAACACAAGGGCAAACCTTGCTCAAAGTTTTCGCGTGGCTGCAAGCGGTATATGCCTTCTTCAGTGAAAAATTCGGGCCATTTTTCCCATTCAGCCGAGTCGCACACCATGGCGTAGTCGCTGTAAAGATTCAAGAGTTCGAAGTAGGTTTTGAAATCAATCATGTTCATTCCCCCATCACTTTGCGCCAGTACTTGTACATGCCGCGTATCAAGGTTTCGGTCACCATGTGGTCGGTGTCTTCCACCTCGAATCCGCCCATTTCAACCACGGTGCGGTGCGATGGTTTTTGCTCAAAGCCTTCTTGCGACCATTCAATCACCTCGCCATCGTCGGCTGACACAAAGCCTGCAGGGCCAAACAAATTGGCTTGAATCAAGCGGCGTTGCTCCATCTCTGGCGTGTCGTCTTCAAAACCAAAATGCGTCCACACAAAGTCAAACGAGCCGTGTCCGC
>CAJBOO010000123.1 GCA_903956845.1 uncultured Burkholderiales bacterium
GGCGACCTCTGAGGTAATTGGGAACTGCTCCGCCGTGCATCGAAACATCACTTAAAGCCGAACGACCTGGGGACCATTTTTTGAGCGAAAGACCAGAAAAATGCGTCCCCATGGCGGGTGGCCTAAGCGTGAATTCACCGCCAATTACCCCGAAGCCAAACCCAGCAACCTGACCGCATTGCCCTTCAAGATTCCAGGCATCACCTCGGGCTTGAAGCCAGCGACTTCAAAGTCTTTCATCCAGCGCTCGGGGGTGATCAGGGGGTAATCGCTGCCAAACAGCACGCGGTCTTTCAGCAAGGTGTTTGAGTACTGAACCAGGCTTTTCGGAAAGTACTTGGGACTCCAGCCTGAGAGGTCAATCCACACATTGGGCTTGTGCATGGCCACGCTCAAAGCTTCGTCTTGCCAAGGAAAGCTGGGGTGGGCCATGACGATTTGCATGTCCCCCCAATCGGCGGCCACCTCGTCCAAGTGCATGGGGTTGCTGTAGGCCAACTTCAAGCCGCCGCCGCAGCGCATGCCCGAGCCAATGCCGCTGTGACCGGTGTGAAAAATGGCGGGCAGTTTGTGTTCGTTGATCACTTCGTAAATCGGCCAGGCCATCTTGTCGTACGGGTGGTAGCCCTGAACCGTGGGATGGAACTTGAAGCCACGCACACCCTCTTCCTTGATCAATCGTTCGGCTTCGCGTGCACCCATCTTGCCTTTGTGCGGGTCGATGCTGGCAAAGGCCACCATCATGTCGCTGTTGTCCCGCGCGGCTTTGGCGATTTCCTCGTTCGGGATGCGACGCCGCCCCATGTGCGACTCGGCGTCCACCGTGAACATGACCAAACCGATCTTGCGCTCGCGGTAATAGGCCACGGTTTCTTCGATGGTCGGGCGGCGGTCCGAGCCAAAGTATTTGTCGGCAGCGCGGTCGTATTCCTCGCCATAGTTGTCAAACGGGTTCCAGCAGCTCACTTCGGCATGGGTGTGGATGTCAATGGCAATCAAGTCGGCGTGTTTCATGGTCGAATAAGATCCTTTGCATTGACTATAACGACCAGAGACCAGTGCCATGAACCCGGACCTCCACTTTGACATGCAAGGCGACGTGGCCGTGGTGCGCATCACGCGCGCAGCCAAACGCAACGCCTTGAACGACGGCCTCATCCTCGCATTGCGCCAAACCTTCGACACCCTGCCCGCCAACGCCAAAGCCGCCGTTCTGTGCGGCGAAGGTGAGCACTTTTGTGCAGGACTTGACCTGAGCGAACTGCAAACCCGGGACGCCGGTGAAGGCATGCAGCATTCGCGCATGTGGCACAGCGCGTTCGAGCGGATTCAATTTGGCGCGGTGCCTGTGGTGGCCGCCTTGCATGGCGCGGTGGTCGGTGGCGGTTTGGAGTTGGCCGCGTCCTGCCACATCCGCGTGGCCGACGACAGCACGTTTTACGCCCTGCCCGAAGGCACGCGAGGCATCTTTGTGGGTGGCGGTGGCGCGGTACGCATCCCCAAACTCATTGGCGTGGCCCGCATGACCGACATGATGATGACCGGGCGTGTCTACAACGCGGTGGACGGCGAGCGCGCTGGTTTTGCGCAGTACTTGGTGCCTGCCGGAAGCGCGTTTGACAAAGCCCTCGAGTTGGCCAAGCGCATCGCGACCAATGCGCCACTCACCAACTACGCCTTGATGCACGCCTTGCCGCGCATCGCCGAGCAAGCCGCTGACCATGGCTTCGTCACCGAGTCCCTGATGTCGTCCATCACCCAAGCCGCGCCCGAGGCCAAGGCCCGTGTCGAAGCCTTTTTGCAAGGCCGCGCCGCCAAGGTGGGCGAGCAGTGAGCATGGCCGCACCCAAGTACCGCGCCATGCGCTATGGCATCACGCGGGTCACGCGTGAGCAAACGCCTGAGGGCGTGCAATACGTACAGGCCGAGCAAGCCCTGCAACCGCATCCGCAGCGCATGACCGACAAGCTGTTGCATTGGGCCCGGGTCGCGCCCGACCGTACCTTCATGGCCAGACGCAAACGCCTGCCCGATGGCAGCACCGGCGACTGGGAACACCTGGTCTACGCACAGGCCTTGGCAGGGGCTCGCCGCATCGGTCAAGCCCTGCTTGGCAGACAGCTCGGCCCCGACAGGCCGGTGGTGATCTTGAGTGAAAACAGCCTCGAACACGCCATCCTGAGCTTGGGTTGCATGATGGTCGGTGTGCCGTTTTGTCCGGTGTCGCCGGCCTATTCCACGGTCAGCCAAGACCATGACAAGTTGCGCCATGTCTTGAAGACCCTCACGCCCGGCATGGTGTTTGCCGCCGACGGGGCCAAATACGCCAAGGCGATCGCGGCTGCGGTTCCAAGTGATGTGGAAGTGGTGATCGCGCAGGGCCACCTGCCTGATCGCCCGCACACGCTCTTGGGCGCATTGCTCGACACGCCTGACACGCCCGCCGTGGACGCAGCGATGCAGGCCACTGGGCCCAACACCATCGTCAAGTTTTTGTTCACCTCAGGCTCGACCAACCTGCCCAAGGGCGTGATCAACACCCATGGCATGTGGTGCGCCAACCAACAACAAATGTGGCAGTCCATGCCCGTGCTGGGCGAAGCCCCGCCCGTCCTGGTCGATTGGCTACCCTGGAACCACACCTTTGGCGGCAACCACAACATCGGTCTGACCTTGTTCCATGGCGGCTCGCTCTACATCGATGACGGCAAGCCCGTGCCAGCCTTGATGGGCGAGACCTTGCGCAATCTGCGTGACATTGCCCCAACCATCTACTTCAATGTGCCCACCGGTTTAGAAGCCATCGCCAACGCGATGCACACCGATGATGTGCTGCGACGCAAACTGCTCAGCCGGGTGCGCATGTTTTTCTACTCAGGCGCCGCTTTGGCGCAACCGATCTGGGACAGCCTGCACGCCTCGCAAGAGCGCGAAGTCGGCGAGCGCATCGTCATGGGCACCGGGCTGGGCATGACCGAGTCCGGGCCGTTTGCGATTTTTGTGCCACGCCCCGAGGTGCAGTCGGGCGACCTGGGCCTGCCCACGGCAGGCATGCGCTTGAAGCTCGTGCCCATGGGCGACAAGGTCGAGGTGCGTTACCAAGGACCCAACATCACGCCCGGCTATTGGCGTGCGCCCGAGGCCACCGCCGACGCGTTTGACGAAGAAGGCTTTTTCAAAAGCGGCGACGCCGTGACCTGGATCGACCCCGACAATATCCACCTGGGGTTGAAATTCGATGGCCGCATTGCCGAAGATTTCAAGCTGGCCACCGGCACCTTCGTGAGCGTCGGCCCGCTGCGGGCCAAGATCATCGCGGCCGGCGCACCTTATGTGCAAGACGCGGTCATCACCGGCTTGAACCTGAAAGAAGTCGGCGCGATGCTGTTCACCACCCCCAAGGTCCGCGACTTGGCTGGCCTGCCTGCCGACACCCCCTTGGCCGAGGTACTGGCCCACCCCCAGGTCTTAGCGCATTTCCAACACATCCTCAACCAACTGTCGGCCCAAGCCACCGGCAGCGCCAACCGGGTGGCGCGTTTGCTGTTGCTCGCAGAGCCGCCCTCCATAGACACCGGTGAGGTCACCGACAAAGGCTCGATCAACCAACGGGCGGTGCTGAAACACCGCGACGCCTTGGTGCAAGCTTTGCATCAAGGCACGGCAGCGCACGTGCTGATGCCCCAGACCTGAGCCATGCCGCAGCTTTATTCACTTCTTCTTTTTTTCAGCAACCCTTAGACATGAGCCGTCCCATGAACAAGCCAAGCAACGCAACCCACCCAACCCTGAACCGCCGTACCGCCATGCAAGCCCTGACGCTGCCGGTCCTGTCACCCTGGGCGGCTTTGGCGCAAACCGCTGGCCTGCCGATCGAGCAGGTCAAGATCGTCAACGGCTTTCCCGCGGGCGGCACCGCAGACGCCACCAGTCGGCGCATTGGCGACAAACTCGCTGGCACACCCTTGAGCAAGAACAGCGCGGTGGTGGAAAACAAAACCGGCGCAGCCGGACGCATCGCCATCGACACCGTCAAAAACGGACCGGCTGATGGCAGCAGTTTGTTGCTCACGCCCTATTCCATGATGGCGATCTACCCGCACATTTACAAAACCCTGAGCTACGACCCGATCAAAGACTTTGCGCCAGTGTGCATGGCGTCGTCCATGTCGCATGGCTTGGCAGTGGGCCCCATGGTGCCCGCGACCGTGAAAACCGTAAAAGACTTTGTGGCTTGGTGCAAAGCCAACCCTAAGCAAGCGAATTACGGTTCACCCGCCGCGGGTTCTACCCCACATTTCTTGGGTGCCTTGCTGAGCTTGGACACCGGGGTGGAGATGCAACACGTGCCTTACCGGGGTTCGGTGCCCGGCGTGACCGACGTGATCGGCGGGCAACTCGCAGCCATGTTCACACCGCATGGCGACTTTTTGGCCAACCACCGCGCGGGCAAGATCCGCATCTTGGCCACCTCGGGTAAAAAACGCTCACCCTTTGTCCCCGAAGTGGCCACCTTTGCCGAGCAAGGTTTCTCTGACCTCACTGTGGAGGAGTGGTTCGGGTTCTTTGCACCTGCCAAAACGCCAGCCAACGTGGTGAGCGCGGCCAACGCCGCCATCAACCTGGCGATCAAAGACAAAGGCGTGGTCGATGCCTGGGCCACCCAGGGCCTGGTGCCGCTGGGCGGTTCCTCAGAGGACATGGCGGCCGATTTGAAAAAGCAGTTGGCCTTTTGGGGTCCTATCGTCAAGCGGATTGGCTTCACGGCTGAATCCTGAACCGCCCCCTGCCCTTGGCCTGCCTGTCCCGGGCATGGCCTGGAATTACACTCCCTGCTTCTCCTCTTTTTGCCCCACTAGGACTGCCATGATCACCACCCCCTCCGGCCTGCAATACGAAGACACCCCCACTGGCGAGGGCGACACCGCCACCGCCGGTCAGTACGTCACGGTGCACTACACCGGCTGGCTCTGGGAGAACGGTGAAAAAGGCGAGAAATTCGACTCCAGCGTGGACCGCAACGACCCTTTTGAATTCGGCTTGGGCCAAGGCATGGTCATCCAAGGCTGGGACGAAGGCGTGCAAGGCATGAAGATTGGCGGCAAGCGCAGCCTGCTCATCCCCTCCGAACTCGGCTATGGCGCTCGTGGCGCGGGCGGTGTCATTCCCCCCAATGCAACCTTGCTGTTTGAGGTGGAGCTGTTGGGCGTCGAGGGCTGAGGGTTTAGCGCTCTCTCAAACTTTCATTTTTGTATTTGAGTAGTGGGCCAAGAAAGTATTCATAGGCTTTTCGCTTACCAATGGCTACATCAGCAGTGACAGACATACCTATGCGTATTTCAGGATGACTGCCTTGAACCGCTACGGGTAAGTGGTTTTGTTTGAGAACAATCCGAACTGGAAAAATTTGCCCGAGTTGCTCATCTTTAATGGCATCAGCCCCCACCCATTGAACAGTGCCATCTAGCGAGCCATATTTTGTAAATTCAAAAGCGTCTAATTTGACGGCTACAGGCATACCCACCTGTAAAAATCCAATATCCTTGTTAAGGACCTTAGTTTCGACCTCAATACCACCTTCTTTGGGTACCACCGTCATCAAGCCTTGGGATGCATTGACAACTCCCCCCACTGTATTGACAGCCAACTGTTGAACAGTTCCAGAGATAGGTGCAGTCAACACTTGGTATGCCTCACGATAAGATGCTTTGAGAAATTCTTGACGGCCCGTTTGCATTCGACGTTGTGCATCCATCATTTCAGCTGAAACGCGGGAAATATATTCAGCCTGCGACTGCGACCTAGCCAATTCAGTCGCTTTTAACGCTGACTTTGATTCCTTCAAACGCTCCTTCAAAATAGCCAGTTCATTTAGTTGAGTCGATACCTCTAGACGACTTTCGATGACCGCAATTTCAGCCATGAATCCATCTTTCCAAAGCTTATCTCGCATGGCTAAGCGCTGTTGAAGCATCGGTAGGGTTTCTTCAATTTTGCGAATACTCGCGTTGGTGGTCGCCAAATCTGCTGACTTTCTGGCAGTTTCTTCCTCAAGAACCGCCATTTTTTGCTGCTGCTCAGCAACTCGGCTGAGCAATAAATGCTTTTGCCTCTCCACTGCTATGGGATTTGCGTCACGGGGTGGTGAAGGTAGCTGGCTATTTCCTTTGAGTTGAGCGCCTAGCCTAAGCACATCTAATTTCGCATCCTGTGTATCCCAAAGCTGCTTTCCGAAAATCTTTGTATGCCTCCTCTGCAGTCCTCAAACCCTCTGCAGTTACAGCACCAGGCAACACCGATGAGCCAGTGACAGCGGTCTCTGTACCAGGGCCGGGATAGTATTTGGAGACAAGGTTTTGATTGTCCTTGTTCGCCTGAAATACGCCCTGCTCTAAAAGCCCCACAGCAGTGCTTTGCGTCGTGCCAGACAACGACAGGTTGTCTCGGTTGTTGTTGGTGCCATCAAAGCCAGCGTAAAACACAAACGTGTTGGTGCCAATGGTGCTTTTGGCCGCATCGGCCACTTGCTGCGCCTGCTGCTGTGCACGGGCAATTTCTGCAGCATTCAAAATTTTGGTGATTTCGCTCATGGTGTCTTCCTCCTGGGTTTATCGCAGTTGCGTGATGGGGTCGGGGTAAATTTGCTTGACTCGGTACAGAAGGTTCCAAGCTAGGAATCGTTTCAGCGGAGTATTGGCCTCAGCCCTCACTTTGGTCATCTCTTCCGTACTGACTTTTTGTCTGTAGTAATCCATTGGTGTCAACAACACATACAACTGCGCACCATCCAGCACGCAGTAAATCCTTTGGTTGCTGATATCTGCTGGCAAGCGCTCACGCAAGTCCACCCGGTCTTCAAACACCTCGCCCGTGCTGCGGATGCGCCATTTCATGTACACAAAATCGCCGCGTGGGAAGCCGCCCGAAATGTGACTGGCTTGCGGAACACGGTTACCGCCCACACCCAAAAGTTGATCTCTATCTGGCTTTTGAGTGCTGTATTCGTAGTTCAAGACTTGTACATCAGGGCTGTCCAAGTGCGCCCTAAATTCAAAAGAGTGGTTCACGATCTTTCCTTGTTGAGAGCTGGCGCACCCATTCAGGCTCAAGCCAGCCAATAGGCTGCTCAAAACCAGTAATGCTGTTTTTCTGTTCATCGCTGCCTTTCTGTGTGTTCACTTTCGCTACGTATTTTTTTAACTTTGGCTTTTTTGTCATACATCCATTCAAAAGTATGTGACTCAAAAACGGCTGACTTAACAGGCTGCTGAAATACTGTTTGCATGCCGCTCATGCAGAAACCTCGACCTCACAAAAGGCCCTGCAATCGATTTTTTTGAAATGCGCCAAGGGGTAAGGGGTCATTGAAGATGCTGGATTTTGGGTTCTATGGAGGTATTTCAGCAGCCTGTTATGGATCGCCACGTCGCTTCGCTCCTCGCGATGACGCGGTTTTGCAGTGTTTCCTTAACAGTGAAGTCCATCGCCTGCTGAGTCTCAGGCGTCCATTTGCCTGCAACGATGCCATCCACGTTTTGGGTGGTATCACCCTTGCCGGTCAAGCTGGCTGTGCCCCGAAAGGCAATCTTGTAAGTGCCGTCTGAACCTTGGTACATCTGGGCGGCGAAGTTTGAGCCGGATTCGACGGTTGTCGTTTGGAC
>CAJBOO010000124.1 GCA_903956845.1 uncultured Burkholderiales bacterium
CCGATTTTCGATGGGCGGTCTGTCTTGACAGGCTGCCCTTTGCTTTTTTTGAACCCGCGCGGGTGGCGAAATTGGTAGACGCACCAGGTTTAGGTCCTGACGCCAGAAATGGTGTGGGGGTTCGAGTCCCCCCCCGCGCACCAATACCCAGCGGTGTATTGCCCCGCCTTATTTTGGAGAAGCCTGATGGCCGTGACTGTTGAAACCCTCGAAAAACTAGAACGCAAAATCACCCTGACTTTGCCCACCTCTGTCATCCAAAACGAGGTCAATACCCGTTTGAAGCGCCTGGCACGCCAAGTCAAAGTGGACGGATTCCGTCCAGGCAAGGTGCCCATGAACATCGTGGCGCAGCGCTACGGCTATTCAGTCCACTACGAAGTCATGAACGACAAAGTGGGTGAGGCGTTCAACCAAGCCGCTGTGGAAGCCAAGCTGCGTGTGGCCGGCCAACCCCGCATCAACGAAAAAGAGCAGCCCTCTGAGACCGAAATGGCGTTTGACGCGATTTTTGAGGTGTACCCAGAAGTCACGCTCAAAGACCTCAGCCAGGTCGAAATCGAGCGCGTCACCTCCGACGTGACCGAAGAGGCGATCAACAAAACCATCGACATCCTGCGCAAACAGCGTCGCAGCTTTGCCCAGCGTTCGCTGGAGTCGGCTGCTGCAGCAGGCGACCGCGTGACCATCGACTTTTTGGGCAAGATCGACGGCGAGCCCTTTGATGGCGGCCGTGCCGAAGACTTCCAGTTCATCATTGGCGAAGGCCAGATGCTCAAAGAGTTTGAAGATGCCGCTTTGGGCATGAAGTCTGGCGAAAGCAAAACCTTCCCCCTGACTTTCCCTGCTGATTACCAAGGCCGCGAAGTGGCTGGCAAAACCGCCGATTTCATGGTCACCTTGAAAAAGCTCGAAGCCGCCCACCTGCCCGAGTTGACCGAAGAGCTGTGCAAGTCCTTGGGCGTGCCCGATGCCACCGTGACCGGTTTGCGCGCTGACATCCGCAACAACCTCGAGCGTGAAGTGAAATTCCGCCTGCTGGGCCGCAACAAGCAAGCTGCGTTGGACGCCTTGGTGGCCAATGCCGAACTCGACCTGCCCAAGTCGATTGTTCAGTCTGAACTCGACCGCATGACCGAAGGCGCTCGCGAAGAGCTCAAGCAGCGCGGCATCAAAGACGCCGACAAAGCCCCTATCCCTGAAGATGTGTTCCGTCCACAAGCTGAGCGCCGCGTTCGCATGGGCCTGGTGGTGTCTGACGTTGTGCGCTTGCACAATTTGCAGGCCACGCCAGACCAAATCAAGGCGCACGTGGAAGAACTGGCCGCCAGCTATGAAAAGCCATCTGAAGTGGCTCGTTGGTATTACAGCGACAAGCGCCGCATGGCCGAAGTCGAAGCCATTGTGATCGAGAACAATGTCACCAACTATGTGCTGTCCCTGGTCAAGGTCAAGGACAAGAACATCAGCTTCGACGAATTGATGGGTCAGGCTTGAGCCCGACCCCTACTGGAGAAAACACATGAGTGCAATGGACATCCAAGGCTTGGGCATGGTCCCGGTCGTGATCGAAACAAGCGGTCGGGGCGAGCGCGCTTATGACATTTACTCCCGACTGCTGCGCGAGCGCGTCATTTTCTTGGTCGGCCCGGTCAATGACCACACCGCCAATTTGGTGGTCGCCCAGTTGCTGTTCTTGGAGAGCGAAAACCCCGACAAGGACATTTCGCTCTACATCAACTCTCCTGGCGGTTCGGTCAGCGCCGGCATGGCGATTTACGACACCATGAACTTCATCAAGCCCCAAGTCTCCCCGCTGTGCACCGGCATGGCGGCCAGCATGGGCGCTTTTTTGCTGGCGGCGGGCGCCAAAGGCAAGCGGTTTTCTCTGCCCAATTCCAAGGTGATGATTCACCAGCCCCTGGGCGGCACCCAGGGCCAGGCCACTGAAATCGAGATCGCAGCGCGGGAAATCTTGAAAACCCGTGAGCGCTTGAACCAAATGCTGGCTGAGAACACCGGCCAACCCTTGTCCCGCATTGAAGTGGACACCGAACGCGACTACTACCTCACCGCCGAGGAAGCTAAAGCTTACGGCCTGGTGGACGATGTAATATCCAAGCGTCCCTGACCCACTTCTAGGTAAACCACGGCATGGCAGAAAAAAAAGGAAATTCCAGCGAAAAAACGCTGTATTGCTCTTTTTGCGGCAAAAGCCAGCACGAAGTCAAAAAACTGATTGCCGGTCCCTCCGTTTTCATCTGTGATGAATGCATTGACCTGTGCAATGACATCATCCGCGATGAGTTGCCAGCCACCGCCTTGCGCGAAGGGCGCGGCGACTTGCCCACGCCGCTGGAAATCAAGACCAACCTGGACAACTACGTCATTGGCCAAGAGCCTGCCAAACGCTCGTTATCTGTGGCGGTTTACAACCATTACAAACGCTTGCAGCACAAGCAAGACGCCAAAAAAGACGATGTTGAACTGACCAAAAGCAACATCTTGTTGATCGGCCCGACCGGCTCCGGCAAAACTTTGCTGGCGCAAACATTGGCGCGCATGCTGGATGTGCCCTTTGTGATGTCAGACGCCACCACCCTGACCGAAGCCGGTTATGTGGGTGAGGACGTGGAAAACATCATCCAAAAGCTGCTGCAAAACTGCAATTACGATGTGGAGCGTGCCCAGCGCGGTATCGTCTATATCGACGAAATCGACAAAATTTCTCGCAAATCTGACAACCCCTCTATCACCCGCGACGTGTCGGGCGAGGGCGTGCAGCAGGCCTTGCTCAAACTCATCGAGGGCACCATGGCCAGCGTTCCACCCCAAGGCGGACGCAAGCACCCCAACCAAGATTTCTTGCAAGTCGACACCACCAATATCCTGTTCATTTGTGGCGGCGCGTTTGCTGGCTTGGAAAAAGTCATTGAAAACCGCACCGAACGCTCTGGCATCGGCTTCAGCGCCGTCGTCAAAACCAAGGAAGAGCGCAGCCTCACCGAGATGTTCGGCCAGGTCGAGCCCGAGGATTTGATCAAATTTGGCCTGATTCCCGAGCTGGTGGGTCGTTTGCCAGTGGTTGCGACCTTGAGCGAACTCACAGAAGACGCCTTGATTCAAATCCTGACCGAACCGAAAAACGCCTTGATCAAGCAATACGGCAAGTTGTTCGCGATGGAAGGTGTCGAGCTCGAAATTCGGCCCTCTGCCCTCAAAGCCATTGCCAAAAAAGCCTTGGACCGCAAAACAGGGGCCCGCGGTTTGCGCTCCATCCTTGAACAAGCGCTGATTGACACCATGTTTGAGTTGCCCAACAGCAGCAATGTGGAAAAAGTGGTGGTTGAAGAATCCACCGTTGAAGAAAACAAGCCCCCGCTTTTGGTATACCGTGAGGCTGCCAAGAAAGCCTGATTCCCTCCCCAAGGGTGGCATTGCCGCCCTTTTTTCTAGATTGGAAGTTTGACCATGTCAGGACAAACCCCTTTGCCATCGAACCCGATTGACCTGCCACTGCTGCCTTTGCGCGACGTGGTGGTGTTTCCTCACATGGTGATCCCCTTGTTTGTGGGACGCCCTAAGAGCATCAAAGCGCTGGAAACCGCGATGAGTGCAGACCGCACCATCATGTTGGTGGCGCAAAAAGCCGCGGCCAAAGACGAACCCTTGGTCACCGACATGTTCGAGGTCGGTTGCGTTTCAACGATTTTGCAAATGCTCAAACTGCCCGATGGCACGGTCAAAGTTTTGGTTGAAGGCCAACAACGCGCTGTGGTCAACCACATCGAAGACGGTCCTTTGCATTTCAGTTGCAACCTCACGCCTGTGCAATTGCCCGACGCCGGTGAACAAGACACCGAGGTCGAAGCCCTGCGTCGTGCGGTCATGCAGCAGTTTGACCAGTATGTGAAGCTGAATAAAAAAATCCCGCCTGAAATCCTCACCTCGATTGCCAGCATTGACGACCCAGGCCGTTTGGCCGACACCATCGCAGCGCACCTGCCGCTCAAGTTGGAAAACAAACAAGCCGTGCTGGATTTGCCGCAGGTCAAGGAGCGGTTGGAAAACCTGTTCACCCAACTCGAGCGCGAAGTCGACATCTTGAATGTGGACAAACGCATCCGTGGCCGCGTGAAGCGCCAGATGGAAAAAAACCAGCGCGACTTCTATTTGAACGAGCAGGTCAAGGCCATCCAAAAAGAATTGGGTGAGGGCGAAGAGGGTGCAGACATCGAAGAGATCGAGAAAAAGATCAAGGCTGCTCGCATGTCTGTCGAAGCCCGCAAGAAAACCGAAGGCGAGCTCAAAAAGCTCAAGTTGATGTCACCCATGTCGGCCGAAGCCACCGTGGTGCGCAACTACATTGACGTGATGGTGAATTTGCCTTGGAGTAAAAAAACCAAGATCAAACACGATTTGCTCAATGCGGAAACCGTGTTGAACGAAGACCACTTCGGCCTGGAAAAGGTCAAAGACCGCATCCTGGAATATTTGGCGGTTCAGCAACGCGTGGACAAGGTGAAAGCGCCCATCCTGTGTTTGGTGGGCCCTCCCGGCGTGGGCAAGACTTCTTTGGGTCAATCCATCGCCAAAGCCACGGGCCGTAAATACGTGCGCATGGCACTGGGCGGCATGCGTGACGAAGCCGAAATTCGCGGTCACCGCCGCACTTACATCGGGGCCTTGCCTGGCAAAGTGTTGCAAAACCTGACCAAGGTCAATACCCGCAACCCTTTGTTCTTGCTGGACGAAATCGACAAGCTGGGGGCAGATTTCCGTGGCGACCCGTCCAGTGCTTTGCTGGAGGTGCTGGACCCTGAGCAAAACAACACTTTCAATGACCACTACGCCGAAGTCGACTTTGACTTGAGCGATGTGATGTTTGTGGCGACCTCTAATTCCATGAACATTCCCCCGGCCTTGCTGGACCGCATGGAAGTCATCCGTTTGTCGGGTTACACCGAAGACGAAAAAATCAATATCGCTTTGCGCTACTTGATCCCCAAGCAGTTGAAGAACAACGGCATCAAGGAAGAAGAACTGCTGATCGAAGAGTCCGCCGTGCGCGACATCGTGCGCTACTACACGCGTGAAGCGGGTGTTCGTTCGCTGGAGCGTGAAATCTCCAAGATTTGCCGCAAAGTCGTCAAAGCCTTGTTGCTCAAGTCGCTCACCCCTTTGGTGAAGGTCAATGCAGACAACCTCAACGACTACCTCAGTGTGCGCAAGTACACCTACGGCCGTGCAGAGCAAGAAAACCAAGTGGGCCAGGTCGTTGGTTTGGCGTGGACCGAAGTGGGCGGCGATTTGCTGACCATCGAAGCTGCGCTCATGCCCGGCAAAGGCAACATCATCCGCACCGGTTCTTTGGGTGATGTGATGAAAGAGTCGGTGGAAGCTGCCCGCACCGTGGTGCGCAGCCGCGCCCATTCTTTGGGTATCCGCCCTGAGACCTTTGAAAAGTCAGACATCCATATCCACGTGCCAGATGGCGCAACGCCCAAAGACGGCCCCAGCGCGGGCGCTGCCATGACCTTGGCCATGGTGTCTGCTTTGACAGGCATCCCTGTGCGCAGCGATGTGGCCATGACCGGCGAAATCACTTTGCGCGGGGAAGTCACTGCCATCGGTGGATTGAAAGAAAAATTGCTGGCGGCATTGCGTGGCGGCATCAAGACCGTGTTGATCCCTGAGGAGAACATCAAGGACTTGCAAGAAATTCCTGAGAACGTCAAAGCCAATCTGGAGATCGTGCCTGTGCGTTGGTTAGACAAAGTTTTGGAGATTTCTTTGGTGCGCATGCCCACACCATTGGCGGACGATGAGCCCGTGGTGGCAGCGGCCAGCGCGCCCGCGGTGACAGAAACGGCGCCAGTGAAACATTGATTGCAAGGGGCGAGGTAAAACGCCTTTTTTTAGGCTATACTTTGCCCCTCATGCGGGAGTAGCTCAGTTGGTAGAGCGCAACCTTGCCAAGGTTGAGGTCGCGAGTTCGAGCCTCGTCTCCCGCTCCAATTTAAAAGGGAAGCAATGCTTCCCTTTTTTCTCGTTACATGGCGCGGTAGCAAAGCGGTTATGCACCGGATTGCAAATCCGTGTAGGTCGGTTCGACTCCGGCCCGCGCCTCCATCCTTCAGCAGCATCCCAAGCCCTGGGCCCCGTCCCACACCAGCTTGACTGAGATGCCGAACAACGCCCACTGCACCCACCTGAAAAACCATTTTTCATGGATGACTCGGGTCAGGTAGGCACCGACCACGGTGCCCACCAAAGCCGCGGGGATCAACCAAGCCGCTTGGTACAGGTCTTCAACGCTGTAGGGGTTGAGTTGTTGGTAGGGCAGCACCTTGCCCAAGTTGATGACGGTGAACAGCATGGTGGCTGTCCCAGCAAACACGGCTTTGGGTAAACGCTGCGGCAACACATACACCTGAAAAGGTGGTGCGCCCGCATGTGAGATGAAGCTGGTGAACCCCGCGACCATGCCCCAGAAAATGCCTTTTTTCACATCCGCTGGTTGGGCGGGTCGTTCGACGCGTCTGAGCCAAGTGTTCAAGCAAAAACCGATGCCAATGCAGCCAATCAACAGGGTCACAGCGCTGTCTGAGGTGTAAGCGGCCGTGAGCCAGCCCACCAGCACACCGATCAAACTGGCGGGAATCAGGATTTTGAGGTTTTCCATGCTGAATTGGCGTCTGTAAAGCCACACGCTCACCATGTCCGACACCACATAAATCGGCAGCAGCAGGGTGGCAGCCTTCACGGGCGACATGACCATGGAGAGCAATGGCACGGCCAGCATGCCAATCGTGGGCAAGCCCCCTTTGGACAAGCCTACGAGCAGTGCTGCCGCACTGGCCAATAACCAAAATCCGTCCAGCTGCATGGTGATTGATTTCAGCCTGGCCAAACCGAGTCATGCTCGGGCACAACCGCTCGCAGGTTCAGTTCGCGCTCGATGCGTTGGCGCAAGCAGTCTGCGGCTTGGATTTCACCGTGGACCACATAAACCTGGGAGGGTGGTTGAGGCATTTTGCCCAACCAGGCCAACAGTTGGTTGGCATCTGCATGGGCAGAGGCCGAAGACAACTGCACGATTTCGGCTTCAACTTGCAGGTCTTTGCCATGCATGCGAATGGTCTTGCTGCCACTGGCAGCCAAGATCACCATCGGGCCATGACGCTTGATCAAGGCCTTTGACTGCTCCGGTGTTTCCACCATCGTGGCCACGTGGTCCATGGCTTTGACTTGCGCATCGGTCAATCGGTGCTCGCCCATGTGTTTGTCAAACAGCGCGGTGGTGTGGATGGCCATCGGGCTGTCCAAAAAGATTGGAAGACCATGCGGAATGTTGCCTTGGGCTTTGAGCTCGGCGATGCTGTGCAAGATCGCTTGGGCTCGGCCAACTGCAAACACGGGCGCCACCTAGAAAACGGATGTGAAGACTCATGAGATCATCATATGACTTATTGGGGGTGGAAACCACGGATGAAAACAACGCCTGATTTGCAGAGCTTGAATCTTGAACCAGACGCCTTTCGCTTGGCCTTTGCAGACCCAGCCTTCGTGATGCGCGATGAAGCCAGGGGCATTCGTTTGCAACTCGAACTCCTCAAAGCCGATATTGCACAAGCAGAGGCGGGTATTGTTCACACGGTTGTGGTGTTTGGCAGTGCGCGGTTCGTCTCTGAACAAGATGCCCAGACTCAACTGGCATTGGCCTATGCAAAAGGAGATGCCCAGGCCATTGCCATGGCCCAAGGGGCGATGAAGAACGCAGCCTATTACGAAGCAGCCAGGGCATTCGCTGGTTTGGTCGCCCGTGGTTGTGCGCAACGGCCAGTGTCTGACAAATTAACCATTTGCACGGGTGGCGGCCCAGGCATCATGGAGGCGGCCAACCGAGGTGCGCATGAAGCCGGTCAACCGTCGGTGGCCTTGAACATCGCTTTGCCGCGAGAGCAAGCCCCCAACGCGTATGTCACGCCTGGCTTGAGTTTTCAATTCCACTACTTCGCCATCCGAAAAATGCACTTCATGTTGCGCGCGAAAGCATTGGTGGCGTTTCCAGGTGGCTTTGGAACCTTCGACGAATTGTTTGAAATCTTGACCTTGGTACAGACCCACAAGTCGCAAAAAGTTCCTATTTTGTTGTATGGCTCAGACTACTGGCGTTCGGTCATCGACTTTGATGCCATGATGGCTCAAGGCACCATTTCTGCTGAAGATGCTCAATGTTTTCAATATGTGGACTCTCCTGAAGCGGCCTGGGCCCTGGTGAAAAGCTGTCAAATGCCATGAGGCAGATGATGGATCTCAACTTAGGGAATGTCTTGTGGTGTGGCGCACCTAAAACAGGTGAAAATGGTTCGATTACCTGATGCCGCGCCTGCCCCTACATGTCTGACTCCCCGATCCTTGTGACCCAATCCCTGACCAAAGAATTCAAGGGATTCGTGGCCGTCAGCCAAGTCAACTTGACGGTCAAGCGTGGCCATATTCACGCGTTGATTGGCCCCAATGGTGCTGGCAAGACCACCTGCTTTCATTTGCTCACCAAGTTTTTAGAGCCCACCAGCGGCCGCATTGTGTTCAACGGCATTGACATCACTGCTGAAAAGCCCGCCCAAATTGCCCGCCGTGGGGTGATTCGGTCCTTCCAAATTTCTGCGGTGTATCCGCAAATGACCGTGCTTGAAAATGTGCGCATTGGTTTGCAGCGCAAGTTGGGCACCTCGTTTCACTTTTGGCGCAGCGACGCATCCTTGAATCAACTCAACGAACAAGCCATGCAATTGCTGGCAGAGGTCGACTTAACGGATTTCGCCCAAGCGTTTGCGCTCAATTTGCCTTATGGGCGCAAACGCGCTTTGGAAATTGCCACCACCTTGGCCATGGACCCTGAGTTGATGCTGCTGGACGAGCCCACGCAAGGCATGGGCCATGAAGATGTGGACCGTGTGACGCAACTCATCAAAAAAGTCTCAGCTGGCCGCACCATCTTGATGGTCGAGCACAACATGAATGTGGTGGCCAGCATCGCTGACACCATCACAGTGTTGCAACGTGGCGCGGTCTTGGCGGAAGGGCCTTACCAAGAAGTCTCACGCAACCCTCACGTCATGCAGGCCTACATGGGCACGGCAGACGCCGAGTTCGAGAGGGTTCAAGCATGAGCGCTGCACCCGCACTGGACATCCAAAACCTGCATGCCTGGTATGGTGAATCGCACATCTTGCATGGCTTGAATTTGCAAGTGCAGCCAGGTGAAGTCGTGACCTTGCTCGGGCGCAATGGCTCAGGGCGAACCACCACCTTGCGCGCCATCATGGGCTTGGTTGGCAAGCGTCAAGGCACCATCCGCATACAGGGTGAAGAAACCATCCATCTGCCTACGCACAAGATCGCGCATCATGGCGTGGGCTATTGCCCGGAAGAGCGCGGCATCTTTGCCAGCTTGTCGTGCGAAGAAAACCTGCTCCTCCCACCGGTCGTGTCTTCGCGCGGCACGCCCATGTCTTTGGCCGACATCTACACCATGTTCCCCAATTTGCTAGAACGCAAACACAGCCCTGGCATGCGGCTGTCTGGTGGCGAGCAACAAATGCTGGCCGTCGGTCGCATTCTCAGGACGGGCGCCAATTTGCTCTTACTCGATGAAATTTCCGAGGGTTTGGCCCCGGTGATTGTTCAAGCCTTGGCTCGCATGATCACCACCCTCAAAGCGCAAGGCTTCACCATCGTGATGGTTGAGCAAAATTTCCATTTCGCTGCGCCCTTGGCTGACCGTTTCTATGTGATTGAACATGGCCAAGTGGCGCTGGCGTTCGCAGCCAACGATTTGAAGGCACACATGCCTGTCTTGAATGAATTGCTGGGCGTTTAGCCCGCGTTACAAAAAGAGGAGTTACACATGAAATTGCGTCACCTGTTGTTGTCTGCCCTGTGCGCTATTGCTTTTCCTGCCGCCGCCCAGACAGACAGTTTGAAAATTGGTTTCATCACTGACATGTCGAGCTTGTATGCCGACATCGATGGTCCTGCGGGCGCTGAGGTCATCAAGATGGCGATTGCCGACTTCGGCGGCAAAGTGCTGGGTCGCAACATTGAACTGCTCACGGTTGACCACCAAAACAAAGCGGACATCGCTGCGTCCAAAGCGCGTGAGTGGATTGACCAAAACAACGTGGCTGTGATTTTGGGCGGCACCAACTCAGGCACTGCGTTGGCCACCAGCCGTGTCGCTGCAGAAAAAAAACGCCTCTACATCAACATCGGTGCGGGCTCTGCACGATTGACCAACGAGGAATGCACGCCTTACACCATCCATTACGCCTACGATACCGTGGCTTTGGCCAAAGTGGCAGGCAAAGCCATCATTGACCGGGGTGACAAGGACTGGTTTTTCTTGACCGCTGATTACGCTTTTGGTCATTCGCTTGAAAAAGATTCCTCCGAAGTCGTCAAGGCCAACGGCGGTCGGGTCATGGGTAC
>CAJBOO010000125.1 GCA_903956845.1 uncultured Burkholderiales bacterium
ACTGGCCACCCGTTTGTTGGGAATGCCAAAGATGTCGAAGAAATCGATCCAAAAAGGAATGCTCTGGCTCTTTTCATTGCAGGCATCCGCCCAGACCTTGCTGAAAGCAAGTGCCCTGGTATTCATTTCAGCCCAATTGAGACTCATTAAGTACTCTTTATTTAAAAAGAGCACGCATGGTAGCAAAAGAACCCAATAGTATTTGTTTAAGTGAGTATTAATTTACTTATGAGTTAAATAGTGATGTCAAATCTCCTCATTCAGGCTGATGCTGCCAATACCGCCTGTTCGCTTCCCTTTCACACACCACCTGGTCAGGCGACTCACTGCGCCAAGTCATGGCGCCACACGCGGGTGACAAACGCGTCTCAATGCCCCGCGCCTGGTAGCGCTGCAGCACCTGCGGCGCGGGGTGGCCGTAGCGGTTGCGATAACCCATTTGAAACAAGGCCCAACGCGGTTGCACCGCTTCCAGAAATGCCTCGGTGGAGGAGGTTTTGCTGCCGTGGTGCGGCACCAGCAGCACGTCGGCTTTGAGTTGCTCAGCTGATCGGGTGACCAAGGCTTGTTCTTGAAAGGCCTCGATGTCGGCGGTCAGCAACACCACCTGGCCGTTGGCGCTGATGCGCAGCACACAACTGCGCGCATTGGGGCTGAGCTGCTGCGCATAGTCCCCGGCCATGGGGTGCAGCATGTCAAATTGCACGCCGTCCCATTCCCAGCGCTGGCCTGCTTCGCAGCGGCGGGTGCGCAGCTTGTGCGCCAGCCAATGGTCTGGGGTGATTGAGGTCAACACTTCGGCTTGCGGCTGCAAGCCTTGCACCGACAAGGCTCCACCGGTGTGGTCACTGTCTTGGTGGCTGAGCACCAAGGTGTTGAGGCGTTCGTTCATGGTTTGCAACAAGGGCACAAGCACCCGCTGCCCTGCATCGCTGTCGCTGCCAAAACGCGGCCCGGTGTCAAACAACAAACTGTGCGTGGCCGTGCGTACCAAGACCGCGTTGCCTTGGCCAATGTCTGCCACCACCACCTCCACCTGCTGGGGCGCTGGCCTGTCCACGGGCCAGATGAAACACGGCAGCAGCAGGATCGAACCCAGCACACGCCAACGCCATCGCGTGGACCATGCCAACACGCCCCCGCCCATCACCCCCAGGGCACCCGCCCACCAAGGCGGTGCAGCCAAGTGCCACACCGCCCAAGGCAGTTGCGACAAGGGCTCAAGCACTGCGCACAGTGCTTGCAATGCCCAACTGCCGCAGACCCACAAGGGCGAAAACACGCTTCCCATGAACACCAAGGGTGTGACCACCAAAGTGACCCAGGGAATGGCGAACAGATTGACCAGCAAACCCACCAGGGACATTTGCTGGAACAACCACACGGTGAGCGGTGCCAGGCACAGACTGATTTGCCATTGTTCGCGCCACAACAACCGCGCTTGCTGCACGGCACGCTGCCACAGGCTGAGGGCCATCGGTGCAGGCCGGTGGGGTGGCGGGGTGCCCAAAAACAAGATGCCTACTGCCACAAAACTCAACCAAAACCCGCTTTGCAGCAAAGCCCAAGGGTCCATCGCCACCACCACCACAGCAGCCATCAGCCACTGCGTGAGACTGGGCCAACGCAACGCACGCCAACGCAAACAAGCCGCGACCAGCAACATCACCAGGGTGCGTTGAGCAGGCACGCCCCACCCGCTGAACACCGCATACACGCCGGCGCATAAGACGCCACCCCACAGCCCGGCCCAAGGCGCGGGATACCTCAAGCACCAAGATCGCCCCCACCGATCGCTGTGCCGCCACCAATGAGACACCCATCGCTGTGCGACCCACGCCCACAGCGTGATGTGCAGGCCTGAGATGCTCATCAAGTGGGCAATGCCGGTGATGCGAAACAGGTCCCAATCGGCAGGGTCGATCGCGGCCTGGTCGCCAATCAACAAGGCCGCTATCAAGCCTGACCAACGCGGCTCGGGGATGGTTTGAGCGATGCGCTCGCGCACCCGCTGCCGCATTTGCTCGATCGGAAATTGCCCTGTAGCTGCCAAGCGGACCGAAGGGGGGTCACGCGCACCATCGCGCACATGGCCTGTGGCCTGAACCCCCTGCTCCCACAACCACAACTCGGCGTCAAAGCCGCCCGGATTGCGCAGGCCGTGCGGCGGCTTCAAACGCACCGCCATTTGCCAATGCTCACCCGCTCGCAGATGAGGCAAGGTTTTGCGCTCACCGCCCCAAGACTGGCTGAACCAACCGAGTTGAATGCGCCTAGGCAACTCAACCGCCAGGCCGTTGTCTATTCTTTGCGCATGGCTCACCGCCAAGGGAAATCGGACACCATCCCCATGCCATTGCGGCATGCCTGCCACCACCCCTTGGACCAGCAGGTCAACGCCCACCAAGTCGTCGGACAAGCGGTCTTGCGCAAACACCCAGGCACGCAGGTTGACACTGGCAAAGGACCACACCGAGAGCATGCCCATCGCCAAGGCCAAGTGCACCCACCGCCGCTGGGGATGTCGCTTCTGAACGGGTGTGCGTGCAAGCAAGCAGGCACACGCGACGCCCAACAACCCCGAGCCCATCAACAGGCCGATCGTGTCAGGCAATGACCACAGGGTGGGTTGAAACAACTGCACAGCCGTGCCCGCCAACCATGCCAAGAGCATGGGCGTGAGCCAAGCCAATCGAATGTTCAGAGGGCAGTTTCCTTCCAGTCAAACCCCAACGCGCATGGTGAGGTGGATGGAAACTGTAGGTTGACCGCTCAGGGTTCAGGGTCAGTGCAAATCTGTTTTTTCAGCAGTGCCAGGTATGAGCCTGGACGGATCGCTGCGTCACGGGGACGCCAATCAGCGGTGTCAAAGGAAGCCACTTCACGGCCTTTGCCCTCGGGCTTGGCGAAATAGCTTTCAGACAACTTGACGAAGGAATCGGTTTTGCATTGGATGCGCCAACGGGCCATGGAAGATTGGTATTCCTCTCCATTGGCCGCTTTGGCGGGCTTGCCCAGGTTGGTCATGGTCCAAGCGATGCGATTGACATGCACTGCCCGCACCGAGTCTTTTTCCCAGGCGTAGGTGATGTCCTCGTCTTTGAGCAACTCGGCCCATTCGGCATGCGCCCAGCCGCAATTCGCCAGCAGCAGCATGGCGGTGAGTGCGCGCAAGACGAGAGAGTGTGGCTTCATCTATCAGTGATCGACCGGACCAGCCAAGACTTGAGTGCCAGGTGCTAGGGCAAGGTATAGCTTTTGTCCAGGTAAGGAACGGTACTTGGTGAGCCGTAGTCGCACACCTGTGGGACAGAACTGCCGGTGAGGGACATCGCCACAGCCGGTCGACTGACTTTCAAGGGCGTGAGGTAGTGACAGCTACCAGCCGTGTCTTTGGCCACGATGCGCAGTCGGTCGCCGGCCTTGGCCTGAAAGATCACTGGTGGAAATTCATCCGTGAGTTGGTTGGCATCTTCAAAAATCACATTGCCATTGAGGTACACAGTGACATCATCATCTGCTGACCACCAGCCTGGTCGGGTCAATGAGGGAATGATGTAAAAACCGTTGGGCAAAGCGTCAGGTCCCAAGACAAAAGTGGCCAGGTCTGAAACATCGGAAGTCAGTGTGAATGTCAGATCCACATAGGGATCGTTGTTGGGTGCTGCGCCATCACACACCTGAGGCACCGAAGTGCCTGCCAGCGGGATCGCACTGACCGACTTGGTGACTTTCAGCGGCGTCACGTAATGACAGGTGCCAGCCGTGTCTTTGGCGACGATCCGAAGGATGTCACCCGTTTTGGCCTTGAACACAAAAGGTGGGAAGGCATTGGTCGCGATGTCTGCATCCTGAAAAATAGGCACACCATTGAGAGACACCGTGACATCGTCATCCACCGACCACCAACCCTCAGGAACGGTTGAATCGCGGATGTAAAAGTTGGCAGGCAGGGTGTCTGGCCCCAGCACATAGGTATTGGAAGCCACCGGCGCAGTTGACTGGAAGCGGCGCCATGTGTAGAAATGACGCAAGGCAGAGTCTTTGCCTCGGGCATTCACGCCCAGGCTGTAGACCACGTCTGGGTAGGCATCATCCTTCCAAGGAAAGTTCAATCGCGTGGCTTTGAGGTCGGTGACTTGGCCTTGCAGTCGAGCATAGGCGTAGCCACTTTCAGTCGTGGGATAGACATCGATGCCTGTCGGCTTGAGGGCAGGGGCGTTGGTATACGAGACGGACAGCGTGGTGTTGGGTTTGAAAAGCGCTGGATTGTTCGACACAGAAGCGACTTCAATCTGGTCAATGCGCTGAAACTGCTCAGGCTTCAAACTCGCGGTCGCCAGGGGAACAGCGCGGATTTTGATTTTGTATCCACTGCCATTCAAGCTCGCACCGCTGCTGTTTTTAAGCACCAAGGTGTACTCTGCGTTAGGTGAAACAGCACTTAAAAGCACACACACGGGCGCTGTATTGCTGGTCGAACATTCTGTGACTTCGTGGGTATCAAATGTGTTGTAAGGAGGTGTTAGACGCATCACCAAGGTGGCTGCCGAACCTGACGCAGTTCGCAAGCCGGGCCCACTCACTTCTGCGCTTGCCACCCTGGAAACAGACTCATGCCGAACATTGAACTTGTCAGCTTGCACTGAGAAATTAAAGCCGCTGGTGAACAGTTGGGTATCTTGGTGGAAGTCTGCTCTGGCATGGAAATCAATGTCAACCATCTTTTGATCGCCCACCATTTGCCATGTGCCGTTGTCTTTCCAAACGGCTGTTTCAATCGATTCAGTGAATGAATCATTGGGACCCACCAAGTTGTATACGACCACGGCTTTGCTATTGGGCGCGTCTTTGTCAAACTCGATGTGGATATTTTTCACTTTGAGGCCGATCAATCCCACTTGGCCGGCCATTGATGGGGCCCAGTGCACAAAGTCTTCGCCCGCATCCAAAAACCTGGCGGTGTCAAATGCGCTTGAAGCCATCAGCTCAGCCATGGTCGGCTCTTTCGAGG
>CAJBOO010000126.1 GCA_903956845.1 uncultured Burkholderiales bacterium
ATCGATGTCTGCATCGCTGGGGTTCTTGTTGGTGCTCAACAGCGCGGCAGCGCTCATGAGTTGACCAGATTGGCAGTAGCCGCACTGTGGCACTTGGTGCTTGATCCAGGCTTTTTGCAGCGCGTGTGAACCAGCGCCCAGGCTTTCAACGGTGCTGACACTGGAGCCAGCGACGTTGCCCACTTGGGTTTGGCATGAACGCACGGCTTCGCCGTTGACATGCACTGTGCAAGCGCCGCACAAGGCAGCGCCGCAACCGAACTTGGTGCCGGTGAGGCCGAGTTCGTCACGAATGACCCAAAGCAAAGGCGTGTCGGCCTCGGAGTTGGACTGAACGGCTTTGCCGTTAACTTTGAATTGAAGGCTCATAGATACTTCCTTGATTGAGGGATGCGGAACGTGGGTCATATTAATGAAGTCCAGCGAACTCCATATGAGGGAAAGCCCTTGTTTGAGGGGTCAAATTCTCTTTTTGAGACAGCAGGTGTCACCTGCGTTGCATTACCTATTCATCCCGTAGGGGTTCTCGCTCATCGGTTTCCCTGATTGGGTGCCAAGAAGGAATTTTTCCCTATGCAAAGGGGGGGGTTGATCCTTAAATTGCTTCACTTTTGTATTACCTCAAAGACTCAGATGATGAATTCAATCCCGTTTGCCAAAACACTGGCCGCTTGCGCGGTTTCAGCCTTGTTCCTCCCCGCCGCTTCTTGGGCACAAACCTCTTCAGAGGGCAGCTTGAAAGAGGTGCAAGTGATCAACACTTCACCCTTGCCTGGCATTGGCATTGAGAAAAACAAACTCCCCTACGAGGTGCAAAGCGTCAACAGCGAAACCATCAAGGCCAGCAACAGCCTCAATCTGTCTGAGTTCATGAATGAAAATTTCAATGGCGTGAACATCAACGACATCCAAGGCAGCCCATACCAAGCTGACGTGACATACCGCGGTTCACGCGCCTCTGCCATCTTGGGTGCAGCGCAAGGTTTGTCGGTGTACATGGATGGCGTGCGTGTCAACGAGCCGTTTGGCGATGTGGTGAATTGGGACATGCTGCCCGAAGCGGCTTTTGACAACGTGACTTTGGTGCCAGGCTCCAACCCCATTTACGGCTTGAACACTTTGGGTGGCGCACTCGCCTTCACCACCAAATCAGGCTTGAGCACCCAAGGCAACGAATTGGGTCTGAGCTTGGGCAGTCACAGCCGCGTGAAAGTGGATCTGACCCATGGCAGCAAGTCCGAAGACGGCTGGCACCGTTTTGTCGCGGCCAGTGCATTCAATGAAACAGGCTGGCGTGATGCATCTTCCGGCAACTTGCAAAACATCTTTGTCAAAGCAGGTCGTACGCAAGCTGACACCAACTGGGATGTGTCTTTTCTCTATGGCAACAGCAAGCTGGTGGGCAATGGTTTGACGCCCAGTACCAACTATGGGGAGGAGGACGATTTGGGTGATCCACCAACCAATGGTTTGTATGAACTAGCAGGACGTCAATCGGTTTACAGTTTCCCCGACGAAACCAAAAAC
>CAJBOO010000127.1 GCA_903956845.1 uncultured Burkholderiales bacterium
CGGGGTGGTTGGATTGAAAACACACGCCAAGATGTTGCTGATCACCAGGCGAGAAAAAGGCAGGTTGGTCCGATATGGACACTTATCTACAGGCAATTACAACGCCAGAACCGCAAGGCTCTATACCGATATCAGTCACTTGACTGCCAACCCCCAATTGACTGCTGACATGGAGCAGGTGTTTTCTCAACTTGCATCACAGACGCGACTGTCTCAGTTGAATCACCTGTGGGTGGCACCCTTCCGTTTGCAAAATGAATTGATCGCCATGGTGGAGCGTGTTGCCAAGTCTTGTGTCAGGGGGCTCTCAGGCCGCATCATCTTGAAAATGAATTCACTCACAGACGAGCGACTGGCCAACGCCTTGGTTCAAGCCAGTGCTGCGGGCGTGGATATCGATTTGATTGTTCGGGGTGCCTGCATACTTCCAGCACTTCAACAGGGATTCACGGATCGCATTCGAGTGCGCTCCATCATCGGTCGCTTTTTGGAGCATTCAAGGGTTTTTTATTTCAGGGCAGGGTCCAAGGACCATTTGTACCTGTCCAGCGCCGATTGGATGAACAGAAACATGATGCGTCGAATTGAGGTCGCTTGGCCCGTCCTGGATAAAGTCCATCGGCAGCGAATCGTGGATGAATGCTTGGTTGCCTATTTGGGTGACACAGCTGACGCTTGGGCATTAGATACAGACCAAAACTATGTTCGCGTGTCTGATCATGCCGAACAACCTCTTCTGAGTGCACAGCGTGAGTTGATGAAACGCTATCGCCAATAGTACAAAAAGATGTAAAAACAAATGCTTGTGAATTTAAATGAACTCTATTTGCAAGCTCGATTTGTTCTAAGATCTATAGGTCTTACATCCATTTGTTCAAAGGAATTTCCATGTCTTCATTTTTGAAATACGCAACAGTTTCAATCTATTGCTTGGTCAGCATGACAGTTTCTGGTTGTTCCACCCTGAGCGCTGCTTACGATTCAGTGTCGAGCTCAGTTTCAGGTGTTTTCCAATCAGATGACGCTAAAAAATAAATAGTTATTGAATTCATTCAACAGGCCCTTATGGCTTGTTGAATGTATTAGCCGTTTTTATATCAACTGGCTTGACTGGCGGAGAGGGCGGGATTCGAACCCGCGGTGGGCTATTAACCCACACACGCTTTCCAGGCGTGCGACTTAAACCGCTCATCCACCTCTCCATTGCTTTCATTGTATCAGTGCCCTCGGAGGGTACACTTTAGGTCTTTGGCTATTTGCCATTTTGAGGCTTGGAGTCGCTGATGAAATTTCGCTTTCCCATTGTCATCATTGACGAGGACTTTCGCTCGGAAAACACTTCGGGTTTGGGCATCCGTGCCCTGGCTCAAGCGATCGAAGGGGAAGGGTATGAGGTGATGGGTGTGACCAGTTATGGCGACCTATCCCAATTTGCGCAACAACAGTCCCGTGCCAGCGCCTTCATTTTGTCCATCGATGATGAAGAATTCACCCCGGGTCCCGATCTAGACCCTGCTGTCGTGAATTTACGCAGTTTCATTGATGAAGTACGTCGCAAAAATGCCGATGTGCCGATATACGTCTACGGTGAAACCAAGACCTCAAGGCATTTGCCCAACGACATCCTGCGTGAATTGCATGGCTTTATTCACATGTTTGAGGATACGCCTGAATTTGTCGCCAGGCACATCATCCGTGAAGCCAAAAGCTATTTGGAAAGCGTTCAACCACCCTTTTTCAAAGCGTTATTGGATTACGCTGAAGACGGGTCTTACTCTTGGCACTGCCCAGGCCACTCGGGTGGCGTGGCCTTCTTGAAAAGTCCCGTAGGCCAAATGTTTCATCAGTTCTTTGGTGAAAACATGCTCCGAGCAGACGTATGCAACGCCGTTGAGGAATTGGGCCAACTCTTAGACCATGATGGGGCCATTGGTGAGAGTGAGCGCAATGCCGCTCGCATTTTCAATGCAGACCACTGCTTCTTTGTCACGAATGGAACAAGCACATCCAACAAAATTGTTTGGCACCATACCGTTGCGCCAGGGGATGTCGTGGTGGTGGACCGCAACTGCCACAAATCGGTCCTGCATGCCATCATCATGACAGGCGCTGTGCCTGTGTTCATGAAGCCAACACGCAATCATTTCGGCATCATTGGGCCAATTCCCCAAAGTGAATTCGAGCCGGCAGCCATCAAAGCCAAGATCAAAGCCAATCCATTGCTCAAGGGTTTGAACCCTGAAAAAATCAAACCCAAGGTCATGACCTTGACGCAATCCACCTATGACGGTGTTTTGTACAACACCGAAACGATCAAAAAAATGCTGGATGGCTACGTGCCCAATCTGCATTTTGATGAGGCTTGGTTGCCACACGCTGCTTTTCATCCGTTTTATGGCACGTACCATGCCATGGGAAAGAAGCGTGAGCGTCCAATGGAATCGATGGTTTACTCAACGCAGTCAGTGCATAAATTGTTGGCTGGCATCAGCCAAGCAAGCCATGTCTTGGTGCAAGACTCGCAGCGCAATCACCTTGACAGGCACCTCTTCAACGAAGCCTATTTGATGCACACGAGCACCAGTCCACAGTACAGCATCATTGCCAGCTGTGATGTCGCCGCGGCCATGATGGAGCCACCCGGTGGCACGGCGCTGGTTGAGGAAAGCATCGCGGAAGCCTTGGACTTCAGGCGAGCCATGCGCAAGGTTGACGAGGAATATGGCAAAGACTGGTGGTTCAAGGTATGGGGCCCAGACCATCTGGTCGAGGATGGCGTGGGACGCGCAGATGACTGGGTCATCAAGGCGGAGAAAAAATCCAAGTCCAAAAAACACACACCTGCCAATTGGCATGGCTTTGGGGACTTGGCTGATGGTTTCAACATGTTGGATCCGATCAAAGCCACGATCGTTACCCCCGGCTTGGACCTCACCGGTAAATTCGATACCGTTGGAATACCTGCCAGCATCGTCACCAAGTTTTTAGCTGAGCATGGCGTGATTGTTGAAAAAACCGGGCTCTATAGTTTTTTCATCATGTTCACCATTGGCATCACCAAGGGTCGATGGAATTCACTCCTGACTGCGCTGCAGCAATTCAAGGATGACTACGATCGAAACCAACCTCTGTGGCGCATCTTGCCCGAGTTTTGCCAAAAAATGCCCGTCTATGAACGCATGGGCCTGCGCGATTTATGTCACCATATTCACACCCTGTACGCCAAGCATGACATCGCGAGACTGACGACCGAGATGTACTTGAGCGATCTCACGCCGGCCATGAAGCCCAGTGATGCATACGCCCAAATTGCCCACCGCAACACAGAGCGTGTACCCATTGATCAGTTGGAGGGCCGAATCACCACCAGCTTGGTGACGCCATATCCCCCTGGTATTCCGCTTCTGATTCCCGGCGAAGTTTTCAACAAAACCATCGTTGATTACTTGAAGTTTGCCCGTGAATTCAATTTGAAATGCCCTGGCTTTGAAACAGACATTCACGGGTTGGTCGAACACAAAGACGAGCTGGGCAAAACCCACTACTTTGCAGATTGCGTTAAACGCTGACACGACATGAGCACTTCTTTTCCTTCTTTTGGTACCCATTCATTGTCTGATTGGGAAAAAGCAGCCAACAAAAGCGCTCCACACGGTGATATCGCTCAACTGAATTGGCACACACCTGACGGCATCACGGTCAAGCCTCTTTACACCGCGCAAGACCTCCATGGTTTGAACCTGACCAACACTTTGCCAGGTTTCGCTCCTTTTTTGCGTGGTCCACAAGCGACCATGTATGCAGTGCGACCATGGACGATTCGTCAATACGCTGGTTTTTCGACTGCTGAAGAATCCAATGCTTTCTACCGCAAGGCATTGGCGGCTGGCGGTCAAGGTGTTTCTGTGGCCTTTGATTTGGCGACACACCGTGGGTATGACTCTGACCATCCACGTGTGATGGGTGATGTTGGCAAAGCTGGCGTGGCAATTGACTCGGTCGAAGACATGAAAATTTTGTTTGACCAGATACCGCTTGATCAAGTGTCTGTGTCGATGACCATGAATGGTGCTGTGCTGCCTGTTTTGGCGGGATACATCATCGCGGCGGAAGAGCAGGGAGTGTCTCAGGCCCAATTGAGTGGAACGATTCAGAACGATATTCTGAAAGAGTTCATGGTGAGGAACACCTACATTTACCCGCCTGAGCCCAGTATGCGCATCATCGGCGACATCATCGCCTATACCGCTGAGCACATGCCCAAATTCAATTCCATCAGCATCAGTGGTTACCACATGCAAGAAGCGGGGGCCAATCAGGCGCTCGAACTCGCACTGACGCTGGCCGATGGTCAAGAGTACGTGAAGACAGCGATGGCCAAAGGTTTGGATGTCGATGCGTTTGCCGGCCGGCTCTCGTTCTTCTGGGCGATCGGCATGAATTTCTATTTGGAAATCGCCAAGATGCGTGCTGCTCGCCTGCTGTGGTGCCGCATCATGCAAGGTGTCGGTGCTCAAAATCCAAAAAGCTGGATGTTGAGGACCCATTGTCAAACGTCTGGCTGGTCACTGACCGCGCAAGACCCATACAACAATATCGTCCGGACCACCATCGAAGCCATGGCCGCTGTGTTCGGTGGCACGCAAAGCTTGCATACAAACAGCTTTGACGAAGCGATCGCACTGCCCACAGAATTTTCAGCGCGCATCGCACGTAACACCCAATTGATCATTCAAGAGGAAACCCACATTCCTCATGTGATTGATCCGTGGGCGGGCAGCTACATGATGGAAAAGCTCACCCAGGACATGGCGGATGAAGCCTGGAAAATCATCGAAGAAGTGCAGGCCATGGGCGGCATGACCAAGGCGGTCGGCTCAGGTTGGGCCAAATTGAAAATTGAAGCTGCCGCCGCTGACAAACAAGCGCGCATTGATTCTGGTCAAGACGTCATCGTCGGCGTCAATAAATACACATTGGCAACCGAGGACACGGTAGAAGCGCGTGACATTGACAACGTCAAAGTCCGTGAATCACAAATTGAGCGGTTAAAGCGCATCAAGTCGCAGCGCAACAGTCAGGCTGTGCTCGCAGCATTGGATGCGCTCACTGAGGCAGCACAAAAAAATACGGGCAATTTGCTGGCTTTGACCGTCGAAGCCATGCGTTTGCGTGCCACTGTGGGTGAAGTCAGTGATGCACTAGAAAAAGTATTTGGTCGCCACCGTGCTGACACACAAAAGGTCAGCGGTGTTTACGCGGCGGCATATGACGATGGCAGTCACGAGGGAGACACCATGGCTTATTGGGAGCAACTCAAGGCTGACATTGCTGCTTTTGCAGACAAACAAGGTCGTCGACCACGTGTGATGATTTCCAAGCTGGGTCAGGATGGACACGACCGAGGCGCCAAAGTGGTGGCCACTGCTTTCGCTGACTTGGGTTTCGATGTGGACATAGGTCCTTTGTTCCAAACCCCGGAAGAATGCGCCAGGCAAGCCATTGAAAACGATGTCCATGCTGTTGGCGTGTCTACCCTGGCAGCGGGTCACAAAACCTTGGTGCCTGCCATCATTGCCGAGCTCAAAAAGCAAGGCGGTGAGGGCATCATTGTGTTTGTCGGTGGTGTCATTCCTAAGCAAGACTACGAGATGCTTTATGCATCAGGTGTCAAAGGCATTTATGGTCCCGGTACCCCAATCCCTGTGAGTGCCAAGGATGTCTTGACGCAAATTCAATTGGCGTTAGCACAAGCCCAATAGACTGCCCACATCCGCATGAGTGAACACCAGATGTTGGTAGATGGGATTGTGAGGGGTGACCCCTTGACTCGTCGTCGCGCCATGTCCAAGGCGATCACATTGCTGGAGTCCACCCGGGCAGATCATCGCCAACAGGCAGATGAATTGTTGACCGCATTGCTGCCCTATGCTGGTCAATCCATGCGCATTGGTTTGAGCGGTGTGCCTGGTGTGGGCAAAAGTACTTTGATTGAAAGTTTGGGCCTGAACTTGATCCATGCTGGGCACAAAGTCGCTGTGCTGGCCATAGACCCCTCGTCGACTGTGTCGGGCGGATCTATCTTGGGTGACAAAACCCGCATGGAAAAACTGTCTGTGAACATGGGCGCCTACATTCGCCCAAGCCCCAGCAGTGGTTCATTGGGCGGGGTTGCTGAAAAAACCCGCGAATGCATGCTGGTGTGTGAAGCTGCAGGGTATGACATTGTCATCGTCGAGACAGTGGGCGTCGGGCAAAGCGAGTCCGCTGTCGCCAGCATGACAGACATGTTTGTGTTGATGCAACTGCCCAATGCGGGCGATGATCTCCAAGCCATCAAAAAAGGCGTGATGGAATTGGCAGACATGGTTCTGATCAATAAAGTGGATTTAGATGCACAAGCAGCAGAGCGCGCTCAAAGCCAAGTGCAATCAGCGATGCATTTGGTGCGTCCCTACCATGAAAATACCCATGAACACTGGTCTCCCGAGGTGTTGATGTTGAGTGCTCTGAATGGCTCAGGTCTCGATGCTGTTTGGAGCAAAGTTCTCGCATTTCAAACAATCCAGGCTTCAAACGGAAATGCTGCAGCCAGACGCCAAGGCCAAGCGCTGCAATGGATGAATGACCGCATTCAAGCAGGCTTGAAACAGTCTTTTCAAGTGCATCCCAAGGTGGCTGAACTGATGCCAAAATTACAACTGGACGTGCTTGAAGGGCGCGTGGCTTCATCCACAGCAGCTCGACAACTGTTGGCGGCGTGGCAATCGAGCGATCCCAGTACGACCATTCAAAAACATTGACCCAGAGGCTTGAAGATGCAAGAAATCATCCATCAATTAGAAGAAAAACGGGCGGCAGCCAGGATGGGCGGCGGTGAAAAACGCATCTCAGCGCAACATGCCAAGGGCAAGTTGACAGCCCGTGAGCGCCTAGAGATTTTGTTGGATGAAGGTACTTTCGAAGAGTGGGACATGTTCGTCGAGCACCGATGCACCGACTTTGGCATGCAAGACTCCAAAATCCCAGGCGATGGTGTCGTGACTGGCTACGGCATGATCAATGGTCGTTTGGTGTTTGTCTTCAGCCAAGACTTCACGGTCTATGGCGGCGCATTGTCGGAAACCCATGCAGAAAAAATTTGCAAGATCATGGACCAGGCCATGAAAGTTGGGGCACCCGTGATCGGTCTGAACGACTCAGGTGGTGCCCGTATCCAAGAGGGTGTTGCCTCACTGGGTGGCTATGCCGAGGTATTTCAACGCAATGTGTTGGCCAGCGGTGTGATTCCTCAAATCAGCATGATCATGGGACCTTCGGCCGGTGGTGCTGTCTACTCACCTGCACTGACAGACTTCATCTTCATGGTCAAGGACAGCTCTTACATGTTTGTGACGGGCCCTGATGTGGTTAAAACCGTGACACATGAAGAAGTCAGCGCTGAAGAGTTGGGTGGGGCCATCACCCACACCACCAAAAGCGGCGTGGCCGATTTGGCTTTCAGCAACGATGTAGAAGCCTTGTTGATGCTGCGCCGTCTCTATAACTATTTGCCATTGAACAACCGCGAAAAACCCCCGGTTCGTCCCAGCGGCGATCCAACGGACAGAATGGATGTCAGTTTGGATACTTTGGTGCCCGACAACCCCAACATGCCATATGACATGAAAGAGTTGATCATGAAGACGGTGGATGACGGTGACTTCTTCGAATTGCAGCCTGAATACGCCAAGAACATCCTCATCGGCTTTGCCCGCATGGCTGGGCAAACAGTGGGTATCGTTGCCAACCAACCCCTGGTGTTGGCGGGGTGTTTGGACATCAAAAGCAGCATCAAAGCAGCACGGTTTGTGCGTTTTTGCGACGCCTTCAACATCCCAGTAATTACCTTTGTCGATGTGCCAGGCTTCATGCCGGGAACGTCACAAGAATTTGGCGGCATCATCAAACACGGTGCCAAATTGCTTTACGCCTATGCGGAATGCACCGTGCCCAAAATCACCGTCATCACTCGCAAAGCCTACGGCGGTGCCTACGATGTCATGGCCTCCAAACACCTGCGAGGTGACGTGAACTTCGCGTGGCCGCATGCTGAAATTGCTGTGATGGGAGCCAAAGGCGCGGTTGAAATCATCTTCCGTGAAGACAAAGGGGACCCCGTCAAATTGGCTGCCAAAGAAGCCGAATACAAAGACCGCTTTGCCAATCCGTTTGTGGCCGGCGCTCGAGGCTTCATTGATGACGTGATTTTGCCCAGCGAAACACGCAAGCGCATTTGCCGCTCTTTGGTGATGTTGAAAGATAAAAAAGTTGAGAATCCGTGGCGCAAACACGGCAACGTACCGCTGTGATCGCCCTGGAGAAAAGCATGTTTACCAAAATACTGATTGCTAACCGCGGTGAAATTGCCTGCCGCGTCATCGCGACTGCTCGCCGAATGGGCATTGCCACTGTCGCTGTGTGTTCGGAAGCCGATAAAAATGCTCGTCATGTGGCGCTGGCTGATGAGTCTGTATTGATTGGGCCTGCAGCCAGCCGAGAGAGTTACCTCAAGGGCGATGTCATCATCTCTGCGGCCAAGTCTACCGGCGCACAAGCCATACACCCAGGATATGGTTTCTTGAGTGAAAACGAAGATTTTGCGCGCACATGCGAAGAAAACGGCATTGTCTTCATCGGACCTAAGCACCATGCCATCGCTGCCATGGGCGACAAAATCGCCTCCAAAAAATTGGCAGCCCAAGCCAAGGTCAATACCATTCCTGGATTCAACGAAGCCATTGACACACCAGACCAAGCTGTCAGCATTGCCAAGGAAATTGGCTACCCGGTGATGATCAAAGCGTCGGCAGGAGGGGGCGGCAAAGGCTTGCGGGTGGCGTTCAATGACAAAGAAGCCCACGAAGGTTTCACCTCTTGCCGCAATGAAGCACGCAACAGCTTTGGTGATGACCGGGTATTCATTGAAAAATTCGTTGAAGAACCGCGGCACATTGAAATTCAATTGTTGGGCGATGGCCATGGCAACGTGGTTTTCCTCAATGAACGTGAATGCTCTATTCAGAGACGCCACCAAAAGGTCATCGAAGAAGC
>CAJBOO010000128.1 GCA_903956845.1 uncultured Burkholderiales bacterium
ATACTTGGGTATCCAAAATTCATGACCCAGGTATCGCGAATCACGATTAGCCAACTGATCGCAAAATCTTCTACATTCCATGGCTTGTTCATTGATTTCACTATAGATACCTTGTCGCATGGTCACCTTCCCCCGCTCCTTGAGTGCTGCGCATGTCCACTGATTTGATGTTGTTGGCCATGGCCGACGGCGTTTCATACGCTGGCTTGCTGGTCATGGTGTCCGTGGGGCTGACCGTGATTTGTGGCGTGATGGGCCTCGTCAATGTGGCCCATGGTGCCTTGTACGCCGTTGGCGGCTACACCGCTTCTTACCTCAGCTTGTTGGCCATGAACCATGAGCCCTCTACCCTTAGCTTGCTGCTGTGTTTGGTGGTTGCAGCCATGGTGGTCGGTCTGGTCTTGGGGACTGGCCTGGAAGCAGGATTGCTGCGCCGCGTTCAACACCGGGACCCCGTGCAACAACTGCTGATGACTTTTGCCGCCTTCATGGTGCTCGAGGATGTGCAGCGTTTGCTCTGGGGCACGCAACCCTATTCAGCGCCTGAGGTGATTGGTCGATTGGGCACGGTCTCTTTTTTTGAGGTGACTTACACCACCTACCAACTGATCATCATTCCACTGACCGCGCTGACCGCTTATGCAGGTCTGCTGTTTTTCTTGCGATTCACTTCTTTAGGCAAACAAGTGGTGGCCGTGACCCATCACCGTGAAATGGCCACCGCCCTGGGCATCCACGCCAAACGCATTGGCTGGTTGACATTCGTGCTCGGCGCGACCTTGGGCGCCTTGGGTGGTGCGATGGCCGCACCCACCACCTCCATGGTCCCTGGTGCGGGTGCCGACATGATCGTGCTCTCCTTTGCGGTGGTTGCCACTGCTGGCTTGGGGCAAATATCCGGCGCATTGTTGGCGTCGCTGTTGATCGGGTTGACGCGGTCTGTGGCGGTGTACATGGCCCCCGAATGGGAAGTGGCTGTGCCTTATCTGATCATGGTCTTGGTTTTATTGGTCAGACCCAACGGCCTGTTCTCAGTGGCGCAAGCACGAAGGATCTGACATGGTTCGCTACCTCGCTTGGACTGGTGCGTTGGTGTGTTTGGTCTTGGGACTGGCTTTCCCTTGGAGCAAAACGCCCTTGATCATGGGCCTGTGCTATGCCATGGCAAGCCTGGGTGTGGCGATCATGATGCGTGCTGGACAAGTCTCGTTTGGGCACGCTGTTTTTGCAGCCATTTCAGCCTACGGCGTGGCGTTCACGGCCAAGGCTTACCCGGACACCGATGGCTTGCTGTTGTTGCTGGTGGGCATGGTCTGCAGTGGCGTGGCTGGCGGGGTGATTGGTTTGTTTGTGGTGCGCTACCGAGGCATATTTTTTGGCATGCTGAATTTGGCCTTGAGCATGGTGGTTTTTTCGATGTTGGGCAAGTTCTACAACCTCACCGGCGGCACAGATGGTTTGCGCATCCAACGACCGACCCTGTTGGGACAAGCATTGGAGCGCAGTGCATTTGAAACCGCTTTATTGGTCATTGCATTGGCTTGTTCTGCCCTGCTGGTGTGGTTGGTCCAACGCTATTTCAAATCCGCAGCGGGAGAAGCATTGGCGAGCATCAAGTCCAACGAAACTCGCTTGGAGTACCTGGGCTTGTCAGCCAAACGGATTTTGTGGGATGGGTATGTCATCTCCGCAGTGTTGGTCGGCTTGTCGGGCGCTTTGTTCGTGCTCGTGCAGGGCTTGGTCACCCCAGACATTGGTTCCTGGTTTCGTTCAGGCGAGTATGTGTTCATCACCATCCTGGGTGGCTCTGGCCATGCCTTGGGTTCTTTCGTGGGTGCGGTGGTGTTCGAAGCCGTCAAGCTGTTTGCCTCTGCTTACATGACGGGTGTATGGCAATTGTTGCTGGGGGTGACATTGATCATCGTCATCTTGATTGCCCCTGAAGGCATCATCGGTTTGATACGCGCCAAGGCAGTTACACACACAGGTGACAAACCATGAGCGCCCTGTTGCAAACCCAAGGACTGCAACTGGCCTTTGGCGGAGTGGTGGTGGCTGACAACATCGACTTTGAACTGCAGCGTGGTGAACGCCTGGCGGTGATTGGTCAAAACGGCGCAGGCAA
>CAJBOO010000129.1 GCA_903956845.1 uncultured Burkholderiales bacterium
ATTAAATCTCCAGAGCCAAAATTGTCACATCATCTCGCCGCGCTTGCGTGCCCTGCCATTCAGTCACCGCTGACAGGAGTTGTTGTGACAGATGCGCTGTGTTGCCAGAGCTGGATGCTTGCAACACTGCCAGCATTCTTTTGTAACCAAAGGCCAATAGCGGCTGCTTACCTCCACCCATTTGGTCTGTCACACCATCAGTCACCAAGACCAACCGACTGCCCAGGGCTGGCGTCCATTGTTGTGTGGTGGGTTTCAAACGGGGCGTGTCCCTGTAACCCAAGCTGATGCGATCAGCCTTGCGTTGTTCAACCTCACCCTTTGCGTTCAATTCGAACAGATTGATTTTGGCGCCCACATACTCCACCGCTCTGTTGGTCAAGTCAATGCGTATCAATGCGGCATCACACCCATCATCGCTATCGCTGCCAGGTAGGTCTTGCCGTAGGCTTTTTCGAACCAGTTGATCAAGCTGAAGGATCGCTTCAGATAAATCTATTGAGCCGGGGTTGGAAAATATTTTTTCCAGTTGCGAATTCACCAACACCGCCAACATAGCACCAGGAACACCGTGGCCAGCGCAGTCAACCAAGGCCAACACCAAGGTGTTGGTGGGTGCGTGGTGGTGTGCCCACCAAAAGTCCCCACCAATCGTGTCCCGTGGGTGCCACTCCACTGTGAAATCTTTCAATAATTTGCGCATACTTTGAGCATGAGGTAACTGCGATTGTTGAATCAACCGGGCATAGCGCACAGACGACATCAGGGTGGCCAACGAGGAGTTGGATTCGTTCAGTACTTTTTTGAACAATGTTTCTTTGATTTGCAGTTTGTAGGCTGCAGTAGCCTCTTCAGCTGAATTAATCCCTTGCAACTGCGGTTTGAATACACAGGTCCAATGAAAAGAGCTGAAGCACTCGTCAGACTCGGTTTGCTCTGGGTGGAAGGTCAGTTCATAAGTCCATTGGTGCGAAATAAATCGCATCAAATAGCCGTGGATGATGCCCTCACTAAAGGCTTGGTGGTGTGACAGCAGTGTTGAGACTGCATTAAATACGTAGCAACCATCTGAAATGCGTTTGACGTGAAATCCATAGTCCACACCTTCGCAATTTTGCGAAGCGTTGGTCGCCACGTGATAAGCATGGGCAAAATTTTGCACAAACCAATCCAAACCATCGGTTTGCGTTGATGCATCAGCCATCAAGGACTGGTAGTTTTGCAAGGAGGCCGTAATCAGGTCTTGGGAGTAATGGTCCCCCATTGAGAAACCAAAATTCAAAAGTGCTGCAGAGCCGAATCGCCTGTAGGCGGCTTCGTGAATCTCTTGCCTGAGCTTGGCCGGGTACCAAGCATTGACGTCAATGTCAAAAACGTTATGCGCCTTGAGCACATCGGAGCCGATGGAGCCCAACTCGCCCATGATGAGGACGGTTGACTTCAATGCGCGTCCCAATATCATAGGTTGGGTAGAGTGTTCTGTGTTTTTAAACATTCATTCAATTGGCGGATTTAGGTTAGAAGCGCAAAGCCCTTGTGTGATTGATGAAACACCTCTGCAGGTGTTTTTAATCCCAATCTTTTTCTTGGTCTGTTATTCAATCTGTTTTGAATCATTCTA
>CAJBOO010000130.1 GCA_903956845.1 uncultured Burkholderiales bacterium
ACCAAGTCCACTGGCCCACTGAAAGGCCAAACTTCCACTTGCGAATCCACCAGCGCAGCAAACAACCGCGCGTCATGCACTGGCCTGTCTTCTTGGCCCACGCACGCACCCAAGCAGGTTTTGATTTGCACGCCAAAACAACCTCGCGCTGACGCTTTCTCTATACCCAAGGTCGCCAAGCAAAGCCGGTGTTGCTGAGCCAGGTCTTTGAGCTTGCTCAGCGCTGCATGCCGTGAAGCGAACAAACCATACAAGCCCGGCGTGGTGCCCAGGTTGACCGACTTGCCATCGACCACCACCGGCAACTGACCTTGCGGGGTGGTTTGGAGCTGCACCGAGCACAGGCTGCGTATGCGCCTGAGCCGTTGATTGAACAAGGGGTTTTGTGTCTTGATGAGCCGTGACTCCAACAACAGTGCGCCAATCTCACCGGCTGTTTCGATCACGTCGATGCGTTGGGTTTGCGCCATCATGCTGGCCTCGTCTGGCGCGCGCATGTGGCTCATGACCCGGGCGCGGATGTCCACACTTTTACCGATGTACAAAGGCAGCCGGCCCTCGCCTTGGAAGATGTACACGCCAGCGCCACGTGGCAAATCGGTCAAGTGATCGACATCGACGCTCATGCTGACGTTCACACCTGCCATGGCTCAGCACAGCTTGTGGATGTTGTTGGTGACCACGCCCCAGACAATGAAATCGTCTTCTTCCTTGATGAGCCTGGACGGGTACAGGGGGTTTTCAGCGATGAGTTTGACCACACCGCCTCGGCGGTACAAGCGCTTGACCGTGAACTCGTTGTTGAGTTGGGCAATGACGATGTGGTTGTGCTTGGGGTCGATGCTGCGGTCCACCAACAAAGCGTCGCCTTCATAAATACCGATGCCCGTCATGGAGTCGCCTTTGACGCGAAAGATGTAGGTGGCGTCTTTGTTGCGGATGAGTTGCTGATTGAGGTCGATGCGTTCTTGGGTGTGGTCTGCCGCTGGTGAAGGAAAGCCCGCTGGCATGGTGCTGCCACACACATCCAACCACAACTGGCCAGACACCACCGGCATGGGCTTCACATCAGACGAAGAAGATCGGGTCATGGCTCAATGATACTGTACAAATAAACAGTGTTTGGCATCCCACTTGATAATGGCCCCATGCAACCCGATGTCTTGCGCTCCCTCAACCAACTGGGCATTGGTCATGGCCAAGCAGTGCGCCACATGGCACAACTCACCGGTGGCGTGTCCTCCGACATTTGGCGCATCGATTTGGAAGACCACAGTGTTTGCGCCAAACGCGCTTTGCCCAAGTTGAAAGTGGCTGCGGATTGGCAAGCCCCTTTGAGCCGCAACGCCTATGAATACGACTGGTTCCAGGTGATGGGCCCTCGCTTCCCGCGATCAGTGCCACAGATGCTCGGACGCGACGACACAGCAGGCATGTTCTTCATGTCTTACCTGGCACCCGAGACACACCCGGTCTGGAAAGCGCAACTGCTGCAAGGCCAAGTGGACCCTGCGTTTGCCCAGGGCGTAGGCCATGTGCTGGGGCAGATGCACGCCACGACGGCTCGGCAACCCAGTCTGGCGCAGCGTTTTCAAAGCGATACCGAATTCCATGCCTTGCGCCTTGAACCCTACTTGCTGGCCACCGCACAGCGCCATCCCCTGTTGGCCGATCGCTTGCGTGCGATCTACCAACAAACCGCTGATACCCACATCGCGTTGGTGCACGGCGACATCAGCCCGAAAAACATCTTGACCGGGCCAGAGGGTCCGGTGTTTTTGGATGCGGAATGCGCTTGGTATGGCGACCCAGCGTTTGACCTGGCTTTTTGCCTGAACCACTTGCTGCTCAAAGCGGTTCATTTGCCCCAGCATGTGGCCGCGCTTGCCCAGTCTTTTGAGGGGATGACACAGGCATATCTGGCGCACGTTGATTGGGAAGACACCGCTGCGTTCGAGCAACGCACGGCCCTGCTCTTGCCCGCTTTGTTGTTGGCACGGGTGGACGGCAAGTCACCCGTTGAATACCTCACCCACGCCACGTCTCACCAGCAGGTGCGACACGTGGCCAGCCATTGCCTGCAAGCGTCGCACACCCACCTCCTGCAGGTTTTGCAATCTGTTTTGAAAGTCTTGAAACCATGAGTCACATTCAATCTGTGGTCGCCAGGTCCGTGTGGGATTCGCGAGGCTGCCCCACGGTAGAGGCACAAGTCACCCTGAGCTCGGGTCACACCGGCCGCGCCATCGCACCCGCCGGTGCATCCACCGGCGCAGGCGAGGCCAAAGAGCTGCGCGATGGTGGCCATACCTTCAAAGGCTTGGGGGTCGGTCAGGCGGTGCGCCTGGTGCATGAAGTGGTGGCACCCGCGTTGCAAGGCATGGACATCCACGACCAAGCCGCGATCGATGCCGCCATGTGCCGCGCAGATGGCACACCCGACAAATCACGCCTGGGTGGCAACAGCCTGACCGCTGTGTCCTTGGCCTGTTTGTGGGCCGCCAGTGCACACGCCGACCTGCCTTTGTGGCGCTACCTTTCAGGCAGTGACGAGGTGAGCTTGCCGTTGCCTGAAATCCAAATCTTTGGGGGCGGTGCGCACGCCAAAGGCAGTGTCGATTTGCAAGATTTTTTGGCCCTGCCCCATGGCGCACGCAGCTTTGCGCAATCGCTGGAATGGGTGGCCGAGGTCTACCATGCAGCTGGCAAAAGCCTGTCACAACAAGGCAAAAACCTCGGCGTGGCAGACGAAGGCGGGTTTTGGCCACAGTTTGGCTCGAACGAAGCCGCGATAGAAGCGCTGGTCAAAGCGATCGAGCTCGCCGGCTTCAAGCCCGGTGTGGAGGTGTCCATCGGGCTGGACCTGGCAGCCACCCAATACCACTCTGCAGGGGTGTACCACTGGCGCAGCGAAGGCCGTCAGTTTGACCGTGACCAACTCTTGCAGGTGTATGAACGCTGGGTGAATGACTACCCGATCATCTCCATGGAGGATGGGTTTGCCGAGGACGATACCGAAGGCATGCGCATCATGACCGCCTTGTTGGGAGACCGTTTGCAAATCATCGGAGACGATTTTTTTGTCACCCATGCAGCCCAGATCGCCGAACGTGCGGCCATGGGTGCATGCAATGCGGTGCTGATCAAACCCAATCAAGTTGGCACGGTGAGTGAGACGATGGCCGCATTGCAAACCGCCAAACAGCATCAGTTAGACAGCATCATCTCAGCGCGCTCGGGTGAAACCGAAGACGTGAGCATCGTGCACCTGGCGGTTGGCTGGGGCGTGCCGCAACTCAAGGTGGGCAGTTTTTCTCGCTCGGAGCGCATGGCCAAGTGGAACGAGGGCTTGCGCATCGAACAGTCTTTGGGCCGCAGCGGCACTTACCCCGCTGAGCATTTGTTCCGTTGGCTGTGACGGGCTTGGCCCAGGGCCACCCGTTGCTGGCGTTGCTGGCGTTGCGCAAGTTGCTCAAGCGGCCAATGGCATCAACGCAATCCCATGCAATTGGCGTAGTACGTCGTCGTCGCAGGCCAATCGGAAAACATGCCGATGACGCCCGCCTCTTTGACCAAAACATCCAATGCTTGGTAGATGTCACCCTCACCCTTGACCACTGCATTGACCGTTTGGTAATACCAACCACCACGGTCCATGGCCATCACGCCAGAGCGCTCCAGCGACCAGGCGATGGTTTTCAAGCCAGCTTGTTGAATGTGCTTGGCATGTGTGGAGGCGGTCATCCGGCCATCTTTCACATCGAGCAAAGCGAAGATGGGGGGCGCCACGATGCGGATGCCTTGTGCCTTGAATGCCTGCAACTGCGCCAGACTGGGCAAGTCACTGGGTTTTTCTGCCCCGTCCAACAAAACCGCCTGCTGCGCGAAGACAGGTTCATGCGCTAACCAATACAGCATGTCTGCATGATGGAATGTCTGCGGATAAACCTGGCTGGGCGGCACACCTGCCGCCTTGTATTCATCCAACATTTTCTGGGCGTAGTCTTGCTGGGTGAACCCCTCGAACGGCATGGGCACCACGGCTTCTTTGAGCTCAGGCGTCATCTTCACGCCCAAACGTTGAAACAGTTGAATGCTGTCTTGGTGGCTCATCAAGGTGCCACTGCCTGGCCCGCTGTACAGATCGGTTCGCCATGGTGCAGTGCCTTTGACGAAAGCCTCGGGCGTCAAGGCTTGGGGGTTGAATGCATCCATCTTGCCGCGCAAGGTTTTGAACTCGGCCAGGGTGATGTCACTGGTGCGGCACTCGGCGGTGGCGGGGGTTTGGGAAGACGGATCAAAGGGCTTGAATGGCTTCGAACATTTGGCTGCCAAGGGCGTGAGCAATATATTGGTGGTGGTGTGCAAATCGTTTTGGGCATGACGGCAAACCAATTGCTTGTCTTTCGTGAAGGTCACATCGCACTCGACGATCCCCGCGCCCATGCGCACCGCCGCTTCATACGACTCCAAGGTGTGCTCGGGGAACATCAGCGCGGCACCCCGATGACCTATGGAGAAATCCCGCTTCTCGAATGGCCCATTGCCACAGGATGCCAATTGCGTTTTAAGCGCAGAGTCGGGCATCTGCGACACCAAAAAATACGGACGTGGGCCCAATTGCACGTTGATGGCAGGTGAGGTTGGCTGCGTGTGGCCTACTGGGGCAAGGGCCATAGCGAGTGCGGTCAACAGACAGCGCGAAAGCAATGATGTGTTCATGGCGATTTGGGCATCACCAAGCCATGCACAAAGTCGCTGGGACAACCGCACATTTTGATGTCTCGGATGGCCACAAACAGCTCGTTTTCCGCCCAGACTTCA
>CAJBOO010000131.1 GCA_903956845.1 uncultured Burkholderiales bacterium
CCCTTGGCCACACCCAGCATGCGCATGCTGTTGTTTGTACTGAGTGCCTGGTGCCTATTGGGATGTTTCTTGGCCGCACGCTGGTTGGTGCAAAGCAAATATGGCCGTGTGCTGCAAGCCATTCGCGATGCAGAAAGTCGGGTGATGTTTTCAGGCTATTCGCCCTTGCCCTACAAGCTGAGCATTTGGGTCATCTCGGCCGTGATGTGCGGTGTGGCGGGTGCTTTGTATGTGCCTCAAGTTGGCATCATCAACCCCAGTGAGATGAGCCCGGCCAACTCGATCGAGATCGCCATTTGGGCAGCGGTAGGTGGCCGCGGCAGTTTGATTGGACCCATCGTCGGTGCTTTCATGGTCAACGGCGCCAAGAGTTGGCTCACGGTGGTGGCGCCTGAGTATTGGCTGTATGTCTTGGGTGCGCTGTTCATCGCAGTGACTTTGTACATGCCGCAAGGATTGGTGGGGTTGGTGAAAACCATCCGCCACAAATGGAACAAATCAGGAGTTGCATCATGACGCCTGAATTGATGCAAGACAACGCCCGTCGTTTAGAAGAATACCAATTCAAGCATGTGCAAGCGCCCGCTTCAGGTGGACGTTCAGCGGCGTTTTCAAGGATTCACACACCAGGCGAACTCGACCTGGCCCACGGGCGAATTCTGTACCTGGAAGACGTGAACGTGAGCTTTGATGGCTTCAAGGCCATCAACCATTTGTCCTTGGACATTGGCGTGGGGGAATTGCGCTGCATCATCGGTCCCAATGGCGCAGGCAAAACCACGATGATGGACATCATCACGGGCAAAACCAAACCCGATTCGGGCCAGGTGTTTTTCGGCAGCACCATCGACTTGCTGCGACACAACGAACCCGAGATTGCACAAATGGGCATCGGGCGCAAGTTCCAAAAACCCACGGTGTTTGAACACCTGAGCGTGTTTGACAACCTCGAACTGGCCTTGAAAACCCATAAGGGCGTGACAGCTTCGATGTTCTTCAAGCTCCAAGGCGAACAAAAAGACCGCTTGGGCGAAGTGCTGCAAACCATCCGCTTGGAGAACGAGGTGACACGTCAGGCGGGCAATTTGAGCCATGGCCAAAAGCAGTGGCTGGAGATTGGCATGTTGCTCATGCAAGACCCCAAGTTGCTGTTGTTGGACGAACCCGTGGCGGGCATGACCGACCAAGAAACCGAACGCACCGCAGAACTCTTTCTGAGCCTCAAGGGTAAGCATTCCTTGATGGTGGTCGAGCACGACATGGGCTTTATTCGCCAAATTGCTGAGATTGTCACTGTGCTGTGCGATGGCGCTGTGCTGGCGCAAGGCAGTATGGATGACGTGCAACAAGACGAACGCGTCATTGACGTTTATTTGGGACGCTGATCATGTTGGCCATCGAACACATTCACCAGTATTACGGCGGTTCACACATCTTGCGTGACGTGAGTTTGACCGCGCAGGCAGGTCACATCACGGTTTTGTTGGGCCGCAATGGCGTGGGCAAAACCACCTTGCTCAAAGCCTTGATGGGCTTGGTCCCCGTGCGTCAAGGGCACATCGGTTTTCAAGGCCATGCGATCACCAACGCCACGCCCTATGAGCGTGCACGTGCTGGCATTGGCTATGTGCCGCAAGGCCGAGACATCTTCAACCGCCTCACGGTGGAAGACAACCTGCGCATGGGCTTGGCCACACAGCCTGGCTCATCACAGATCCCAGCAGAGTTGTTCGAGTTGTTTCCCATCCTGGAGCAAATGCGACACCGGCGCGGTGGCGATTTGTCGGGTGGACAGCAGCAGCAGTTGGCGATTGCGCGTGCCCTGGCAGGCAAGCCCAAGCTGCTGGTCTTGGATGAGCCCACCGAAGGCATCCAACCCAGCATCATCAAAGACATTGGGCGTGTCATCCAACGGTTGGCCAAGCGCGGCGACATGGCGATCTTGCTGTGCGAACAGTACTACGACTTCGCAGAGGAATTGGCTGACCAGTATCTGGTGATGGAGCGCGGTGAAGTCATTGCGCAGGGCCCCGGCAGTGAGATGCAAGTCAAAGGCATTCGCAAGCTGGTCTCTATCTGAGGCCCTGCAGCCGTTTCAAATGCCCTTGATCTTCAAGGGCGTGGACAAGCGGTATCCAGAGCCATGCACGGTCTTGATTTCAATGGCCTGCGCTTTGAACTTGAAGAGCTTGGAACGCAGCCGACTGACCAGCACTTCCAGGCGAACCTTGTCAAAGTTGGTGCGCTGTGCATCTCCGCCCAATTTGTCGATCAACTCGTCATAAGTGCAGTGGTGAGTGGTTTGCGCCAAAGCCAGCAGCGCAATCGTTTCCTTGGGCGTCAAGCTCAGCACATCGGCATCCGGCGCACTCAGCGACATGCTTTTTTGATGCAGCGTCCACACATGGGGTGGTGCCAAATGCGCCGCGTTTTGTCGGTCGTTGCGACGCATCAAATTGCGGATGACCGCCAGTATTTCCTCGGGCCGTGTGGGCTTGGTGAGGTAGACATCGGCCCCTGCTTGGTAACCCTCGGTGCGCTCGCTGCCCATCACTCGGGCGGTCAACATCACGATGCCCATCTGGGGGTAAATGTCGCGCAACCATTTGCACAAACTGATGCCGTCTTCGTTGGGCAAATTCAAATCCAACATCACGACATCGGGCGAGGACATGGTGAGCAATGCCCGCATGTGTTCACCATCGTAGGCGCACCGCACCGCATAACCCGCTGCTGACAACACCAAAGACAGCTCGTCGCTCACGCGGATGTTGTCTTCGACCAGCAACACCGAGCCCAACGCTTGTGAGGGCAGATCATCATTCAAGGGATCGTGCGTGATGTCCATGTTCATGCCTTGATCGCCATTTGGAAAGACACGGTGTTGGACTGGGTTTGAAAGTGAATTTGACTACCCAACGCCCTGGCCATCGACTGGGCCAGCCACAAGCCCAGGCCTGCACCCGACTGCTGTTTAGCCATTTCGGCGCGGTAGTAACGCTGGAAAACTTGCTGTGCATCGGGCACGCCGTTGACGCCCACTTCATTGGACACTGTGAACACGAGTTCGCTACGGACATCGGTCTTGATCATTTCGACCTTGAACTCGATCAAGCTGTCCGCCAAGGAATATTTCAGGGCGTTGCTCAACAAATTGCCCAAGATGGCCTTGAGGTAGTAAAGGTCGGTGTGCACTTGCAGATGGTCATCACAGCCGCGAACGATGGTGTAGATACGCTCAGAAGTCTGCGCGTTTTTCACCACACTCATCAGCACACCGAGAGTGACGGGTTCGATGGCGACAGGGATGTAACCTTGTTCGTATTTGTCAATCTCTGAACAGCGCTCAATGATGCCGTCAATTTCATCCAATGAATGGTGGATGGCGTCCACCCGCTGCAAGGAGGGGTCATCCGCTCCCATGCGTTGCCTGATCGAACTCAGGGCCATGGCGCTGGCCATCAACGGGTTTTTCAACTCGTGGGTCAGCATGGCGATGAATTGTTTTTGTTGGTGCAGGCGTGAGGTCTCTTTGTCCAACGCGTCTTGGGTCTGAACCAGTTGGGTGTTGATGACCCTGACCCGCTGACTGACCAGCAGGTCATAGCTCCAAGCCGTCAACAACAGGACACCCAAGGGTACGGAGGTTCGCACCAACATGAACAAGGTGACCATGGGTATGTCAGTCAAGCCCAAAGGGGTGATGAAGGGTTTGAACAGGTTGGTGGCGCGGGGAAAAGGTATCAGGATCACCAGCAAGAGCAACACCAGCATGATCACTTCGGAGCGCAGCTTCAGTTGCCTCCTGGATTGCCAAGCCTCAATGACCAATACTGCAAAACAAATCCATTGCCCATACAGGTAAATGGGCTCGAACACCCGCAAGGCCGTGACACTGTCCACCAAGGCACCGGCCCATGTCATCGCCAACAAGCCACAGAAAATCCAAAGGTATTTGACCCAGCGCCCGTCTTTGAACAATTGGGTGGCCAAGACCATCCAGGTGAAGAACAGGGATGTCACGCCACCGATCATGGCCAAGGGGAAAATCCAATAGAACCATTGCTGGTCCATCCCCGTCATGAAGGGCAACATGCCCATGGTGCTGATCCAACCCAAAGGGATGGTGATGGACAAAGCAGTGATACCTATGCCCAACCAATTGAATTTGATGAACAACCTGATCAAGGTCAAGACAAATGCCAACAATGTCATGGTGGTCACCATGATCACAAACATGTCGATGCGCCGTTGAACCAAGTCAATTTTGGCTTTGACATCCACCATCAGGTTCATGCGAAAGTCCAATGGGGCTCTCAGTCGCATGTAAATGGCTTGGTGGTTGGCGTTGGGCCCCAATTCGATGGGCAATGCCAACTCGTTGGCCGTGTAGCTTTTGACATCCCACTCACCGGGGATGGTTGCTGAACTGGTGTAGACCGTTGCTTCGGACAGCATGGACGGTAAAAATTTCACATACCAGTCATGCAGGCCTTCGCCAGGTTGAATTTCCTCCAGCTTGAGCCAAACCACACTGGAGGTGAAGCTCAAACGCTCGGTGTCGTCCAGGGGTTGGAAGACGGCTTGTTGCGCCGACAGAAAGTCCAACTGCTGGCTTTCATCGACAAAGACTGTCTTGCTGAAGTGGTTGGAGGGGATGGCGATGTCTGCTGCCCAGCAAGCCCAAGACGTGACGAACCACAAGGCAGCGGTGCGCAAGCACCACCCCCAACCTTGATTCATGCGCAGCGAGTTCATGGCAATGGATCTTACGGACTCCTCGTCGTGTTCCTTGCATTCAAAGGTAAGGTTTGGCCAAGGGCGATTGCTATAAACCCGATCCGTTCATTCCATTCAAGACCATGCGGCCTTTTCCGGTTGGCAAACCATGCCCAGTCAGCCCCCATTCCCTGTGGTGGCTGGCTTGCCTGTGGCTGACCCTGACGGCGTTGCATGCCCAAACACCACCCAATGCGGGCGTGTTGGAGCAAGGCATTCAACAAGGACGTTCCAACACCCCCAACCTCAAGCCCCCAGCATCATTGGTGTTGCCCACCGTACCTCAGGTGACCAGTCAAACGGGGACCATGCTGACCGTCAGTCGGTTCAAGTTTGTTGGAAGTAGCGTGTTCCCTGAGGCGATGCTTCACAATGTGACAGCAGCTTGGCTTGGTCGCCCGATCGACTTTGGGCAACTCTCCGCAGCCACCGCAGCTGTTGGCAATCTGTACCGTGCGGCAGGGCATGTGGTTCAAGTCCAGATCCCTGTGCAAGACATCCGAGAGGGTGTGGTGATGATCGACATCGTTGAAGCCCAATTCGGGCAGGTGGTGATGGAGGGTGCTGGGCCCCAGCGGGTAGACCCACAGCGGATCAAAGACACGCTGTATGCCTTTCAACCCTCGGGTCAACTGCTCAACGCGCACAACATCGACCGAGGCCTGTCGGTCATTGCAGACTTGGCAGGCGTGCAGGTGGAGACCAGCTTCAACCCAGGACAACAGGCAGGTCAAACCGATCTGATGGTGTGGTCGGCCAATACGCCAGCTTGGCAAGCGTTGGTGGAAGCCGACAACGCCGGCTCTCGCTCGACGGGACAAGATCGCGTGGCGGCGCAATGGCAAGTCAACAGCCCGTTGCGCCAGGGCGATCAAATGGTGGTCCACACCCTGTGGTCCCAAGGCAGTCAATACCTTCGGTTGGCACATGCCTTTCCTTTGGGGGTGCGTGGTTGGCGAGCAGGTTGGAGCCTGTCGCATTTGAACTACCGCGTCATCAGCAGTGACTTCAGCGCCCAGTCGCTTAAAGGCAAGGCAGACTCCCTTGGACTTGAATCCACCTATCCCTTGTGGTGGACCCGATATGCCAAAGTCAATGCCATGTTGAATGCCGACAGCAAGCGATTGCTCAACCAAGAAGACGCCCAAACCGCGTCCAGCTATGGCATTCAGATCGCCAGCGCTGGCTTGGGTGGCACGCTCTCACCCGCAGGGGGAGTTTGGGGGACCACCCACTGGCAATACATGGGCAAGCGCGGCGTGCTCAGTGCCCACACCGACTTGCGTGACACCTTGCGAGCAGGTCGTTTCAACAAGCAAACCTATGCCTTGACCCATGACCAATCGTTGTCTCCTCGCATGTCATGGCAATTGTCTCTGCAGGGACAAAGCGCCAAGACGGCGTTGGATTCATCTGAACAGTTTTACCTGGGGGGCATGAACGGTGTGCGCGCCTATCCCAGCAGCGAAGCGGGCGGCGCGTCAGGGCAGCTTTGGCGTTTGGAATGGCGGTACCGACTCAACAACCAAAGCACTTGGTTTGCCTTCCACGACCATGGACGTGTGGTGGTGGATCCCGCGAGCAGCCGTGCTTTGAACACCTTGGTGCTCAAAGGCCGTGGCGTGGGATATGGGTATGTGTCTCAACGAGGCATCCGTGTCAAAGCGATGTGGGCTCGGCGCATCGGAAGCAACCCCCATCCATCGGCCACCTTGCAAGACCAAGATGGCTCCTTGGTCCTGAACCGCTTCTGGCTCAGTGCCAGCGTTCCTTTCTGAGTGGGCAAGGTGCCGACATGAACCACTGCTACAAAGTCATTTGGAACGCCAGCAGTGCCACGCCCATGGCGGTGCCTGAATCGGCCAAAGGTGCAGGCGCTGGCGTGGCTGTGCAGGCCCCTGCTTGGACAGAGATGGGCACCCAGGTCTTCAGCCACTTCTTCATCAAGCCGCTGGTCGCCGCGCTGATTTGCATGGGATTCATGTTCGCCAGCCATGCCGCACCGTTGACCAGTGACTTGACCGCGCCTGCACCCACTCAGTTGCCCACGGGTGCACACGTGACTGTGGGCAACGCGAGTGTGTCGCAAAGCGGCGCGGTGATGACGATCACGCAAAGCAGTGACAAAGCAGCGCTGAATTGGCAGACCTTCCACATTGGCTCACAGGCCACGGTTCAGTTCGAGCAGCCCAGCGCGCAAAGCGTGGTCTTGAACCGGGTGATGGATCCACACCCCAGTCAGATTTTTGGGCAGATCAAAGCCAACGGCACGGTGTTTTTGCAAAACCCGCATGGCGTGTATTTCTCGCCGAGTGCGAGCGTGGATGTGGGCAGCTTTTTGGCGACCACCCACCAACTGAGCGATGCAGATGTGTTGGCGGGCAACCACCAATTTTCTCGCGCACAAGCCATTGGCCAAATCCTGAACGAAGGCCAAATCACTGCCCGCCTGGGTGGGTACATCGCCTTGTTGGCACCCGAGGTGAGGAACCTGGGCGTGGTGGTGGCCAAAGGCGGAACGATTGCCTTGGCTGCCGGCGAAACATACCGATTGCAGTTTGAAGCCAATGACCGCTTGACCCAGGTTTTGGTGTCGCCCGCCACCGTGGCGGCGTATGTGGAGAACGGCAATGCGGTCATCGCACCCGGTGGCTTGGTGATTTTGTCAGCGCAGGCTGCCAACACGATCCAGGGTGGGGTGGTGAACAACGCGGGCAGCATCCAAGCCAATGGCTTGGTCAACGATGGCGGCGTGGTGCGTTTGGTGGCCAGCCACAGCATCAGCCAGACGGGCCAGATCACGGCCGATGCCGCGCCGAACAGCGCAGGCCAAGGTGGCCGCATCGACATCATTGCCAGCCTGGACAACGCCGACAGTGCGCTGCAACTGAATGGCAGCTTGAGTGCGCAGGGTGGCGCCATCGGCGGCGATGGTGGCCAGATTGAAACCTCTGGCTCGCATGTGCGCATCGGCGACGACACCCGTGTCAACACGGGTGCGCCGCTTGGCACAGGTGGTCAATGGTTGATCGACCCGACCGACTTCACCGTGGGCAGTGGCACGGGCAGCGATTTGTCGGGCGCTACCTTGGGTGCCAACCTGAACGCCAACAACGTCACCATCCTCAGCAGCAGTGGGGCCACCGGCAGCAGTGGCGACATCCACATCAACGAGGCGGTGAGCTGGTCCTCGGCGAAAAAACTCACGCTGTCTGCGGCCAACAACATCCACATCCACAGTGCCATCAATGTGCCCACTGGCGGTTCGGTGGCCTTGGTGTATGGCACCAGCGTCGCCACCGGCGACTACAACTTCGGCAGCTTCAGCGCCAACAAAACCGATTTCACCGGGTCGATCAACTTTGCGGGCACGGGTGCGGGTTTGTTCACCACCCAGTTGGGCAACAACGCGGTGGACAGTTACACCGTCATCACCAACCCCAGCACCTATGTGGCGAACACCAATGCCACGGGTGGCATCATCAGCGTTAGCAACGTCAGCAGTGGCAAATACGCGCTGGGCCAAAACTACAACTTCGACCGCTCTTTCACCGCGTCCCCCATCACCGGCACCTTCACCGGCAAGTTTGAAGGCTTGGGCCACACGGTGGGCAACCTCACCGGCACTGGTGCGATTGGTTTGTTCAGCAATTCATCAGGCTTGATTCGCGATGTCGGTGTCAACATGTCCACCGGCAGCGCGGCCGCTGGCACGGGCGGTTTGGTCAACACCAACTCGG
>CAJBOO010000132.1 GCA_903956845.1 uncultured Burkholderiales bacterium
AGTGCCGTTGTTTGCGCGGTGGTGGTGGCCGAATTGGGCCGTTACTTCGCCACCGCCCAAGATCTGCTGGACTTTTTGTCAGACTGCCAACTCGACCACGACCCCTTGGACATGAGCTCGGCCATAGAGGCTGCTCGCATCATGCGGGATTACGCCCGCAACCAAGGTCCCCGCGTACGAGTCGCCCCTGATTTCCTGATTGGTGCACATGCCTCCCAACAAGCCGATGCTTTGTTGACCACTGATGCTGGATTTTTTCGTCAATATTTCAACAAGCTGAATGTGATGGTCCCTTGATGGGCAGGCATGAGAGATTGCTTTGGCACTGCGTGCCTCGCAATGACGGTCAGACCAATAAGGCATTCACCCTTTTCACATACGCCGCCGGATCCTCGGGCAGGCCGCCTTCGGCCAGCAAGGCTTGGTCAAACACGATGTGCGCCAAATCATGGAAATGGATTTGACCTTCGGGCGTGTCGAGCTTTTTCACCAGCGGATGCTCGGGGTTCACTTCCAAAATGGGTTTGCTCTCGGGGGCGCTTTGCCCAGCTTGTTTGAGCATGCGAGCCAGTTGCAATGACATGGCATCGTCTTTCACCACCAAGCATGCAGGTGAGTCCACCAAGCGGCTGGTCACGCGAACGTCTTCGGCTTTGTCTTTCAAAGCCTCTTTGAGTTTGGCCAGCAGCGGCTTGAAAGTTTCTGCCGCTTCTTCGGCGGCTTTCTTCTCTTCCTCGTCTTGCAACTTGCCCAAGTCAAACGCGCCCTTGGCCACGCTTTGCAATGGGGTGCCATCAAATTCGTTCAAGAAGCCCAGCGCCCATTCGTCCACGCGGTCAGACATCAGCAGCACTTCGATGCCCTTTTTGCGGAAGACCTCGAGTTGTGGGCTGTTTTTGGCTGCGGCCAAGGTGTCGGCGGTGATGTAGAAGATGGCTTCTTGGCCTTCTTTCATGCGGGCTTTGTAATCGGCAAAGCCCACGCTCACCGTGTCGGTGGTGGAGCTGGCAAAGCGCAGTAGCTTGGCGATCTTGTCTTTGTTGGCAAAGTCTTCGCCCAGCCCTTCTTTCAACACCACGCCAAAGTCGGCGTAGAACTGGGTGAACTTGCCCGCGTCTTTTTTGTCTTCATCGCTCGCATCGGCTGCTGGCACATCATGGCGGGCCAAGTCTTCCAGCATGGCCAGCACGCGGCGGGTGTTGCCCTCGCGGATGGCTTTGACATCGCGGCTTTCTTGCAGCAGTTCGCGGCTCACGTTCAGCGGCAAGTCGGCCGAGTCCACCACGCCTTTGACAAAACGCAAATAGGTGGGCAACAGCGCCTCGGCCTCGTCCATGATGAACACGCGTTTGACATACAGCTTGATGCCGCCTTTTTTGTCGCGGTTCCACAAATCGAAAGGCGCTTTGCTGGGCAAGTACAGCAGCTGTGTGTATTCGGTGCTGCCCTCGACCTTGTTGTGGCTCCAAGCCAGGGGCGGCTCAAAGTCGTGGCTGATGGCTTTGTAAAACTCGGCGTGCTGTTCGTCGGTGATGTCTTTTTTCGGGCGGGTCCACAAGGCAGATGCTTTGTTGACGGTTTCCCATTCATCGCTCACCACCATCTCACCGGGTTGGTCGTTTTCGCCTTCTTTCCATTCCTCTTTGCGCATCAGGATGGGCAGGGCGATGTGGTCGGCGTACTTGCCAATCACGCTCTTGATTTTCCAGTTACTCAAAAACTCTTCGGCATCATCGCGCAGGTGCAAGATGATGTGGGTGCCGCGCTTGTCTTGGGTGATGGTTTCCACCTCAAACTCGCCCGTGCCACCACTGGTCCAGCGCACGCCCTCTGCGGCAGGCGCAGCCGCCCGGCGGGTTTCCACAACGATCTTGTCGGCCACGATGAAGCCAGAGTAAAAGCCCACACCGAATTGACCGATCAGCGAGCCTTGGTCTTTGGCGTCGCTTTGTTGGTCGCCCGTGAGTTTGCTCATGAAGTCGCGCGTGCCGCTCTTGGCGATGGTGCCCAAGTGGTCAATCGCCTCTTGCTCGCTCATGCCAATGCCGTTGTCACTGATCGTCAGCGTCTTGGCGGCTTTGTCAAATGCCACGCGAATCTCAAGCGTGGGCGTGTCTTCCAACAAAGCGGCGTTGTTCAAGGCCTCGTAGCGCAGCTTGTCACAGGCGTCGGAGGCGTTGGAGATCAGTTCGCGCAAAAAGATTTCTTTGTTGGAATACAAAGAGTGGGTGACCAGGTGCAGCAGCTGGGCCACTTCGGCTTGGAAGGCGTGGGTGTGTTTTGTCATGGCAATCAGAAAAATAGCGGGAAAAAGAAATATCGAAGAAAAGTCGTTTTCAGATGGGGCGGGAGATGGGTATTTCAAGGTGCCCCGGGACCTGATCTGGCGACCAGTGGGGTGCTGAAGGGTCAAAAGCGCTCGTTGGGCCCCAGGTAGCGCCATTGCCCCACGGGCAGCTGCCCGAGCTTGACCTGGCCGATGCGCACCCGCTTCAAGCCGACCACGGTCAGGCCGACTTGCTCGCACATGCGCCGAATTTGCCGCTTGCGGCCCTCTTTCAACACAAAGCGCAGTTGCTCGGGGTTTTGCCAGTCCACCTTGGCGGGTTTCAACGCTTGGCCGTCCAAATGCAGGCCATGGCAGAGCCGGGCCAGTTGGTCGGCGGGGAACAGCGACTGCACATCGGTTTGCTGCTCACCCACCGCGAGCCGGCCGTATTGCACCCGCACCAAATATTCTTTTTCCACCTGAGAGTCTTCGCCAATCAGTTGACGCGCTACGCGGCCATCTTGGGTCAGCACCAGCAAGCCCACGGAGTCAATGTCCAAACGACCAGCAGGCGCCAAGCCCATGCGTTGTTTGGGTACGAAGCGAACCGTGGAGCGATCGTCGCGCCAGTGGTTGCGCGCCTCGATCAGGTTGATCGCTGGCGTGTGGCCGTCTTCGGCCTGGCCACTCACATAGCCCATGGGTTTGTGCAGCAAGATGGTGACTTGTTTGTCTTGTTGGCCACGGGCGAGCTTGTCGACCTCGATGCGGTCCATGGGGCTGACCGGTTTGCCAAGCACCGCGACCTCGCCATTGACCTTCACCCAGCCTTTGGCGATCCAGTCATCGGCTTCGCGGCGCGAACACAGGCCGAGTTCGGCCATGCGTTTGTTGAGTCGGATGAGTTCGGTCATGGGCCGCCCAGTGTATGGCTGCGCAGTGCGGGCAAGTTGAGCACCTGCACGCCACCGTAAACCACCTTGATCCAACCCTCATGGACCAAGCGTTGCAACGCCATGTTGACCCGTTGGCGCGACAAGCCCACCAGGTAAGCCAACTCTTGTTGGGTGATTTGCAGTACTTCACCCACGCCGGGGAACAACACCGGGTTGAACAATGCCGCCAAGCCACGGGCCACCCGCACATCTGGGTTGTTGAGCCGATCACTTTCACGCGCGGCGATGAACTGGCCCAAGCGTTCGTTGAGTTGATTCATGATGAAGCGGTTAAAGCCCAGGGACTGGGCCAGCAGCAGGTGGAAATGCTCCAGCGGCAAACCAGCCACCACGCTGGCCCGCAGGGCTTGCACGTTGTACCGGTAAGGCTCGCGCTTCAAGGCGGTGCCTTCGCCAAACCAGCCGCCTCGCGACACGCCTGTGAACGTCAAGCTGTCGCCCCGGGCATTGTCAATGTTCATCTTGAGCAATCCCTCGACCACCCCAAACCAATAGGTCGGTGCGCGTCCCACACGGCAAACCACTTCGCCCGCGGTGGCGTCGCCCACCACGAGTTGTGCCGTGGCTGCTTCGCGCTCTGGGGGGGTCAAAGCCGACAGCCACGGGATGCCGGCCAGCTCTTGCGGGCTGGGCGGTCGTCTGCGTTGGTGTAGCGGGCTGTCTTGGGGCATGGCAGTACTAGGGGTCTTCCCTGAATTGTCGTTGGAAAGACAAAAAAACGTCAAAGTCACGCCTAATATACCCCTCCCGATGAACACCACCTTCCCCCATCTGCTGCTTCAGCACGCCCAACAGCGCCCGGGCGACGACGCCATGCGCGAAAAAGAACATGGCATTTGGCAAAGCACCTCTTGGTCCGCTTTGCTGCGCGAAGTCGAGCACATGGCGCACGGCTTTCACCAAGCGGGTTTGCAGCGCGCTGACCACGTGGTGGTGGTCGGTGCCAATCGCCCGCGTTTGTATGCCGCCATGTTGGCGGTGCAGTCCTTGGGCGCGATTCCCATTCCGCTTTACCAAGACGCGGTAGCCACCGAATACGTGTTCCCCATCAACAACGCCGAGGTGCGTTTCGCGGTGGTGGAAAACCAAGAGCAAGTCGACAAGATGATGGACATCCAGGCGGACTGCCCTAGCCTGACCCATGTCTACTATGACGACCCTCGCGGCTTGCGCAATTACAAACAAGCCGGCTTGTTCAGTCTCGCATCCTTGCTGAGCGAAGGCGAGCAGATGGCGCGAGTCGAGCCAGCATTTTTGACATCCCGCATCGATCTGTGCCAAGCCGATGACGTGGCCGCGATGTTTTTCACCTCTGGCACCACAGGCAATCCCAAGGGCGTGGTGCATACCCACCGCAGCTTGCTTGACCGCGCCAAGGCCGGCGCAGATTTCGATCGCCTGACCAACCGTGAAGAAGTCTTGGCATACATGCCATTGGCCTGGATTGGCCAAAACATCTTCAGTTACGCGCAGTGGTTGTGCTGTGGCTATGTGGTCAATTGCCCTGAATCGGCCGAAACCGTCACCATCGACCTCAAAGAAATCGGCCCCACCTATTACTTCGCCCCGCCCCGCGTCTTCGAAGGCTTGCTCACCAATGTCATGATCCGCATGGAAGATGCCAGCCCTTTGAAGCGTGCGATGTTCAAGTACTTCATGGGTGTGGCGCAAGCCTTTGGCCCCAAGCGCATGGATGGCCAAGCCATTGGTTTGTGGGCGCAACTGCGCTATGCCTTGGGCGACTTGTTGGTCTATGGCCCATTGCGCAACAACCTGGGTTTTTCTTGCGTGCGTGTGGGCTACACCGCTGGCGAAGCGATCGGCCCCGACCTGTTCAGTTTTTACCGCTCGATTGGCATCAACCTCAAGCAGTTGTATGGCTCGACCGAGACCGCGGTGTTTGTGTGTTTGCAACCCGACCATGAAGCCCGTGCAGACACCGTGGGTGTGCCTTGCGCAGGCGTGGAAATCAAGGTGGCGGACAACGGCGAAATCTTGGTCAAGTCGGCGGGCTTGCTCAAGGGCTATTACAAAAACCCCGAAGCCACGGCCGAAGTGCTCACGGCCGACGGTTGGTACCACACCAGCGACGCAGGCTTTTTGGATGCCCATGGCCATTTGAAGATCATCGACCGCGTGAAAGACGTGGGCCGCATCCAAGGCGGTGTCAACGATGGCGCGATGTTCGCGCCCAAGTATGTGGAAAACAAACTCAAATTCTTCCAGTTCATCAAAGAAGCCGTGGCCTATGGCGATGGCCGCGACAAAGTCTGCGTGATGGTCAACATCGACTTTGACGCGGTGGGCAACTGGGCCGAGCGGCGCAACCTGCCTTATGCGGGCTACACCGACTTGGCGCAAAAAACCGAGGTCTACCAATTGGTGCTCGAGTGTGTGGAAAAAGTCAATGCCGATTTGTCGGCAGACAAGCTGCTGGCGGGCAGCCAGATCAGCCGCTTCTTGGTGTTGCACAAAGAGCTCGACGCGGACGATGGCGAGCTCACCCGCACCAACAAAGTTCGTCGTGGATTCATTGCCGACAAGTACGCGGCCTTGGTCAGTGCCTTGTACGAAGGCAAGTCACAGCAATTCATTGAAACAGCCGTGAAGTTTGAAGACGGCAGAAGCGGCAGCGTGAGCGCCACCTTGACGCTGATGGACGCCAAAACCTTTGCACCCGTGGGGCAAGCCGCATGAGCCGCGACATGGGTGACGTGATTTTGGATGTGAAGAACATCTCCTTGAGCTTTGGCGGTGTCAAAGCCCTGTCCGACATCAGCTTCAATGTGCGCGAACACGAAATCCGCGCCATCATCGGCCCCAATGGTGCTGGCAAAAGCTCGATGCTCAACTGCATCAATGGCGTGTACACACCGCAGCAAGGCCAAATCACCTTCCGCGGGCAAACTTTCAGCCACATGGACAGCCACCAGGTTGCGGTCATGGGCGTGGCCCGTACCTTCCAAAACCTGGCCTTGTTCAAGGGCATGAGCGTGCTCGACAACATCATGACCGGGCGCAACCTGCGCATGAAAAGCAATTTGCTGATGCAAGCGATTCGCTTGGGCCCCGCTGAGCGTGAAGAGATTGAACACCGCAAGCGCGTGGAAGAAATCATCGATTTCCTTGAAATCCAGCCCTACCGCAAAACACCTGTGGGCCAGTTGCCCTATGGTTTGCAAAAGCGGGTCGACTTGGGTCGTGCGCTGGCGCTGGAGCCGCAGGTGTTGCTGTTGGACGAGCCGATGGCGGGCATGAACGTCGAAGAAAAACAAGACATGTGCCGCTTCATCTTAGACGTGAACGATGAGTTTGGCACCACGGTGGTGTTGATCGAGCACGACATGGGCGTGGTGATGGACATCTCCGACCGCGTGGTGGTGTTGGATTACGGCAAAAAGATTGGCGACGGCTCACCCGACGAGGTGCGTCAAAACCCCGAGGTGATCAGCGCCTACCTCGGCACGGGGCATTGACAGACATGGCATTCTTTTTAGAAACCCTGCTCGGCGGCCTGATGGCAGGCATGCTGTATTCCTTGGTGGCCCTTGGTTTTGTGCTCATCTTCAAAGCCTCGGGCGTGTTCAATTTCGCGCAAGGCGCGATGGTGTTGTTTGCTGCCTTGGCCATGGCGCGGTTTGCCGAGTGGCTGCCTGCCGCGACAGGGCTGGACAGCGTGCTGGCCATCAACCTGATCGCGTTTGTCCTGGCCGGTGGTGTGATGTTCATCGTGGCCTGGGTGATCGAGCGCTTGGTGCTGCGGCAATTGGTGAACCAAGAAGCCACCACTTTGCTGATGGCCACCTTGGGCATCACGTACTTTTTAGAAGGCCTGGGCCAAACCCTTTTTGGCAGCGATATTTACAAGATCGACATTGGCATGCCCAAAGAACCAGTGATGGCTTTCGAGTCGGTGTTTGAAGGCGGCATCCTGATCAACCAAGAAGACTTGATCGCGGCCTTGATCGCTGCGTGTTTGGTCGCCTTGTTGTCGGTGTTTTTCCAAAAGACCAGCACGGGTCGTGCGCTGCGTGCGGTGGCCGATGACCACCAGGCCGCGCAGTCGATCGGCATTCCGCTCAACCGCATTTGGGTGATCGTGTGGTGTGTCGCTGGCGTGGTGGCTTTGGTGGCCGGCATGATTTGGGGCAGCAAGTTGGGCGTGCAGTTTTCATTGGCGACGGTTGCCTTGCGCGCCTTGCCCGTGGTGATTTTGGGTGGCCTCACCTCGGTCCCAGGCGCCATCATCGGCGGCTTGATCATCGGTGTGGGTGAAAAGCTCTCGGAAGTGTTTTTGGGTCCTTATGTCGGTGGCGGCATCGAGATTTGGTTTGCCTATGTATTGGCCTTGCTCTTCTTGTTGGTGCGCCCTCAAGGTTTGTTTGGTGAAAAGATCATTGATCGCGTCTAACCATGTTCTACAGAGAAAACGGCCAATTCAAAACCAGCTACCAAGCTGACCAACAGATCTTTCCGATTCGGCAAGACCGCTGGTTCGTGGCTTTGTTGCTGGTGGTCGCGTTTGTGGGCGTGCCCATGCTCGCCTCCGACTATGCGTTTCGCGCCATCTTGATTCCCTTTGTCATCATGGCCTTGGCGGCTTTGGGGGTGAATATTTTGGTGGGCTATTGCGGCCAAATTTCCCTGGGCTCGGGCGCGTTCATGGCGGTCGGTGCTTATGGCGCCTACAACTTCTTTGCCCGCGTCCCCGACATGCCCCTGATCCCGGCCATGGTCTTGGGCGGTTTGTGTGCCACGGTGTTTGGCATTTTGTTTGGCTTGCCCAGCTTGCGGGTGCGCGGTTTGTATTTGGCTGTGGCCACGCTGGCTGCTCAGTTCTTTGCCGATTGGATGTTCCTGCGCATCAAGTGGTTCACCTTGGACACGCCCTCGGGCTCGGTGTCGGTGTCCAACCTGCAAGTCTTTGGCTTGCCGATTGAAAGCGCCGTGAGCAAGTATTTGTTTTGCTTGATCGTGTTGGTGGTCGTGGCCTTGCTGGCGAAAAACCTGGTGCGTGGTGCCATCGGTCGCGAGTGGATGGCGATCCGCGACATGGACGTGGCCGCGGCCGTCATCGGCATTCGCCCGATGTACGCCAAGCTGTCTGCCTTTGCGGTCAGCTCCTTCATCATCGGCATGGCTGGCGCCTTGTGGGCCTTCATTTATTTGGGCGCTTGGGAACCCAGCGCCTTCTCGGTGGACCAATCCTTTCGCCTGCTCTTCATGGTGATCATTGGCGGCATGGGCTCGATCATGGGTGGCTTTTTGGGCGCAGCCTTCATCGTGGTCTTGCCCATTTTCTTGAACCAGTTTTTGCCCGTGTTCACTGGCTTGCTGGGCATGGAGATGTCCACCACCATGGTGTCCCACGCCGAGCTGATGATTTTTGGTGGCTTGATTGTGTGGTTCCTGATCGTCGAGCCACACGGCTTGGCCAAGCTGTGGTCCATTGCCAAACAAAAATTGCGTGTGTGGCCTTTCCCTTATTGAGCCTAGATTTGTCAGTTGCATTTCCCTGAAGGAGTCGAAGATGAAAAAACCCGTTCTGTTGTTGTCTGCGCTGTTGGCCGGCTTGGCCTTGACAGGTGCCAATGCCGTGTGGGCGCAAGCCAAAGAACAATTTGTGCCCCGTGCTGTCTTACCGCACCGGCCCCTACGCACCCAATGGCACACCTTGGGCCAATGGCTTTGTGGATTACTTGAAGTTGGTCAACCTCAAAGGCGGCATCAACAACGTCAAGATCGCTTATGAAGAATGCGAAACCGGTTATGACACGGCCCGCAGCGTTGAGTGCTATGAGCGACTCAAAAGCAAGAACCCCAGTTTCGTGCAAACCTTGTCCACCGGCGCCACTTTCGCGATCACCGAAAAAGCCCCCGGCGACAAAATCCCTGTGTTGACCATTGGCTATGGCCGCAGCGAAAGCGCTGACGGTTCGGTGTTCAAGTGGAACTTCCCCATCGCAGGTACTTATTGGGTGGCGGCTGACACCATCATGCAAGCCATCGCCAAGAAAGAAGGCGGCTGGGACAAACTCAAAGGCAAAAAAGTGGCGCTGGTCTACCACGACAGCCCGTTTGGCAAAGAGCCCATTCCCTTGTTGCAAGAGCGCGCCCGCAACCATGGTTTCGAGTTGCAATTGCTGCCCGTGACGCCCCCAGGCGTCGAGCAAAAAGCCACTTGGTTGCAAGTGCGCCAATCCAAACCTGACCACGTGGTCTTGTGGGGTTGGGGTGTGATGAACTCCACCGCGATCAAAGAAGCGCAAGCCACGGGCTACGCCCGCGAAAAAATGTATGGCGTGTGGTGGGCGGGTGCCGAGCCTGACGTGAAAGACGTGGCCGATGGTGCCAAGGGCTACAACGCAGTGACCATCCAACACGGCGCTGAACCCAACGCTGACATCGTCAAAACCCTGTTGACCCAACTGCATGGCAAAGGCCAAGGCACGGGCCCCAAAGAAGAAGTGGGTCAGGTGCTGTATTTGCGTGGCGTGATGAGCGCCATGATCGGCATCGAGGGCATCCGTTCTGCCCAAGAGCGTTTTGGCAAAGGCAAAGTCATGACCGGCGAGCAAGTGCGCTGGGGTCTGGAAAACCTGAACCTGACCCAAGCCAAACTCGACGCACTCGGCTTCAAAGGCGTGATGCGCCCGATCAGCACCTCTTGCATGGACCACATGGGCGCGGCTTGGACACGCATCCACACCTGGGATGGCAAGAAATGGGTGTTCACCTCCGATTGGATGCAAGCCGACGAGCAAATTTTGAAGCCCTTGGTGAAAGCCACGGCTGACAAATACGCTGCCGAGAAAAAACTCACCCGCCGCACTGGCCAAGACTGCCAGTCTTGATGCACTGAACCGGACACACGCATGAGCACGCCCAACATGGTTTTGAATGTCAACGGCATCGAGGTCATCTACAACCACGTGATCTTGGTGTTGAAGGGTGTGTCCTTGCAAGTGCCCGAGCGCGGCATCGTTGCGCTCTTGGGCGGCAATGGCGCAGGCAAGACCACCACCTTGCGCGCCATCTCCAATTTGCTCAAAGGCGAGCGCGGTGAAGTGACCAAGGGCAGCATCGAGTTGCGTGGTGAGCGGATTGAAAACCTCTCGCCAGCAGATTTGGTGCAGCGTGGTGTGGTGCAGGTGATGGAAGGACGGCATTGCTTTGCCCACCTGACCATTGAAGAAAACCTGCTCACCGGCAGCTACACCCGCCGTGACAAGGGCGAGATTGCCGCCAACCTCGAGAAGGTCTACAACTACTTTCCGCGCTTGAAAACACGACGCACCTCGCAGGCCGCTTACACCTCGGGTGGCGAGCAGCAAATGTGTGCGATTGGCCGCGCCTTGATGGCCAACCCCAGTTTGGTCTTGTTGGACGAGCCCTCCATGGGTCTGGCCCCACAAATCGTGGAGGAGGTGTTCACCATCGTGAAAGACCTCAACCACAAAGAGCATGTGACCTTTTTGCTCGCCGAGCAAAACACCAGCATGGCTTTGCGCTATGCCGACTTTGGCTACATCATGGAGTCGGGTCGCATCGTGATGGACGGTGCAGCCGCTGATCTCGCCAACAACGAAGATGTCAAAGAGTTTTACCTTGGCATGGGTGGTGGCGAGCGCAAGAGTTTCAAAGACGTGAAAAGCTACAAGCGCCGCAAGCGTTGGTTGGCCTAACCCCTTTCAAGCCATGACTGATCATTTCGACCCCTCGGAGCAGCGCTTGCCTGCTGAACGTGAAGCTGCTTTATTGGCGGCTTTGCCCCGGCAAATCGCCCATGCCCAAGCGCATGCCCCAGCGTTTGCACAGATATTGAAAGGCGTCGATGCGGCCAGCGTTGTCACGCGCCAAGCCTTGGCGCAGTTGCCTGTGACCCGCAAATACGAATTGCTCGAGCGGCAGCAAGCCCAACGCAGCCAAGATGTCTTCGGTGGTTTTTCTGCTGTGCCTTTTGGTCAACACATGCCCCGCGTGTTTGCCAGCCCTGGCCCCATCTACGAACCCGAAGGCAAGCGCGCTGACTATTGGCGCGTTGGCCGTGCTTTGTTTGCCGCGGGCTTTCGGCCTGGCGAATTGATCCACAACTGCTTCAGTTACCACTTCACACCCGCGGGCTCGATCATGGAAAGCGGTGCGCATGCCTTGGGTTGCAGCGTGTTTCCTGGCGGCACAGGGCAAACCGAACAACAACTGCAAGCCATGCTCGACTTGCGTCCCGCAGGCTACTGCGGCACGCCCAGTTTTTTGAAAATCATCATCGAGAAAGCCGCTGAGACCGGCGTGACCTTGCCTTTCTTGCGCAAGGCCTTGGTCAGTGGTGAGGCTTGTCCCCCCTCGCTGCGTGACTGGTTTGCCAGCCAAGGCGTGACCGCTTACCAGTGCTATGCCACGGCTGACATTGGTTTGATTGCCTACGAAACCTCAGCCCGCGAAGGCTTGGTGCTGGATGAAGGCGTCATCGTGGAAATCGTTCGACCAGGGACCGGCGACTTGGTGGCCGAGGGTGAAGTGGGTGAGTTGGTGGTGACCACTTTGAACCCCGATTACCCGCTGATCCGTTTTGGCACGGGCGATTTGACCGCAGTGCTGCCCGGCCATTGCCCTACCGGTCGCACCAACCAACGCATCAAAGGCTGGATGGGCCGCGCCGATCAAACCACCAAGGTGCGAGGCATGTTCGTGCACCCAGGCCAGGTGGACCAAGTGGTCAAGCGTTTTGCTGAAGTGGGCAAGGCCCGCTTGGTGGTCAGTGGCGAGATGGCCAACGACCAGATGCACTTGCATGTTGAAACCGCACAAGCCAGCGAGGCACTGAGCACCGCGATCGAACAAGCCGTGCGTGACATCACCAAACTGCGCGCCGAGGTGAGCTTGGTTGCGCCAGGCAGTTTGCCCAACGACGGCAAGGTGATCGAAGATGCCCGCAGTTACAAATAAGCGCTCAGTGGGCGGGTGGCTGCAAGGCCTGTCAGCCCTCCTCTGTTGTGTGTGGGGTGTGAGTGCAGCGGCACAAAGCTTTCCCCTCAAGGACAAGCCCATCACCTTGGTCGTGCCCTTCACGGCGGGTGGCCCCACCGATCGTTTGGCGCGTGACATGGCCGAGGCCTTGCGCAAGCCACTGGGTGGCGTGACCATCGTGGTGGAAAACGTGTTGGGTGCAGGTGGCGCAATCGCCACTCACAAAGTGGCCAAGGCCGCACCGGACGGACACACCCTCTTGATTCACCACATCGGCATGGCCACCATGCCCTCACTGGTGCGCAAACTCAATTTCCAAGTTGAAACCGATTTCACCTACTTGGGCATGATCCACGAAGTGCCCATGACCATCGTGGCCCGGCCGACGTTGGAAGCCACTGACTACAAGCAGCTCACCGCTTGGATCGCCAAGAACAAAGACCGGGTCAACCTGGGCAATGCCGGTGTGGGTTCGGCCTCGCACTTGTGCGGCTTGCTGTGGCAAGCCTCGTTGCGCACCGAGATGGCCAGCATCCCCTACAAAGGCGTGTCCATGGCGATCACCGACTTGATGGGCGGGCAAATCGATTTGTTGTGTGATCAAACCACCAACACCATGGCCTACATCGAGAGCAACAAGGTCAAGGCCTATGCGGTCACCTCTGCCAAACGCTTGGCTTTGCCGGCCTTGAGCCCATTGCCCACCATGCAAGAGCTGGGTGTCAAGGGCTTTCAGGTCAGCATTTGGCATGGCGTTTATGCGCCCAAAGGTCTGTCACCTCAGGTGCAGGCCAAATGGCATACTGCTTTGCGTGCGGTGCTCACCGACCCCACTTTTGTGAAAAAGCAAGAAGCCTTGGGCGCGTTGATGATCACCGACAAACGCACCGAACCCGACGAACACCGCAAGTTCGTCATGTCTGAAATAGCCAAATGGAGCCCCATCATCAAAGCTGCTGGGGTCTACGCTGACTGATGATCAAACTGTTTTTCATTCAACCCAACGGGGCGACCCATGAAGCCTCGGCTGTCAACGGTCAAACCTTGCTGAGCGCTGCGCGTGAAGCGGGCATCGATGGCTTCACCGCCGAGTGCGGTGGCAACTGCACCTGCGCCACCTGCCATTGCTTCATTGAGCCAGAGCATTTGGCCGAGATGTTCGAGCCCAGCGAAGAGGAATCGGCCATGCTGGACTTTGTCGCGACCACCCGCGAAGCCAACAGCCGCTTGGCCTGTCAAATCGTGGTCGAGTACTTCATGGACGGTTTGCGGGTGTACTTGCCCGAGCGGCAATACTGATTCATTGCTTGAAGCGCTTGCGTGTCAGGTGCAAGGCAATCAGCCAAGCCACGCTGCCATAGGCCACCAACACACCGACATGCAGCCAAGGCGCATCCGGCCACTGGTCTAAAAACAGCGGTCTGACCAAGGCCACCGCATGGGTGAGCGGCAGGCATTGCGCCAACACTCGCACCGCATCAGGCAAGGTGTCCAAAGGAAAAAACACCCCGCTCAAAAACATCATCGGGGTGAGGAACAGCGTGAAGTAATAGGTGAAGAAGTCGTAGCCCTTGGCCAGTGCGTTGAATATCAACGCCAAGCAACTGAACACCACGCCCACACCCAACAAGATCGGCCACGCCATCAGCAGTTTCCACGACTGCACGATGCCCAAACCAAACATCACCACCAAGATCGCGCTGACCGTGAACAGCGACTTGAACGCGGCCCACAGCATTTCAGCCAACAGCACATCATCCAAGCGAACCGGGGCGTTCATGATGCCGTCCCAGGTCTTTTGCACATGCATGCGTGAAAAAGCCGAATACAAGGCCTCGAAGGTGGCGGCGTTCATGGCACTCATGCAAATCGAACCGCTCGCCAAAAACACGATGTAGGGCACTTGTTGTTCACCCAAGCGCACCTCGCCGACCAAGGCGCCCATGCCGTAGCCAAATGCCACCAACCACATCAGTGGCTCGGCGATGTTGGCAATCAGGGAAGGGATGAGGAGTTTTTTCCACACCAAAAAATTGCGCAAAAACACAGGCCAAAAACGCAGGCGCATCATCCCTCCTCGCGGATTTGCCGCCCGGTTAATTTCAAAAACAAGTCTTCGAGGTTGGCCGGACGGTGCAAGCTGCGAACACCAGGGTAGGCGCTCAAGGCTTGCAGCAAAGGCTGCGCGGTTTGGGTGTAGAAAAACACGGTGTCGCCACTGACCTCAATGCGTTGGGCGTGGCTGCTTAAGTTGCCTTGCGACAAGGCCTGGGTGTCGCCACCATAGACCTCGACCACATCGGGTTCCAAGTGTTTGGCAATCAAGTCGCGGGGCTTGCCCTCGGCGATTTTTTTGCCATGGTCAACCACCAACAAGCGGTCGCATAAGCGCTCAGCCTCGTCCATGAAATGCGTGGTCAGCAAAATCGACTTGCCTTGCTGCAAGAGTTGTTGCAAGCGCTCCCACATCAGGTGCCGCGCTTGCGGGTCCAGGCCCGTGGTCGGCTCGTCCAGCAGCAACAGGGAAGGGTTGTTGATCAATGAGCGCGCCAAACTCAAGCGACGCTTCATGCCCCCAGAGAGCTCGCCGGGCTTGGCGCTGGCTTTGTGGCTGAGGGCGGCAAACTCGAGCAGCGTGGGGATGCGCGCTTGAATCTCGGCGTCGCGCATGCCGAAATAGCGGCCATAGACGAGCAGGTTTTCAGCGCAAGTGAAATCGGGGTCCAAGGAGTCGAATTGGCTGACCACGCCCAAGCGCTCTTTGATGGCCAAGGCCTCTTTGGGCATGGGCATGTCAAAGATGCGCACGCTGCCGCTGTCGGGCGCGGTCAGCCCCAGGCACATGCGGAAGGTGGTGGTTTTGCCAGCGCCATTCGGGCCGATCACGCCCAGGCATTCGCCTGCGTGGAGATCGAAAGAAAGGTCGTTGACCACCAGGTTGTCACCAAAACGTTTGGTGAGGTGGGTGCAACTGAGTTGAGCTTGGGTCATGGTGTGTGCATTGCGAGTCAAGGGTATTGTGCCTTGCGCGGATTGACCGACAATCTATTGATGCGTGTCTTCAGGCTTTGGTGGGTGTTGCTCTTGAGTGCTTGCGGCGTGATCACCTCGCAAGGGGTGTATGAAGGTGTGCGCCAACAGCAGCAGATGCGCCCCGACAAACCCACGCCCGATACCGAACGCTTGCCCGACTACGACAAGTTCAAGCAAGAGCGCGACAAGCTGACACCGCAGGCCCCTGAATCACAGCCCGTCTGATTTATCAAAAAAAGATGATTAAGGTGTGTGGTGTTTGCACTGTTCTGCTG
>CAJBOO010000133.1 GCA_903956845.1 uncultured Burkholderiales bacterium
CACATCATCAACCTGGAAAAAACATTACCGATGTACCAGGATGCCATGAAGTTTGCCAAGCAGTTGGCATCCAACCGCGGCAACATTTTGATGGTCGGTACCAAGCGTCAAGCCCGTGAAATCATCGCCACAGAAGCTCAACGCGCAGGCGTCCCCTACGTTGATCAGCGCTGGTTGGGCGGCATGTTGACCAACTTCAAAACAGTCAAAACATCCATCAAGCGCTTGAAAGACATGAAAGCTCAGCAGGAAATTGGCCTGGACAGCATGTCTAAAAAAGAACAGTTGATGTTCATGCGTGAAATTGAAAAACTGGAAAAAGACATCGGCGGCATCCAAGACATGGTGACTTTGCCTGATGCCATTTTTGTGATCGACGTCGGGTTCCACAAAATTGCCATTGCTGAAGCCAAAAAATTGGGTATTCCATTGATCGGCGTTGTTGATTCAAACCATTCCCCCGAAGGCATTGACTATGTCATCCCCGGGAATGACGACTCATCCAAGGCCGTGACTCTTTACGCTCGTGGCATTGCCGATGCCATCCTGGAAGGTCGCGCCAATGCGGTGAATGACGTGGTCAAGGCTGTGTCAGAAGGCCAAGATGAATTTGTGGAAGTTGACGCTCAGGCCTGAGCCTGGTTTGTCAACGCAAGAAGGGGCTCAAGTAGCCCCTTTTTCACACCTTATTTGAACGATTTAGAGAACTGATAGAGGAGTTTTGTATGGCAGCAATCACTGCAAGTATGGTCGCCGAGCTTCGCGCGAAAACCGATGCGCCCATGATGGAATGTAAAAAAGCACTGACTGAAGCTGAAGGCGATATGGTCAAAGCAGAAGAACTGCTTCGAGTCAAGCTTGGCAGCAAAGCCAGCAAGGCCGCCGCGCGTGTCACTGCAGAAGGTGTCGTCGCGAGCGCCATCCAAGGCCAGACAGGCGCATTGCTCGAAGTAAATTGTGAAACCGACTTTGTGACAAAAAATGACAGTTTCCTGGCATTGGCACAAGCAGCAGCTCAACTGATTGCGAAGCACCACCCTGCAGATTTGGATGCTTTAGGGGCATTGCCTCATGCACAAGATGGTTTTGGCCCCACATTGGAAGATGTGCGCAAAGGCTTGATTGGCAAGATTGGCGAAAACATGAGCTTTCGCCGTTTCAAATACTTCAGTGGCGACAACCAGTTGACAGCCTATTTGCATGGCACACGCATTGGCGTGGTGGTTGAATTCGCCGGCGACGAAACGTCTGCTCGTGATGTTGCCATGCACGTGGCTGCGATGAAGCCCGTCTCTTTGACAAGTGCAGATGTACCTCAAGAGTTGATAGAGCGTGAGCGCTCTGTGGCGACAGCCAAGGCAGCAGAGTCTGGCAAGCCAGCTGAGATCGCAGCCAAAATGATCGACGGCGCAGTTCAAAAATACTTGAAAGAAGTTTCTTTGTTCAACCAACCCTTTGTTAAAAATGACAAGCAAACCGTTGAGCAAATGTTGCAAGCGGCCAAAACCACCGTCAAGTCTTTCACCATGTATGTGGTGGGAGAGGGTATTGAGCGCAAAGTTGATGATTTCGCTGCAGAGGTGGCGGCCCAGGTGGCTGCAGCCAAACAAGCTTCTTGATCAGTTTAAAAAGGGGACGACAGTCCCCTTTTTTTTGTCCGTAAGTCGTTAAACTCTAATCACATGGAGACAAAAATGGGCGCCGCACAACCAGCATACAAACGAATATTGCTCAAGCTTTCAGGAGAAGCTTTGATGGGTGACGATGCTTTTGGCATCAACCGCGCAACCATCGTTCGCATGGTTGAAGAAATTGCTGAAATTACCCATATGGGTGTTGAAGTGGCTGTGGTTATTGGCGGCGGGAATATTTTCCGGGGTGTGGCCGGCGGCTCAGTGGGCATGGATCGCGCGACTGCTGATTACATGGGCATGTTAGCCACGGTCATGAATGCACTTGCACTTGCAGACACCATGAACAAAGCAGGGCTTGTCGCTCGTGTGATGTCAGCCATCGGTATTGAGCAAGTCGTCGAACCCTACGTTCGGCCCAAAGCATTGCAGTACCTGGAAGAGGGCAAAGTGGTTGTGTTTGCTGCAGGGACGGGCAATCCATTTTTCACCACTGACACAGCAGCTGCGCTGCGCGGTGCTGAAATTGGTGCGGCCATGGTTTTGAAAGCCACGAAGGTCGATGGCGTTTACACGCAAGACCCCAACAAGTACCCTGATGCGACTCGTTACAGTCGCATCAGCTTTGACGATGCGATCAAAGGCAACTTGGGCATCATGGATGCCACTGCTTTTGCATTGTGTCGCGATCAAAAATTGCCAATCACGGTATTTTCAATCTTCAAACACGGCGCGCTCAAGCGGGTGGTGTTGGGTGAAGACGAAGGTACCTTGGTATTCGCTTGAGATTCATTCAGTCCAACTCGAGGAATTGTCATGACTGACATCAGTGAAATTAAGAAAAACAGTGAAGTCAAAATGGATCAGTCCATCGCGGCATTCACCCATGCTTTGACTAAAATTCGCACGGGCAGAGCCAACCCAGGATTGCTCGACACCATCATGGTTGAGTACTATGGCAACCCGACCCCTTTGTCGCAAGTGGCCAATGTGTCATTGCTGGATTCAAGAACCATCAGCGTTCAGCCTTGGGAAAAAGGCTTAGGTCCCAAAATTGAAAAAGCTATCCGCGAAAGCGACTTAGGACTGAATCCCGCGTCCATGGGTGACTTGATTCGAGTGCCCATGCCCCCCATGACGGAAGAGCGGCGCAAGGAAATGACCAAAATTGTCCGCACCGAAGGTGAAAATGCAAAGGTTGCTGTGCGCAATTTACGCCGAGATGCCAATGATGCGGTGAAAAAATTGGTTAAAGACAAATTGGCCTCTGAGGATGAGCAAAAGCGCGCCGAAACCGATATTCAAAAAGTGACTGACAAGCATATTGCAGACATCGATAAGTTGATTGCTTCCAAAGAGCAAGAAATCATGGCAGTGTGATTCCAAATGCTGCGCAAACGCATCATCACTGCTTTGGTCTTGTTGCTGTTTGCGCTCCCAGCTTTATTCCATCCCGATGAAGTTTGGCTGGGCATATTTGGACTGCTCCTCACCACTGCAGCCGCTTGGGAGTGGGGAAAGCTCAATGGCTTGAATGCCAAGCACGCCATGGCATTCAGCCTGGTTTGTCTGTTGATATGTCTCAGTGCTTGGCAGATGGGCTGGGCTGGGCACTTGTCCTACCAAACTTGGCTGGCCACAGGCGGTCTATGGGTCATGCTGGGGGGATCCATGCTCCGTGCAGGGTTGGACAAATGGCAGTCGATTCCAAGTTGGGTTCGTTTGTTCATTGGCATTCTCATATTGTCCGTGACGTGGTTGGCGCTGCTACAGGCCAAAATCATGGGATCCGTCTTCCTTTTGTCTGTTCTGAGTTTGGTTTGGATTGCTGACATTGCTGCTTATTTTGCTGGCAGACGATGGGGGCGTCATAAGTTGGCCCCGTCCATCAGCCCCGGCAAAAGCTGGGAAGGTGTTTTGGGTGGCATGGTGGCTGTCTTGGCTTGGTCATTTGCATGGTTGGCTATAGAAGACATGTATCCCCTTTTATCTGGCAGCATCTTTTCGAAACTGATGTTGCATGGGTGGGTGGTGATGGTGTTCGGTGTTATCTTCTTAACTCTGACCAGTGTGATGGGTGACTTGATTGAGTCGCTTGTCAAACGCAGTGCAGGCGCCAAAGACAGCAGTGGGTTGCTTCCTGGGCATGGGGGTGTCCTTGATCGCTTAGACGCCTTGTTGCCCGCACTGCCCATTTCCATCATGCTTTCCTTGGTTTGAGGTGTCATGAAAAAAAGCATCACGATTCTTGGCTCCACTGGCTCTATCGGCGTCAACACCTTGGATGTTCTGTCGCGTCATCTTGACCAATTTGAGGTGTTTGCATTGACTGGCGCCAAACAGGTTGATTTGATGCTCCAGCAATGCCTTCAATTTCAGCCGCATTTTGCTGTCATGGTGAATACAGACGCCGCGATGCAATTGCAGGAAAAACTCAAATCTGCTGGCTCTGCAACGCGTGTTTTATCGGACACAAACGCGCTCGATCAGGTGGCCGCTGACGAACGGGTTGATATCGTGATGGCTGCCATCGTCGGCGCAGCTGGCTTGTCATCTTGTTTAGCTGCCGCAGCCAAAGGCAAGCGATTGCTGCTGGCAAACAAAGAGGCGCTGGTGGTGGGAGGGCAATTGTTTCTGGATACGGTCAGCGCTGGTGGAGCTCAGTTGCTGCCGATCGACAGCGAGCATTCAGCCATTTTCCAATCGCTGCCTGAAAGTCCTGCTGCATGGCCTCAAGCGGTGGACAAAATCATTCTCACAGCTTCAGGTGGGCCTTTCAGAAGCGTTGACCCAGAACGGTTGCATACCGTCACGCCTGAACAAGCATGCGCCCATCCTAACTGGGTCATGGGTAGAAAAATTTCAGTTGATTCAGCCACGATGATGAATAAAGCACTCGAGGTCATTGAAGCAAAATTTCTTTTCGGGCTAAGTCCCCATCAAATTGAAGTGGTCATCCATCCGCAAAGCATCATCCATTCGATGGTGCAATATGTTGACGGTTCAGTCGTTGCTCAATTAGGAACGCCCGACATGAAGATGCCTATTGCCTATGGTCTGTCATGGCCACAGCGAATGACTTCAGGCGCATCCTTTTTGGATTTTCAACATTTGCCACCCATGACATTCGAGTCCATGTCGGACCAGGATCACCAACGTCGTTTCCCTGGATTACGCTTGGCTTGGGATTCGTTGGCTGGGCAGCAGGGCCTCACAGCGGTATTGAATGCGGCCAATGAAGTTGCTGTTGAACTTTTTTTGAATCAGCAGATTCAATTCAATCAAATACACGTCATCAATGCGCAAACAATGTCGAGCATGACTCCAGCCTTGCCTACCTCCCTGGGTGATTTGCTTGAAATAGACCGCGAGGCGCGATCCGTTGCACACCGCAACGCCAAGCAGTTGCAGCAAGCGGTCGGGCATTGATGCTTACCCTGGCTGCATTCATCGTAGCCCTGCTGATGGTGATTTCGATTCATGAATGCGGTCATTACGTCATGGCCTTGTTTTGGCGAGTCAGGGTCATTCAATTTTCCATTGGCTTTGGCCGCCCCTTGCTCAAATGGCATCGACAACAACCGGGCTTGCCAACCTCTACTGAATTCACCCTCTCTGCCTTGCCTCTTGGGGGCTTTGTCAAGATGCACGGCGACAAAGAGAGTCCAAGACACATCGGAGAACTCGAATCTGCTTTTGATGCCAAACCATTACACGCACGTGCCAGCATCGTTTTGGCTGGGCCGATGGTCAATCTGCTGTTGGCTGTCTTGATCTATGCATCTTTGAATTGGATGGGC
>CAJBOO010000134.1 GCA_903956845.1 uncultured Burkholderiales bacterium
ACCCTACGGGGATTCGAACCCCGGTACTCACCGTGAAAGGGTGATGTCCTAGGCCTCTAGACGATAGGGTCAAAACCTGTGGACTAACCAACTCGACGCCTTGTTTGGTGGAGGTAAGCGGGATCGAACCGCTGACCTCTTGCATGCCATGCAAGCGCTCTCCCAGCTGAGCTATACCCCCATTGGGTGTCGAGCCGTAGAGTATAACCAACTTTTCAAGCGACTTTCAGACGGGACAAAACTTTTTCCAGCCCGCACAGATGCAGCACAGCATCGACCGAGGGTGTTTGGGGGGTGCCCATGACCAATACCCTTACTGGCATGGCCAATTGAGGCATCTTGAGTCCTTTTTCTGTCAATACTTCCTTGATAGCTGCACTGATACCCGCCGTGCTCCACTCACCCAAGCTGCTCAACTTGTCGGCTAAGAGTTGCAGTGCGGGCTTGATTTCAAGGGTCACATGCTTGGCGAGGTCTTCGGGGGACGGGTGGACGTCGGCATAAAAGGCTTGGGCCCAGTTGGCCAGGGCCACAGTGGTGTCACAACGGTCTTTAAACAGGCCGCAAATGGCTGGCAATCGCTCGTCGGCTCGCAGGCCTTTGATCGTCAAGTGGGCTTGCACCAAGGGGGCCAGTGCCTCGTCAGGCATCGCCTTGAGGTGCTGGGCATTCACCCAGCGAAGCTTGGCTTCATCAAACTGTGCGGCACTCTTGCCCAAATGGTCAAGGTTGAACCACTGCACAAACTGTTCGCGGCTGAAAATTTCATCGTCACCATGACTCCAACCCAAGCGCGCCAGGTAGTTCACCATGGCCTCGGGCAAAAAACCTTCGTCACGAAACTGAGTAACAGGTTTGGCACCGGTTCGCTTGCTGAGCTTGTCACCTTGCTCGTTCAGCACGGTTGGCAAGTGCGCGTAAGTGGGGGCCGGGTAACCTAGGGCATTGAATATATGCAATTGCCTGGGCGTGTTGTTCACATGATCGTCACCGCGAATGACGTGGGTGATGGCCATGTCGATGTCGTCAACCACCACGCAGAAGTTGTAGGTGGGTGTGCCGTCGGGCCGGGCGATCACCAAATCGTCCAACTCGGTATTGCTGATCTCAATGCGCCCTTTGACTTTGTCATCCCAAACAATCACTCCACCTAAAGGTGTTTTGAAGCGCAGCACGGGTTGCACGCCCTCGGGAGGAGTGGGCAAGACCTTGCCAGGTTCGGGTCGCCAGGTGCCGTCGTAACGGGGCTTTTCCTTGGCCGCCATTTGACGTTCACGCAAAGCGTCCAGTTCGGCCATGCTCATGAAGCAGGGATAGACATGCCCGGCAGCTTGCAAGTGGGCCAGCACTTCTTTGTAACGGTCCATTCGCTGCATTTGGTAGAAAGGCCCTTCGTCATGGTCCAAACCCAACCATGCCATGCCTTCCAAGATGACGTCCACCGATGCTTGTGTGGAACGCTCCACATCCGTGTCTTCAATGCGCAAGATGAACTGACCGCCCGTCGCACGGGCAAAAGCCCAAGGGTAAAGAGCAGATCGGATGTTCCCGAGGTGAATAAAGCCCGTGGGAGATGGGGCAAATCGTGTTCTGGTGTTCATTGGAGACCGCGCAATAAATCGTTTTTCATGTCGTCCACGTGCTCTAGACCCACCGCCACGCGAATCAATCCCTGTCCGATGCCTGCAGCTTGTCGTTGGGCTTCAGAGAGTTTGCCGTGTGATGTGCTGGCAGGGTGCGTGAGCAAGGTTTTGGTGTCGCCCAAATTCGTGCACAAAGAAAGCACTTGCAAACTGTCAAGCACCTGAAATGCCTTCTGCCTGGCCTGGGTGGGGTCGCTGGCCTTCACATCGAAGGACAGCACCGCACCACCCATCTGGGACATTTGATGCATGGACAGATCGTGTTGGGGATGGCTTTTCAGGCCAGGGTAATAGACACGCGAGACAGCCGGATGTGTTTCCAACCATGCAGCCAACTCGTGGGCCTTGGCACTTTGAGCACGCATGCGGATGTCCAAGGTCTCTAAACCCTTGAGCACCACCCACGCATTGAAAGGTGCAAGCACCATGCCCGCGTTTTTCATGACAGGCAAAAACTGGCCATGGATGATGGCTTCGCTGGCGCACAACGCGCCCGCCATGACGCGACCTTGCCCATCCAGGTACTTGGTTCCCGAATGCATCACGATGTCACAACCCATGGCCATGGGTTTTTGCAAAATGGGGGTGGCAAAGCAGTTGTCTACGCAAAACATGGCGCCGGCATCATGGGCCAGGTCTGCCAAGGCAGCGATGTCACAGACTTCGGTCAAAGGATTGGTTGGTGTTTCTGCAAACAGGAGCTGGGTGTTGGGGCGAATCGCAGCCTTCCAAGCGGCCACATCGGTTTGCGGCACCATCGTGGACTCAACGCCGAAACGGGCAAACTCGGCGCTGATCAACTTGATGGTCGAGCCAAACATGGATTGTGAAAACACCACATGGTCACCCGCCTTGAGCAAGCTGAACAACATCAGCATGATGGATGACATGCCGCTAGAGGTGGCAATGGCGGCCTCGCTGCCCTCCATGGCTGCCAATCGCATCTCAAAACTGTTGACGGTCGGGTTGCCTGCGCGGCCATAGGTGTAGCCATCTTCGTCGCCAGAAAACTTATCGGCAGACACTTGTGCAGAAGGCTGCACATAGCCGCTGGTGAGGTAAAGCGCTTCTGAATTTTCGCCATACTGGCTGCGCTCGGACGCCAAGTGAACCGCCAGCGTTTCTGGGTGCAGGTGGTCAGGCAATGGAATGGTGCTCATGGTGTGGTCATTCGGCGTGGTTGGGCAGGGCCAGGCGTGAGTTGTCAGCGCTGTCTTCTTCGGTACCCACGCGCTGTTGGTTGAGTCGGGTGATGTCTTCGCTGGACACATCCCCAGTGACGTACACGCCATCAAAGCACGAGGCATCAAACCCGTCAAGGGCTGGCGAGCTAGGCAATGCAGCGCGCTTGACTGCGTCCAACATTGGAGCAATGTCTTGGTAAATCAATGCATCACAACCAATGATCTCTCGCACTTCTTCCACACTGCGGTTGTGCGCCACCAACTCTTCTGGGGTGGGCATGTCAATGCCGTAAACGTTTGGATAGCGAACAGGGGGCGCCGCACTGGCCAAGTACACCTTGCGCGCACCTGCATCGCGGGCCATCTGAACGATTTCACGGCTGGTGGTGCCACGCACAATCGAATCGTCCACCAAGAGCACATTGCGTCCCTTGAACTCACTCACGATCACGTTGAGCTTTTGACGAACCGATTTTTTGCGAACGGCTTGCCCAGGCATGATGAAAGTACGTCCCACATAACGGTTTTTCACAAAACCTTCGCGGTACGGCTTGCCAAGCAAATGCGCTAATTCTGTGGCGCTGGGGCGGCTGGATTCGGGAATGGGAATCACCACATCGATCTCGGAGGGCGGCACGGTAGAGACCACCCGCTTGGCCAAGGTTTCACCTAAATTCAGGCGAGCCTGGTAAACCGAAATACCGTCCATGGTGGAGTCGGGTCGAGCCAAATACACATACTCAAAAATACAGGGCATGAGTTGAGAATGTTTGGCGCATTGCTGGGTATGCAATTGCCCTTGCATATCGATGAAAACGGCTTCGCCAGGCGCGATGTCACGCACAAAAACATGGCCTGTGCCTTCCAAGGCAACAGACTCGCTGCCTACCATCCAAGTGCCGTCTGCGCCTTGCCCCAAGCACAGCGGACGAATGCCAAACGGATCTCGGAAAGCGAGCAGTCCATGCCCGGCCACCATGGCGACGACCGCATAAGAACCTTTGACTCGCAAATGAACCCCGGTGACCGCGGCAAACACATCGCCAGGGGCGAGCACCACGCCACGTGTGGTTTTTTCCAATTCATGGGCCAACACATTGAGCAGGACCTCAGAGTCGCTTTCGGTGTTGATATGGCGGTGATCGGTGGAAAAGAGTTCTGCTTTCAAGGCATGGGCGTTGGTCAGGTTGCCGTTGTGCACCATCACCAAGCCGAAGGGGGCATTTACATAAAACGGTTGCGCTTCTTCTTCACTGAACGCGTTGCCTGCCGTTGGGTAGCGCACCTGGCCCAAGCCCACGTTGCCGGGAAGTGCGCGCATGTTGCGGGTCCGAAACACATCTCGCACCATGCCCTTGGCTTTGTGCATGAAAAATTTACGATCCAGTTGGGTCACGATGCCAGCTGCATCTTGACCCCGGTGCTGAAGCAACAACAAGGCGTCGTAAATCAATTGATTCACACCTGTCTGACTGACCACGCCCACAATGCCACACATCAAGACACCAACCTTTCCATTTCAATCGGCAAGAAGGGCCTGAGCAACTGCACGCCCTTGTCCGCAGATTGCGCCATCCATGATTGACTCCACGCATCAGACTGCTTGATCGGCGTGAAGCCGACCAAAACTGACAAGGCCATCAATGCAATGCCGCCGCGCAAGAAGCCAAACACAGCCCCAAACAATCGGTCCAACAAACCCAAACCCACCAAGGACACCAGGCGCTGAACCACCACGCTCAGTACCGACAAACCCACCCAAACACACAGAAATATCAACACCCATGCCAGCGCGTATTGCGCGTTGTCACTCATGCCTGAGAGAGAAAGCGTGGGCGCCAATTCGACAGCATATTTGGCAGACAACACAAAACCCAAGCCCCACGCAAGCAAAGCAATCGTTTCGCGTATCACCCCCCGCCACAGGCCCAGGAGACAGGACGCGGCCAACACACACCACAAGGCCCAATCCAAATGACTCATGCGCTACAGGGTCAACACAGCCGCGGTCAGGTTCAATGACTTGATTTTTTTCACGGTTTTTTGTGCTTCTTCTTTGCTGTCAAAGGGTCCGATGCGGACTCGGGTGCGCTTGCCATCTTTGAGTTGGGCCACATGCACATAGGTTTTGAAGCCCGCCTTTTCTAATTTGGTGCGGACTTCCTTGACCTTGGCTTCATCGGAATAAGCCCCCACCTGAACAATGAAGCGAGGGGCTGTTGCATCCTTGGTTTTGCTGGCTTCAGGGCCGGTGGTGCTGAGCACCTCCTCTTTTGGCGGGGCTTTGTCTTCTGGTTTTTTGGCGTCCACTGGCTTTGTTTCAGCCAATTTGGCATCGCTGCTGGAAACAGGCGTGGGCTTGTTGCTCTCTGGGGCCTTGGGTTCTTCCTTGGCTGAAGCTTCAGGGGCCTGAGACTCAGGCACTTTCACGTTGTCAGGGACAGGCGGTTTTTCTATCACAGGCACGGCAGGCGCTTGACTGGGCCTGACAGATTCCCGATCGGGCATGTCAATGCGAATATCGGCTGCCACTTCACGTGGTTTGGTGTCAAACACCATGGGAAAACCGATGACGCCGATCAAGACCAACACGGTCGCCCCAATCAAACGGTGCCGCGCACGCTGGCGAAGCACATCCATGCTTTGGTTGTCCTCGGCATCAGGGTTGCGGTCTTCGTGCGAAGCGCTGGAATGGGAACGAGACTTGAAGAAGGCCATGCGAGGTTCAGGTTTGCTGATTGGCGGTTAAACGGCCAGGAATTCCCACTTGGAGAACCCCGCCAACGGTGAAGAATGAACCAAAAACGAGAATTCTATCAGTGGGGTCTGCGCGAGACATGGCCAGCGCCAAAGCCTCCGAGGGACTGGCTGACTGGCTGGATGTGGCAGTCGCCAAGGGTTGTTGGGTCTGCCAAAACGCCTCTAATTGCGCTGCGCTGGCTGCCCGGGGGGTGGGCAAATCACAAAAGTACCAATGATCGACCAAGGGCATCAAACGTTTGAACATGCCCGGCAAGTCTTTGTCCATCATCGCACCCATCACCGCATGGGTGCGAGGATAGAAACCCATGGCGTCCAGGTTGTGCGCAAGCGCTGAGGCAGCGTGGGGGTTGTGTGCCACATCCAGCACGATGGCTGGTTGACCAGGCAAGATCTGAAAACGCCCAACCCATTCCACCAATGACAGTCCCAAGCGGATGGCTTGGGCGGTCACCGGCAAAGAAGGACGCATGGCCTCTAATACCGCCAACACCCCAGCCGCATTCAGCAGTTGGTTGGCGCCGCGCAAAGCTGGGTAGGCCAGTCCGCTGTAGGTGCGCCCCCGCCCTTTCCAAGTCCATTGCTGCGCATCGCCTGTGAATTGGACATCAACACCCACACGCCAAACATCCGCGTCCAAAGACTTCGCATGAGATAGCACCGATTCTGGTGGGCTGGGGTCGCAAACCACCACTGGGCGCTGCGCTCGCATGATGCCGGCTTTTTCAAAGCCAATCGCCTCGCGTGTATCGCCTAACAGCGCCTGGTGATCCAGGTCGATGCTGGTGATCACCGCGCAATCAGGGTCGATGATATTCACCGCATCCAAGCGTCCGCCCAGGCCGACTTCCAAAATCACCACATCCAGATGGGCACTGGCCAACAAGCTGAAAAGCGCCAAACTGGTGAATTCAAAATAACTGAGAGACACCTCTGCGCGAGCTGCCTCCACTTTTGCAAAATGCGTCACCATGAGGTCGGCAGCTGCCGGCTGCCCGTTGAGTCGGCAACGTTCCTCAAAGTGCACCAAGTGGGGTGAGGTGTACAGGCCTGTTTGATAGCCGGCATGCCGCCACACAGACTCCAGCATGGCGCAGGTAGAGCCTTTGCCGTTGGTACCTGCCACCGTGATGACCGGGCAGTCAAACTTCAACGCCATTCGGTCAGCCACTTGCCTGATCCGATCCAAGCCCATGTCTATGGTTTGGGGGTGCAATTGCTCACAATGGGACAGCCATGACTCTAGGTTCATTCGGGAATAGTCTCCGATTCCCTAGGCACGCTAATGGTCAATGGTCAACCAAGCCTTTTCGAGGTACGTTAAGCTTGCATCCGCAACGGCTGTTTATCAGGAGCTCTCATGCAACGTTTCACCATTTCCTTGCTTTTATCCCTTGGTGGATTGGGCGTTCAGGCCCAAGAACTGGGGCGCGTCATATCAACCACCCCCATCATTCAACAAGTCGCTGTCCCCAGACAAGTTTGCACCCACCAACAAGTGGCGGTGCAACCGCAAAAATCGGGCGCAGGAGCGGCCATGGGTGCAATCGCTGGGGGCGCCATCGGCAACACCATTGGGCGGGGTGAGGGCAATGCCTTGGCCACAGCCATTGGCATTTTTGGCGGTGCGATTTTGGGCAACAAGATCGAGGGCAATCCCTCCCCAGAAGTTCGTCAAGTCCAATCGTGCACCAACCAAACCTTTTATGAAAACCGCGCGGTTTCTTACCATGTCTTGTATGAATACGCTGGTAAACAATACACCGTGCAAATGCCGCAAGATCCTGGGCCCACGGTGCGCTTGCAAATCACCCCCGTGGTGACCAGCACCCAGCCTATGCCTGCCGCATTGCCCCCACCTCCTTTGCCACCCTCTAACATGGTGCCGCCTCCAGGTTCTGCCCCCTCCACCATGTGATCTGTAAGCAATGTAAGCAAGCCGCCCGGTATGGGCGGCTTTTTCATTGGCCCTGACGCCTTGGCCTAGAATCTCGCCTTTGATTTTTACTCGGTGCCCTCATGCGAAAAACCCAACCCACTCCTGGCAAAACACAGGCTCCTCAACGCGTCGTCTTGGCCTATTCAGGCGGTTTGGATACCTCGATCATCTTGAAGTGGCTGCAGGACGAGTACCACTGCGAGGTCGTCACCTTCACAGCAGACATTGGTCAAGGTGAAGAAATCGAACCGGCCCGCGCCAAAGCCATCAAGATGGGTATCAAGCCTTCCAATATCTTCATTGAAGACTTGCGAGAAGAGTTTGTGCGTGATTTTGTTTTCCCCATGTTTCGCGCCAATGCACTCTATGAAGGCGAGTACCTGTTAGGCACCTCGATAGCACGCCCTCTGATTGCCAAGCGTTTGGTTGAGATTGCCCGCAAGACCAAGGCTGACGCGATCAGCCACGGGGCCACTGGCAAGGGCAACGACCAAGTCCGGTTTGAGTTGGGTGCCTATGCCCTGATGCCCAACGTCAAGATCATTGCTCCTTGGCGTGAATGGGATTTGCTTTCGCGTGAAAAGCTCATGCGCTACGCTGACCAGCACGGCATCCCCGTGGACGGAGCCAAGCGCAAAGGCCCAGCGCCCTATTCCATGGATGCCAACCTCCTGCACATCAGTTACGAAGGCGGCATATTGGAAGACCCCAATTTCGCCCCCGAAGACAACATGTGGCGCTTGACGGTCAGCCCTGAAAAAGCACCCAACAAACCGCAAATCATTGAACTGACCTACAAACACGGTGATGTGGTGGCCATCGACGGCGTTCGCATGAGCCCGGCCACCGTGCTGACGCATTTGAATACCTTGGGTGGTAAACACGGCATTGGACGCTTGGACAAAGTAGAAAACCGCTATGTGGGCATGAAGAGCCGCGGTTGCTATGAAACCCCCGGAGGCACCATTTTGTTGGCAGGCCACCGAGCCATCGAGTCCATCACCCTAGACCGCGAAGTACTGGCGCTCAAAGAAGACCTGATGCCACGTTACGCTCGCTTGGTCTACAACGGCTACTGGTTCAGTCCAGAGCGAGAACTGTTGCAAGGGCTGATTGATGCTTCGCAAGCCACTGCCAATGGCAAGGTGCGATTGAAGCTCTACAAGGGCACCATCATGTGCGTGGGCCGCGAAAGCAAGACCGACAGCTTGTTTGACACGCGCATTGCCACTTTTGACGATGACGGCGGTGCTTACAACCAAGCCGATGCCGGTGGGTTCATCAAGCTCAATGCACTGCGCATGCGCATTGCTGGCAACTTGAAAAACGAGCGTACCGCCAAAGCCAAAACCACTGCAGCACGCAAATCGGCTGCTGGCAAATCTGCCAAACGTCCAACCCCTCTGAAGAAAAAGGCCTGAACATGGTGACCGAACAACTGCAGGGCGCCAGCGTCGCCTCCAAAGCCAATGTGTTTTTCGACGGCAAATGCGTCAGCCACACCGTGGTGTTGGCCAATGGCGAAAAAAAATCGGTGGGCGTGGTGCTGCCCTCTCACCTGACTTTCAACACCGCGGCACCTGAGGTCATGGAGTGCGTGGCGGGTGCTTGCGAATACAAGCTTGCTGGTAGCGATATTTGGCAACACGCTGGGCCGGGTGACAAATTCAACGTAGGTGAAAATTCATCCTTCGAAATCAAGGTGTCCGAGGCGTATCACTACATCTGCCACTTTGGTTGATGCGTTGGACCTGCTCCAAGCAAAAAGGCCCCGCGAGGGGCCTTTTTTTTGGCCTATCACCTTTGCATCAGGTGTGGTTTCACGTCGCCATCAAACGGGTTTTGGCCTCGGCGAATTCACGTTTGAATTGGGCCACCAAGTCAGCGGTGGACTGAACTTTGGTGATCGCGCCAATGCCTTGGCCGCTGCCCCAGATGTCTTTCCAGGCTTTGGTTTTTTCGCCGCCGAAGTCCATTTTGCTGGGGTCGCTCACGGGCAAGTTGTCGGGGTCCATGCCGGCATTGCGGATGGAAGGAGCCAAGTAGTTGCCATGTACACCTGTGAACAAGTTGCTGTAAATGATGTCGTCAGAGTTGCAGTCAACGATGCTTTGCTTGTATTCGTCAGCTGCACGGGCCTCATCGGTCGCGATGAAAGCCGAGCCGATGTAGGCGAAATCAGCACCCATGGCCAAAGCCGCCAAGATGGCACTGCCACTGGCAATGGAGCCACTCAAGGCCAGTGGACCATCAAACCATTGACGGATTTCTTGGATCAACGCAAACGGGCTTTTCACACCGGCATGCCCACCCGCACCCGCGGCGACAGCCACCAAACCATCTGCGCCCTTTTCGATGGCCTTGTGAGCGAACTTGTTGTTGATGATGTCGTGCAAAACCACGCCGCCGTAGCTGTGTGCAGCCTGATTGATTTCTTCCCGCGCCCCCAATGAGGTGATGATGATCGGCACTTTGTATTTGACGCACATGGCCATGTCGTGCTCTAGGCGATCATTGCTCTTGTGCACGATTTGGTTGATTGCAAAGGGTGCGGCTGGCCGGTCTGGGTGTGCCTTGTTGTGTGCCGCCAGCGCCTCGGTGATCTCGGCCAACCACTCGTCCAACTGCGCCGCTGGACGCGCATTCAAGGCGGGCATGGAACCCACGACGCCAGCAATGCATTGGGCGATCACCAACTTGGGGTTGCTGATGATGAACAGCGGTGAGGCGATGACGGGAAAAGGCACGGCTGCGAGTGCGGCTGGCAGTTTGGACATGTGTGGCTCCGGTTGTGGTTTAGAGGTGGGGCGTTGCTAGGCAGATGATTCCACTGAGGCGCTTTAAAACGCCTCCAGGGCCATCGAGGTCACGCTGTCTGCGCCGTCCACGATGCTGTCGCGCATACCGGGAGCTTTGCTCAGGATGTGGTCGGCATAAAAACGTGCGGTGGACATCTTGGCTTGCATGAATGAATCGTCGCCATGACCCAGTGCATGGTGCGCCACCACAAAGCTGCGCGCCATTTGCCAGCCTGCCATGACATTGCCAGCCAACATCAAATAAGGCACGCTGCCCGCATAAGCGGCATTCGGGTCATGGGCAGCAGCTTGCACGATGAACTCAACCACATCCAACAGGGCTTGGCGGGCTGCAGCCAAACGCTTGGCAATGGCTTGGGCGTCAAGGGTACCGATCTTCAACAAATCAGCTTGCGTGACTTGCATTTGCGCCGCCAAGGCCTTGGGTGTTTGGCCACCATCACGCACGGTTTTGCGGCCCACCAAATCATTGGCTTGAATCGCTGTCGTGCCTTCATAAATGGTCAGGATTTTGGCGTCTCGGTAGTACTGCGCTGCACCTGTTTCTTCAATGAAACCCATGCCGCCATGCACTTGCACGCCCAGCGACGTCACTTCCAAACTCATCTCGGTGCTGAAGCCCTTGACCAGGGGGACCATGTATTCATAAACGGCCTGGTTTTGGCGACGGGTATCGGCGTCCGGGTGATGGTGAGCGGCGTCATAAGCCGCCGCAGCGACCGAGGCCATCGCGCGACACCCTTCGGTGTAAGCGCGCATGGTCATCAACATTCGACGCACATCGGGGTGATGAATGATGGGTGCAGCCGCTTTGATGCTGCCGTCCACGGGTCGGCTTTGCACCCGGTCACGCGCATATTGCGTGGCTTTTTGGTAGGAGCGGTCAGCCACGGAAATGCCTTGCACGCCCACCGCATAGCGGGCCGCGTTCATCATGATGAACATGTATTCGAGCCCGCGGTTTTCTTGGCCGACCAAAAAACCCACTGCACCGCCGTGGTCGCCATACTGCAAGACCGCTGTGGGACTGGCTTTGATGCCCATCTTGTGCTCGATGCTGACGCAATGCACATCGTTACGCGTACCCAAACTGCCGTCTGGGTTGACCAAGAATTTGGGCACCACAAACAGGCTGATGCCTTTGACGCCCTCGGGTGCACCGCTGACGCGAGCCAAGACCAGATGCACGATGTTGTCGGCCATGTCGTGCTCACCGTAGGTGATGTAAATTTTGGTACCAAAGACCTTGTAAGTGCCATCGGCTTGCGGCTCGGCGCGAGAACGCACCATTGACAAATCTGAGCCGGCTTGCGGCTCGGTCAGGTTCATGGTGCCAGTCCACTCACCGCTGACCAACTTGTCCAGGTAGGTGGCTTTCAACTCGTCCGAACCCGCTGTCAGCAAAGCTTCAATCGCGCCATCGGTCAACAAGGGGCACAGGGCAAAACTCATGTTGGCTGCATTGAGCATTTCAATGCACGCCGCGCCGATGGTTTTAGGCAAGCCCTGTCCGCCAAAGTCAGCGGGGTGTTGCAAACCTTGCCAGCCACCTTCAGCGTATTGCTGATAAGCCTGTTTGAAGCCGGGCGTGGTGGTGACCACACCGTTTTTCCAAGACGATGGGTTCTTGTCGCCTTCCCAGTTCAGGGGCGCGATCACATCTTGGTTGAAACGCGCACATTCTTCCAATACCGCCTGAGCTGTTTCCAAACCAGCTTCTTCGAAACCAGGCATTTTTGCAATTTCGTCCAAAGCAGCCAAATGCTGCATGTTGAACAACATGTCTTTCACCGGGGCAACATAGCTCAAAGGAATCTCCACATATCAAATGCACATTAAAAAAAAGGCACCGTTGGGGTACCTTTCCAATGCCTTTACAGGGCAGCGACCAACTCGGGCACGGCCACGAACAAATCGGCTTCCAAACCGTAATCAGCCACGCTGAAGATAGGCGCTTCAGGGTCTTTGTTGATGGCGACGATGACCTTGCTGTCCTTCATGCCCGCCAAGTGTTGGATGGCACCACTGATGCCACACGCCACGTACAACTGGGGTGCTACGATCTTGCCTGTTTGACCCACTTGCCAATCGTTTGGTGCATAGCCGGCATCCACCGCTGCGCGACTCGCGCCCATGGCCGCACCCAATTTGTCGGCCAACGGGGTGATGACTTCGGTGAATTTTTCAGCGCTGCCCAATGCGCGTCCACCGGAAACAATCACCTTGGCGGCGGTGAGTTCGGGGCGGTCATTCTTGGCAATTTCGCTGCCCATGAATTGGCTTTGGGTGCCTGCTTTGGTTGGGCTGACACTTTCAATTGACGCGCTGCCGCCCGTGGCTGCTGCGGCATCAAAGCCTGTGGTGCGCACCGTGATGACCTTGATGGCATCGGTGGCTTGCACTGTTGCGATCGCGTTGCCTGCATAAATCGGGCGCTCGAAAGTGTCGGGGGAGTCCACCTTGGTGATGTCGCTCACCTGAGCCACGTCCAATTTGGCTGCCACGCGTGGCGCGATGTTTTTGCCGCTGGCCGTTGCTGAGAACAACACGTGGGAGTAATTTGAAGCCAGAGCCAGCACTTGGGCGGCCATGTGTTCGGCCAGGCCGTGGGCAAAATCGTCTGCATCGGCGTGCAAGACTTTGCTGACGCCAGCGATGTGCGCGGCAGCCTGGGCAGCCGACGCGGCATCTTTACCGGCAACCAACACATGCACCTCACCGCCACAAGCCAGTGCGGCAGTGACGGTGTTCAACGTCGCGGGTTTGATCGAATGGTTATCGTGTTCTGCAATGACGAGAGAAGTCATGTTCTTGTGTCCTTGGTCTGTGGCGTGAACGGTCAGATGACCTTGGCTTCGTTTTTCAGTTTGTCGACCAAAGCGGCCACATCGGCCACTTTGATGCCTGCGCCGCGCTTGGGGGGCTCGCTGACTTTGAGGGTGTTGATGCGCGGCTTGACATCCACCCCCAAGTCTTCGGGCTTGAATATGTCGAGCGGCTTTTTCTTCGCCTTCATGATGTTGGGTAAGGTGACGTAGCGCGGTTCATTCAAGCGCAAATCCGTGGTGACGACCGCCGGCAAGCTCAGTTTCAAGGTCTCCAAACCACCGTCGACTTCACGCGTGATCAAGGCGTGGCCATCGGCCATTTCCACTTTGGAAGCAAAAGTAGCTTGTGGCCAATCCGCCAGAGCGGCCAACATTTGTCCTGTCTGGTTGCAGTCGTCATCAATGGCTTGTTTACCCAAAATCACCAAACCCGGTTGTTCTTTGTCGGCCAAGGCTTTGAGCAACTTGGCAACGGCCAAGGGTTGCAGATCTTCAGCCGTTTCGACCAAGATACCCCGGTCAGCACCAATGGCCATGGCCGTGCGCAAGGTTTCTTGGCATTGGGTGACACCACAAGAAACCACGATCACTTCGCTCAAAACACCCTTTTCTTTCAAGCGGACAGCTTCTTCCACCGCGATTTCATCAAACGGGTTCATGCTCATCTTGACGTTGGCGATGTCCACGCCCGTTTGGTCAGACTTGACCCGTACTTTGACGTTGTAATCCACCACGCGCTTGACCGCGACCAGTGCCTTCATGGGTTTTCTCCAGGGAATTGAGGGGCTGAATTGTCAACGAACCTGACTTCCGACGAGGGGGTTCAAGTTGACGTTACGTCATTCTAGACGAAACAAGGCCTATTTTAGAACGGTCGTGCTTTTTTGTGTTTTTCAGGGTCAATGGGCTGGTTGTGCAGCGACGGGAGCCAGCGCAGGCTTGGTCGGAGGCAGCTCGATACCCGCCTTTTTCATGGCCGCCCAAGCGTGTTTGTGGACCTCAGAGAGCACGACTTGCTTGCCAAGTTGGAGATCGGCCACCCACAAATGCAAGGTCATGACCAGGCCATCTTGGGTGAAGCCAGTGAAATAGGCCTGAGGTGGCGGGTCCTGCAAGACTTGTGGCACCTGCAAAGCTGCCTGGCACAAGACGGCCTGAACGTGCTCCACATCGCTGTCGACCGAGACCGTCAAGGTGCTTTGCAAAGCCACCGAACTTTGGGTGAGTGAAAAATTGTCCACCCTTTGGGTCAGCAACATCTCGTTGGGGATGATGGATTCGCGGCCGTTGGCGTCTCGAAGCAAGGTGTAGCGTGTTTTGATGTCAGTCACCACGCCTTCGATGCCATCGACTCTGATGACGTCGCCAATGCGCACCGCCCGTTCGACCAACACCACGAAACCACTGACGTAATTGGCGGCGAGCTTTTGCAAACCCAGGCCCAAGCCCACGCCCAACGCCCCTCCCAACACGGACAAAGCGGTCAGGTCAACGCCCACGGCAGATAACACCAACAGCAGGCCAATCAACAACAACACGGCACGCAACACATTGCCAGCGACTTTGCGCATGGACAGGTCGGCCACGGTTTGGCTCAACACCCTTTGCTCAATCGTGGCAGACACCCACAGCGTCAGCACCAAGACCAGCCCCGAAGACAGCACCCCCTCGAAGAGGGTGCGCAAATCTAATCGGGTTTTGCCGAAATTGACGTGGATTTGCTCCATCTCATGCGCGACGATCGGCAGCAAATCCGAGATCCACAAAACAGCAACCAACCATGCCAGCCAAGAAATCAAACGCTCGGTGAGGGCGGCCATCGGTGAAGTGGGAAATACCGCCATCAACACACGTGCACATAGCCGGATCAATACCAAAGACAAAAGCAATGGAATCGCCAGCTTGAAGAGCATGTGGCTTTGGTGTTTGTATACGACGCTGTCGAGCATGTAGGTCAGCAACAAGGCCACCATGGGCAGCAACAAACCATCCAGCAAGTGCCGACCAAACAAGATGGAGTCAGGGGCGGCGTGGCGACCAAGCTGCCGTGCAAATACCCAAGCCAAGAACAGCGACAGCAACAACCATGCAAACTCTTGCATTAACTTGTTTGACAGCCCGTCTTGCAGCAAAGCGGGAAATAAAGTGTTCAGTGCGTCCATGTTCAAAATCAGCTTAACACGCAGGGTAGCCTAGAAGGGTCTGCTGGCTTGGCTAAACTTGACCGCCATGCACACCCTCTTTCGGCCCTTCAAAACTGGCATCGCGCTATTGTCCTTCCTCCTTGCTGTCTCCCTCTGTGCATGGGGAACTGCCGTTGCCCAAGCTGCCGAGCGACAGGCGCTGACATCCAAGCCAATCAAAGTCAAACCCAACAAAAAGAAAAAGGGACCCAAAGTTTTGGTGGGCAAAGCGTTCGGCCACAGCGCCCAAGTCAAAGCCTTGGCCGCTGAGCTGGCTCAGCAAAGGGGTTTGCCCAAGGCATGGGTGCAACAACAGATCGCCCGTGCACGTTTGCTGCCCCAAGTGCAACAGATGATCCTGCCTGCCCCCTCACCGGCAGCCAAAAATTGGGGTGCTTACCGGGCACGGTTTTTGGAGCCCAAACGCATTCAAGCTGGGCTAGCGTTTTGGCAAGCCCATGCCGACGATCTGTCGCGGGCAGAAAAAACGTATGGCGTGCCAGCCAGGTACATCGTTGGCATCTTGGGTGTGGAGACCTATTTTGGACAGCACCAAGGGCAGTTCAAGGTACTCGACGCGCTGGTTACCTTGAGCTTGGCTTTTCCCTCTGAACACCGCCAAGCCGAAGAACGCCGCCAATTTTTTAAAAGTGAATTGGGCTATCACCTGCAACAGCGCTTCAAAGACCCCAGCCTGACCAACCCCTTGGGCAGTTACGCTGGGGCCAGTGGCTGGCCGCAATTCATGCCCTCGAGCATCGCCAAATTTGCGGTGGATTTTGACCAAGATGGTCATGTCAACCTCGGAAAAAGCGCAGCCGATGCGATTGGGTCGGTGGCCCACTATTTCCAAGCGTATGGCTGGCAAAGCGGTATGCCAACGCATTTTGAGGTGAACGTGCAGGCCAGCGAATCCGACTTGAACGCCTTGCTCGCACCAGACATCGTGCCGTCGTGGTCGGCCACACACCTGAGCGAAAAAAAAATAGGCTTGTCTGAACAAGGTCGGCAGTTCACTGGTTCCTTGGCCTTGGTCGAACTCAACAACGGTGGCGAGCCGTCCAGTTTTGTGGCGGGCACCGACAATTTCTTCGTGGTCACCCGCTACAACCGCAGCAGTTATTACGCCTTGGCGGTGATTGAATTGGGTGAAGCCATTGACAAGGCGATGTCTCATTGAAGGCCTCGCTTCAAGGCCCATGAAAGACTTCTTTTCCTCCCTTTGACGACCGTTTTACACTCTCAGCCATGCCTTCGATGACACCCCCCCACCCCATCCCCACGCCCTATGAAGATTTCATGCGCCATGTGTATACACACGGGGTGGAAAAGTCCGACCGCACTGGCACCGGCACACGAAGCGTGTTTGGCCACCAAATGCGCTTTGATTTGCGACAAGGTTTCCCGCTGGTCACCACCAAAAAAGTTCACCTCAAGTCCATCATCGTCGAACTCCTCTGGTTCCTCACTGGCTCCAGCAACAACCACTGGTTGACCGAACGCGGTTGCACCATTTGGAATGAATGGGCCCGCGAAGATGGCGATCTGGGGCCTGTGTATGGCGTGCAGTGGCGCAGTTGGCCCACGCCTGAGGGCGGACACATAGACCAAATCACCGATGTCATCAAGACATTGAAAACCAACCCCGATTCACGTCGCATCATCGTGAGTGCCTGGAACGTGGCCGACTTGTCCAAAATGGCCTTGATGCCCTGTCATGCGTTCTTTCAGTTTTATGTCGCGCCATCCGCCACCCCAGGCGGCAAGGGGCAATTGAGTTGCCAGCTGTATCAGCGCAGCGCAGACATCTTTTTGGGTGTGCCGTTCAACATCGCCAGCTATGCGCTGCTGACCCACATGGTCGCTCAGCAATGTGACCTGGAAGTAGGTGAATTCATTTGGACTGGTGGCGACTGCCACATCTACAGCAACCACCATGAGCAAGTTGAATTGCAACTGTCTCGCTCACCCTTCCCCGCCCCCACGCTGCACATCAAACGTCGCCCCGACTCGATCTTTGACTACCAATTTGAAGACTTCGAGGTACGCGACTACCAATGCCACCCTGGCATCAAGGCCCCGGTCGCGGTTTGACGAGCCATTGGTTGGGCATGGCGCGGTCTTGCTCCCCTCCCCAACGCGCCCGGTGAGGCCAGCCGAATAAGCCACTTGCCCGACAATGCCCACTCGTTCTGACTTTTGACTGTTGACAGCCATGCCTTTGCACCTGATTTACGCCCGTTCGCGCAACAACGTCATTGGACTCAAAGGCGAGATGCCTTGGCACCTGCCCGAGGACCTGGCGCATTTCAAGCGCACCACCTTGGGACAACCCGTGGTAATGGGTCGCGTGACATGGGAGTCGATTCCCGCAAAATTTCGCCCCCTGCCAGGGCGCCGCAATGTCGTGGTGTCGCGCCAAGCAGATTACGCCGCGTCTGGTGCAGAAGTGGTGCCCTCAGTCCAGGCGGCACTGGATTTGTTCGCTGCAGACCAAGTGGTCTGGATCATGGGCGGCGCTCAAATTTACGCACAAGCGCTGCCTTTGGCCAGCCAGGTGGTGGTCACCGAAATCGATGCAGACTTCGAAGGTGACGCATTCGCGCCGTCTCTAGGCGCTGATTGGCATGAGGTACAGCGCAGCAGTCACATGGCTGCGCAAGGTTTGCCATACAGCTTGGTGACCTTTGAGCGAACCCAATCAATCTGAGGTGAATGCCGTCAAGTAGCTGGCAGCCATGGCTGGATCCGGTTGTGCCAGTCTCGGAATGCAGCCCAGCATGGGGGCATGGATTCGTTGAGCGATGGATTGAATGTTTTCCTCTAAGAACAACATGTGCGGGTCAACCACATTGGCCACCCACCCCAACAATGGTAAACCCCTGGCACGAATGGCCTCCACACTCAGCAAGGCTTGGCTGATGCAGCCCAAGCGCATGCCCACCACCAACACGACGGGCAAGCGCAGGTCTCGCGCCATGTCTGCTGTGTCGTAATGCTCATTCAGTGGGACGCAAAATCCACCCACGCCCTCGACCACCACCGCCTGTGCTTGGGAGCGGACCCTTTCAAAAGATTGCAATATGCATGCGGGATCGATTTGGACTTGCTGCGCGGCAGCCGCCAAATGGGGTGCAGCTGGCGTTGAAAACAGATAGGGCGAGGTGTCTTGCGAAGGCAAAACAACGGATGCCACCTTGGCCAGCGCGTCTGCATCTTCATTGCACCATCGGTCACCTTGCCGAACAGCACCTGCCGCGACGGGCTTCATGGCTGCCACACGCCATCCGCGTTGGACCTGCAGGTGAACCAAGGCACAGGCGACCAATGTTTTGCCGATCTCTGTGTCTGTGCCTGTGACAAAGCAAGAAAAAGGACGTTGAACAGGGTCAGTCAGCATGGCATGTGTAAGGCCAGCAATGCCTTTTTCAATTGTTCAAGATCAGCCAGGGTGTGCGCAGCCGACAGGGTGAAGCGCAACCGCGCTGTGTTGTCTGGCACGGTTGGCGCACGGATGGCGCTGACCCAAATGCCATGTGCCTGCAAATCGGCGGAGGCCTTCAACACCGCTGCATTGCTGCCCACGACAAGGGGTTGAATGGCAGTTGTCGAGTGCATCTTTTGCCAAGTCTGGGGCATGGGCAGAAGGGAAAAAGCGCGAATCAGCTCGGTCAAATGCGCTCGGCGCTGTCGGCCTTCGTCACTCGCCATGATCTGCAAACTGGTGAGCAAAGCGTGCGCCAAGGCAGCGGGCGCTGCTGTGGTGTAGATGTAGGGACGTGCGCGTTGCACCATCCAATCCATGAACAAAGCATGGGCGGCCACAAAGGCCCCTGCCACACCTGCAGCCTTCCCTAGCGTCCCCATGTAGATGATTTGCTCAGAACGCATACCCACATGTTGCAACAAACCAGCCCCTGTGTCACCGAGCACACCGAACCCATGCGCATCGTCGATCAATAACCAGGCACCCTGTTGTTCACAGATACGCAAGAGTTCTTTGGCCAATGCGATGTCACCGTCCATGCTAAAGACACCATCCGACACCACCACCTTGGTTCCCGTGCCGCAATCGCGAAGCAGCTCCGTCAGATGCTGTAAATCGCTATGGGCATAGACATGGCATGGAGCCCGAGCCAATCGGATACCGTCAATCAAAGACGCGTGATTCAGCGCATCTGAAAAGAAAGTGATGTCTCCTTTGGAAAGATCTGCCAAGGCGGACAGAACGCCCAAGTTGGCCATGTAGCCAGAGCTGAAATACAGTGCTTGCGCAGCAGGTATGTGCGCCGCCATCATGTTCCCTAAAACAGCCTCTAAGGCGTCGTGCACCTGGGAGTGACCACTGATCAAGTGTGATGCGCCACTGCCCGCCCCATGGATGGTCGCACCCTCACGCAAAGCCGCAACAACCAAAGGGTGGGCAGCCAAGCCGAGGTAATCATTGCTGTTGAAGGCCAACAGGGTTTGCCCATTGACACGCACCTGTGGTTGGCAAGGAGACTCCGTCATGCGTCTTTGGCGCAGCAACCCCTGTTCATTGAGTTGACTGATCTTCAAAGACAAACGATCCAAGTCCTGAAAACTCATGGCGAGGTCACTTCTTCAAACACAGTCGCTAGTCGTTGGGCCAGCCACTGTGAATCAGCCTCAGTCAACACATAAGGCGGCATGAGGTAAACCGTTTGTCCGATCGGTCTAAGCAACAGTTCGTGCTTCAATGCTGAAGCAAAAAACCGTCGTGAAAAACTGGCCGCCAACTCAGGGTCCTCGATGTGTGCGTCAAATGCCCAAATCATGCCCTGTTGGCGGAAATGTCTGACCTTGTCATGCTGCTTGAATGATGACAACGCTTGCGTGAGTTGTGCTGCTCGTTGTTTGTTTTGAACGATCACATCATCTTCTTCAAAGATCGCCAAGGTCGCCAGTGCTGCCGTGCAAGCCAAGGGGTTGCCGGTGTACGAATGCGAATGCAAAAAACCGCGTGAGAGCTTGTCACTGTAAAAGCTTTGATAGATGTCGTCACGGGTCATGACCAATGACAAGGGCAAGTAACCTCCGCTGATCCCTTTGGACAAGCACAAGAAATCTGGCCAAATGCCAGCCTGCTGGCAAGCAAAAAATTCACCGGTGCGGCCACAACCCACCGCTATTTCATCGGCAATCAGGTGTACCTGGAAGTCATTGCAAAGTTGTCTGACTTCGCGAACATACAAAGGGCTGTGCATCGCCATGCCACCTGCACACTGCACCAAGGGTTCGATGATCACGGCGCTGATGAGGTGGGATCGCGCCATCAGCAATTGCCTGAGTTCTTCGATGGCCTGTAAAGCTACCTGATCGGCCGATTCACCTGGTTCGGCCATGCGTGCATCTGGTGACCTGACGCAATGAGCCGATCGCAGCAAAGGGGCATAGGCGTCACGAAAAATCGGCACATCTGTGACACCCAACGCACCCACTGTTTCCCCGTGGTACCCGCCCTTGAGGTAAACAAATGCTTGTTTTTGGGTGAGTCCGTGGTTGCGCCAACTGTGAAAACTCATCTTCAGTGCGATCTCCACTGCCGATGCACCATCGGAGGCGTAAAAACAGTGACCCAAGGCATGATCTGTCATCGCAGCGAGTTGTTCTGACAAGCGAACCACGGGTTCGTGCGTGAAGCCTGCCAACATCGCATGCTCCAACGTGTCGAGTTGCTGCTTCAATGCATCATTGATGCGAGGGTTGGCATGGCCAAACAGATTGACCCACCATGAACTGATGGCATCCATGTATTGATGGCCGTCATGGTCAAACAACCATGCACCACTGCCACGGTGAACGGCCACCAAGGGTGTGGTTTCATGGTGTTGCATCTGGGTGCAAGGATGCCAAACATGTTGCAAACTTCTTTGCATCAACTGCGTTGTGTAGGAGTCCAGATAACAACCTTTTGAAATGTAAGTGTCGATGGGAATTATGTCTTTTCAAGGCTGTCCCCACAGCTAAAAGGTTTATTTGTTGCTATATTCAATGCATCAGATCACCCATTGATTGCCACCATGCCTGCCATTGAAACCCCCACGCAAACTGTCCACTTCGTCAAGCCCTACAAACCAGTCACGGATGTCATGCCCGCCTGGACTTTGAAGGCCATTGAAGATCTGTTTAACTTGCCATTCAACGACCTGCTTTACCAAGCGCAACAAGTGCACCGAACGCACTTCAACCCCAATGAAGTGCAACTCTCTACGTTGTTGTCGATCAAAACGGGTGGTTGCCCAGAGGATTGCGGCTACTGCCCTCAGTCAGCGCACTATGAAACAGGTGTTGAAGCGTCCAAGATGCTGGATGTGCAAGCCGTCAAGCAAGCGGCCATCGAAGCTCAACGCAATGGCGCCACCCGTTTTTGTATGGGCGCAGCTTGGCGCGAGCCCAAAGACCGTGACATCGAAAAAGTGGCCGAATTGATTCGCACAGTGAAATCCCTAGACATGGAAGCCTGTTGCACCTTGGGCATGCTGAGTGCACCGCAAGCACAGACATTGAAAGAAGCTGGCCTGGATTACTACAACCACAACCTGGACACCGCGCCCGATTTATATGGCGACATCATCACCACGCGCATTTACCAAGAACGGCTAGACACACTGACACACGTGCGCACTGCGGGCATGCATGTTTGCAGTGGCGGCATCGTTGGCATGGGCGAAAGCCGAGAACAGCGAGCAGGCTTGGTGTTTCAGCTGGCCAATCTTCAACCCTACCCTGAGTCCGTGCCGATCAACCATTTGGTGCAAGTCGAAGGCACGCCTTTGCATGGCACCGAGCCTCTGGATCTGCTGGAGTTTGTGCGAACGATCGCTGTGGCCAGAATCACCATGCCCCAAGCGCGTGTGCGCTTGTCTGCTGGGAGACAACAAATGGGTGAAGCGATCCAAGCCTTGTGCTTCATGGCTGGAGCGAATTCCATTTTTTATGGCGATAAATTGCTCACGACCGGCAACCCTGACTGGCAACGCGACCAAGCCTTGTTGGGCAAGCTCGGTATCGTCACCCGTTGAATTTCCTGACCTGACCACACATGAAACTCGCCACCTGGAATGTCAACTCACTGACCGTGCGCCTGCCCCAGGTGATGGCGTGGCTGTCAGCTCAAACCGAGGAAGGCGGCATCGACGTGCTGGCCTTGCAAGAAACCAAAACCACCGACGACAAATTCCCACGTGCAGAGATTGAGGCCGCTGGCTACCACGTCTCCTTCTTTGGCCAAAAAACGTACAACGGTGTGGCGCTGATTGCCAAACATCCCATAGAGGATGTGGTGCACAACATCCCCGGCTTTGCCGATGACATGGCACGTGTCATCACGGCCACTGTAAATGGCGTGCGGGTGGTCGGCGCGTATTTCCCCAATGGCCAAGCCCCGGACAGCGATAAATTTGTCTACAAAATGGCGTGGCTGACTGCGCTACAGGCCTTCATCCAAGATGAACTCACGCGCCACCCCCCACTGGTGTTGATGGGTGACTTCAACATCACCTGGGACGACTTGGATGTCTGGGACCCCGTGGCCTTGGCCGGCAGCATCCATTGCACCGACGAAGAACGCGCCCACTTCAAAGCCTTGTTGGAACTGGGGATGCATGACGCTTACCGCTTGTTTGAGCAAGCCCCAAAAAGCTACTCATGGTGGGACTACCGTGAGTTCGCTTTTCGTCGAAACCGCGGCTTGCGCATCGACCACATCTTGGTGTCTGATGCCCTGAAACCCAAAACCACGGCGTGCATCATTGACAAAGCCCCACGCAAAAACGAGCGGCCCAGCGACCATACACCGGTGGTGGTCACGTTGGCTTGATCAACGCCAGCAGTTCAATGCCTGTCTGCGGTTGGCAGATTTATTCCAAACCCAGTTCTTGGATTTTGCGCGTGATGGTGTTGCGCCCGATGCCCAATTTGTGAGCCGCATCGATGCGTCGTCCACGCGTGTGCGCCAATGCGGTTTGAATCAAGGTGGCCTCAAAGCGTTTGGTCAATTCATCCCACACATCGGTGCGACCTGACACCAACAAGGCCATGGCTTGCACTTCCAGTCCGCCTTGCCAATCTTCACCCGACACGTTCAAGACAGCAGGCTTGGACGACATCACGCCTGGACTGGCAGGTGCGTTGACGGAGTTGGCAGCGCTTTGAAAGGCATTGGGAACCACGTCAGTCAACGATGGCGTCACTTCGGTGTCAGGGCTGGGGACCGCAGACGGTTGAAGCACCTCTGGCGGTAAATCTTTGGGCTCGATGGCCTGGGCGGGCGCCATCACGGTCAACCAGTGACAAATGTTTTCCAGCTGCCGCACATTGCCTGGGAAAGCAAAATGCTGAAGCAACTCAATGGCTGATTCGGAAATCCGTTTGGCTTCCACGCCCAATTGCTGAGCACTTTGCTGCAAAAAGTGGCGTGTCAGCACAGGAATGTCTTCTCTTCGTTCACGCAAGGGCGGCAACCGCAATCGAATCACATTCAAGCGATGGAACAAGTCTTCGCGGAACGTGCCCTCTTTGACCCGTTGCTCCAGATGCTGGTGAGTCGCGGCAATCACTCGCACATTCGATTTGATCGCACTGTGACCGCCGACGCGGTAAAAACTGCCATCGCTCAATACCCGCAACAAACGGGTTTGTAAATCGAAAGGCATGTCCCCGATTTCATCCAAAAACAAGGTGCCGCCATCGGCTTGCTCAAAACGTCCACGGCGCATGGTCTGGGCGCCCGTGAACGCGCCACGCTCGTGACCAAACAACTCGCTTTCCAGCAAGTCTTTGGGAATCGCGGCGGTATTGATCGCCACGAACGGCCCGGTGGCGCGTTGCGAATGCTTGTGCAGTGCACGTGCCACCAACTCTTTGCCTGAGCCTGATTCACCAGTGATCATCACGGTGACATGGCTTTGACTCAATCGACCAATCGCGCGAAACACATCTTGCATGGCGGGTGCTTGCCCCAGCATTTCTGGCGTGCTGTCAACGTCCACAGCCCCCACGGCTTCGCGTTGGCTTTCTTCGACCGCACGGCGAATCAACTCGATGGCTTTGGTCAAATCAAAAGGTTTGGGCAGGTACTCAAAAGCACCGCCTTGAAAGGCTGACACCGCGCTGTCCAAATCGGAATAAGCGGTCATGATGATGACCGGCAAGCCAGGCAGTTTTTCTTTGACCTGCGCCAATAAATCCAAACCGGAACCACCGGGCATGCGGATGTCGCTCACCAAGACTTGGGGACTGTCTTCTGGCGTGACTTGTCCTAAGGCCTGCAAGACTTCGCGAGGGTGTGTGAAGCTGCGTGTGGGCAAGCCTTCACGCATCAGTGCTTTTTCCAGCACAAAACGGATGGACTGGTCATCGTCAACGATCCAAATCGGTTTCATCTCAGTACATCACCTTCTGTCGTGCGCTTCGCGCTTGTCGTTGTTCAAGGCAAGGGAATCAAAATTTTGAAATCCGTTCGCCCTGGTTGACTGTCACATTCGATCAACCCTTGGTGCTGTTGCACAAAAGTTTGCGCCAAATTCAGGCCCAAACCTGAGCCGCCATCGCGGCCCGACACCAGGGGGTGAAACAACCGGTCCTTGATCTCTTCCGGGATGCCCGGACCGTTGTCAATGACATGCAATTCCAGTGCCAGTTTGTAGCGTTGCTTCACGAAAGTCACTTGACGGGCAATACGCGTGCACAGGACGATTTCCGCGTCACCATGGGCAATCCGGTCGACCAAGGCTTGGGCCGCGTTGTGAGCGATGTTGAGCACGGCCTGAATCAGTTGCTCCATGTCACCGCGAAACTCGGGCAGAGAAATGTCGTAATTGCGGCGAACCTGCAAGCCTTTGGGGAATTCAGCCAAGATCAAGGTACGCACTCGCTCGCACACCTCGTGAATATTGACATTGCCCACAACATGGGGACGTCGGTGGGGGGCGAGCAAGCGGTCAACCAGGGTCTGCAAGCGATCGGCTTCGCGCACGATCACCTGGGTGTATTCGGTCAGGTCGCTGCGGGTATCGAGTTCAAGTTGCAGCAACTGGGCAGCCCCACGAATGCCGCCCAAGGGGTTTTTGATTTCATGTGCCAGGTTGCGGATCAGCTCTTTGTTTGCTTGGGCATGCTCTAGTTGGCGCTCCTCGCGGTCTTGCCGACTCTGGGTTTCTTGGGGCAACAACTCGATCAGGACTTCATCGGGTTGGTCGCTAGAGGCCACCACCACGTGCACCGGAAAAGCATCTGTCCCCTGGCGTTTGAGCTGATCGTCAAAGCGCAGGGCTGAAAAATCATGGCGTCGGGCCCCTTCAATGGCCTGCAACAGCCTGGCCTCATCGACAAAGAGCCCTGGCACATCAGCATCTTGCAAACTGCGCCGAGACAAACCCATCACATCCTCAAAGGAAGCATTGGCAAACAGCACACGGTTGTCAGCCTTGACCACCAAGACCAAGGTCGCCAATTGGTCAAATGCTTTGAAGCGTTGTTCAGTCATGGGCCATCTCAGGGCAAACGCGCCAATTCACGGCGCAAAGCGGCCTCATCGGATTGACAGCGCACCACCTCAGTGCTTTGAGGCCCCAACTGCTTGCAACGGCTTTGCAATTTTTTCAGCTCCTCCAACAAAATCTGCTGAGCTTGCAGATCACGTTCGCGTTGCTTTTGGCCATCGGTGTTGGGCGAAGGCACCACCACTGTGGTGTTGGGCATGGCGGGGCTGGTCTGCGGGACCGCATGGAATTTGCGTGGCGTGGTGCTGATGACATCCGACTGCACTGGCATGCGGGTACACGCCATGCCCGGGTTGGGTTGGTTGGTGTATTCGTTGCCGCATCGCCAAATGGATGGGGTGGTGTTTTGAGCCAACGCAGCAAGGCTGATCCACCCACCACACAGCGCCATCAACCAGAAATGCTTCATGTCAGCCTTGTCAGAACAGATCAACAAAAAAGGGCGGCCTGGAGGCCGCCCTTGGCGCACAAGACAGGACTGCCTTGCACGTGTGTCCCAAGCCGAGGCTCAGAGTGAGTAGTACATGTCGTATTCGACAGGGTGCACCGCCTGACGGAAACGGGTCACTTCTTGCATTTTGAGGTCGATGTAAGCATCGATCATGCTGTCGGTGAACACGCCACCCTTGGTCAAGAAGGCGCGGCCTTTGTCCAAGTGTTCCAAGGCCTGGTCCAAGCTGTGACACACGGTTGGCACCAATGCGTCTTCCTCGGGTGGCAAGTGGTACAAGTCTTTGGTGGCGGCTTCGCCGGGGTGGATCTTGTTCTCGATGCCGTCCAAACCAGCCATCAACAAGGCTGAGAAGCACAGGTATGGGTTGGCCATGGGATCTGGGAAACGTGCCTCGATGCGACGGCCTTTGTCAGACGCCACGTGAGGGATACGGATGGACGCAGAACGGTTGCGGCTGGAGTAAGCCAACTTCACAGGGGCTTCAAAGCCAGGCACCAAACGCTTGTAGCTGTTGGTGGTGGGATTGGTGATGGCGTTCAAGGCACGGGCGTGCTTGATGATGCCGCCGATGTAGAACAAAGCGGTGTCGCTCAAGCCAGCGTAGCCTTTGCCTGCAAACAGGTTTTTGCCGTCTTTCCAGATGGACTGGTGAACGTGCATGCCTGAACCGTTGTCGCCAACCAGAGGCTTGGGCATGAAGGTGGCTGTTTTGCCATAGGCATTGGCCACGTTCCACACCACGTATTTCAGTTTTTGGGTCCAGTCGGCACGCTCAACCAAGGTGCTGAATTTGGTACCGATTTCGTTTTGGCCAGCGCCCGCCACTTCGTGGTGGAACACTTCAACGGGGATGCCCATTTCTTCGAGGATCATGACCATTTCGGCACGCAAATCTTGTGTGCTGTCCACGGGTGGCACGGGGAAATAGCCGCCTTTGACGGTGGGGCGGTGACCGCGGTTACCGCCTTCAATTTTGGCGCTGCTGTTCCAAGGTGCTTCGTATTCGTCAATCTTGAAGAAGGCACCGGACATTTCATTGCCCCACTGCACGTTGTCAAAGATGAAGAACTCTGGCTCTGGTCCGAAGTAGGCGGTGTCGCCCAAACCGGAAGATTTCAAATAGGCTTCGGCGCGCTTGGCGATGGAGCGGGGGTCGCGGTCGTAGGCTTTGCCGTCACCGGGCTCGAGCACGTCGCAAGACAAGACCAATGTGGGCTCTTGGAAGAAAGGGTCGACGAATGCGGTGCTGGCATCAGGCATCAGCAACATGTCCGAGGCTTCAATGCCTTTCCAACCAGCAATGGATGAGCCGTCAAAGGCGTGGCCGTCGGTGAATTTGCCTTCATCGAAGTGAGAGATAGGCACGCTCACGTGCTGCTCTTTGCCACGGGTATCGGTAAAACGAAAATCGACAAACTTGATTTCGTGTTCCTTGACGTCCTTCATGACGTCGGCGACGGTCTTGGCCATCAATTTCTCCTGGAAAGGTTGGTTTGGAAATAAGAGTTGAACATTGTCTTGCATCTTTTGTGCCACGCGCAACCTGCGTCGAGGAAAGTTGAGAAAGATCAAGTTCTGGCGACTGCACCTCAGCATCCAAGGCCCCAGCAGCCGACACGGACAAAGCAGCGCCGCACGCACCGTGCACCAATTATGCACATTTTCAGTGCATAAACACTAGCGCACCATTTCGGGGCCTAATTTTGCACCATGATCGTGCAATCCTGAGATCATGGCTGGAAAGGCCTGTTCCACCATGGCAGGTGGTCCTTTCACGCCAAGTTCTATGTGGCGGCCGAAGCTTGGATGGTCCACACTGGGCAAACTGAACACCTTGATGCCTTCGAACTGGGCTTCCAAAGACTGCATCAACGGCGTGAGGGTGGCTTCCATGCTGCCCATGACGATGACCGACTTTTCCAAGTACTGGTTGCGTTGGAAGCAGTCTGGGTAATGGGTGTCCAACACCCATTCCATCATGGGCCAAGCCATGACGGGAAAGCCTGGCACGAAATGCACCCTGCCAAGAGGACCTTGGCAAGTGAATCCGGGAATCTTGTTGTAGGGATTGGGAATGATGTCGGCCCCAACGGGAAAACAGCCCATGTTCAATCGGTGTTGGTGCGTTGGATGCCCAGGGTCAAAGGCCACGCCTTGCTCTTGAGCCATGTCGCGGGCACGCTCTTCGATCCACTGTTTAGCTTCTGGGTGCAAAGCCAGTGCCACGCCCAAGGCCAGCGCAGCCGATTGGCGGGTGTGGTCGTCTGGCGTCGCACCAATACCGCCGCAGGAAAACACCACCCCTGGTTCAGTGAACGCACGCTGCAAGGTGCGCGTCAAGCGGACAGGGTCATCGCCCACATAATCCACATGGCTCAACGACAAGCCGCGGGCATTGAGCAATTCAATGACACGGCTCAAGTGCTTGTCTTGGCGTTTACCGGACAATATTTCATCACCGACGATGATCAAACCAAAACTGGGAATGGCATGGGAGGTCTTCATGGCTTCAATGCTACGCGAGGAAAAAACATGAAACGCAGACACGTATTGGGCGCCATCGCCGCAGGCACAGGCGCTTTGGTGGTGGGTTGGAGCATCCTGCCGGCCCGACAACGCATGCATCCCGCTTCGCCCCTCACACCCTTGCCGGGCAAAACCGCCCTTAATGGCTGGGTGCGCATCGCAGAGGACGACACGGTGAGCATCGTGATGAGCAAGTCCGAAATGGGGCAAGGGGTGTTCACAGGTTTGGCGATGCTGTTGGCTGACGAACTCGATGCCCGTTGGGACCAAATCACCCTTGAGTCCTCCAGCTTTGACAACATCTACAACAACCAAGTGGTCGCAGCCGATGGTCTGCCCTTTCACCCCGACAACCACGGCAAGCTCAAGCAGTTTGCCCAGTTCATGACGCACAAAGCCATGCGTGAAATTGGCCTGGTGGCCACGGGTGGCTCCTCCAGCATCAAAGACCTTTGGCTGCCCATGCGCGAGGCTGGTGCGAGTGCGCGAGCCATGTTGGTGGCTGCGGCGGCGCAGCAGTGGCAGGTGTCTGCGAGTGAATGCCAAGTCAATGCAGGTGTGGTGAGCCACAGCAGCGGAAAGTCCGCCCGTTTTGGTGATCTGGCCTCATTGGCGGCCTCACAAGCAGCACCCAAACACATCGTGTTGAAAACGCCTGATCAATTCAGGTTCATTGGCAAAGCCATGCCACGCCTTGAAGGCACCAGCAAAGTCGATGGCTCTGCCATGTACGGCATGGACTACCGACCTGAGGGCTTGTTGTTTGCCGCCGTGCGCATGAACCCCGAGGTCGGCGCACCACTCATCAGCATGGATGCCAGCCAAGCCACTG
>CAJBOO010000135.1 GCA_903956845.1 uncultured Burkholderiales bacterium
ACCATGGAGGCGTAGCCGAACAAACGCTTGCGTGAGAACGCAGGCACGATTTGGCTGATGATGCCGAAGGCGGGCAAGATCATGATGTACACCTCGGGGTGACCGAAGAACCAGAAGATGTGCTGGAACATGACAGGGTCACCGCCGCCGGCGGGGTTGAAGAAGGTGGTGCCAAAGTGGCGGTCGGTCAGGACCATGGTGATCGCGCCAGCCAACACAGGCATCACAGCGATCAGCAAATAAGCAGTGATCAACCAAGTCCAGACGAACATGGGCATCTTCATCAAGGTCATGCCAGGGGCACGCATGTTGAGGATGGTCACGATGATGTTGATCGAACCCATGATCGAGCTGGCACCCAGCAAGTGCAGGGCCAAAATGCCTGCATCCATGGAGGGACCCATTTGCAGGGTCAGTGGCGCGTAAATCGTCCAGCCAGTGGCAGGTGCGCCGCCTGGCATGAAGAAAGAGCCAGCCAACATGACAGCCGCAGGAATCATCAACCAGAAGCTGAAGTTGTTCATGCGGGCAAAGGCCATGTCAGAAGCGCCGATTTGCAGCGGAATCATCCAGTTGGCGAAACCCACGAACGCGGGCATGATGGCGCCAAACACCATGATCAAACCATGCATGGTGGTGAATTGGTTGAACAACTCAGGGTTGACCAATTGCAAACCAGGCTGGAACAACTCAGCGCGGATGAAGAGCGCCAAGATACCGCCAATGATCAGCATGGTGAAAGCAAACAACAGGTACAAGGTACCAATGTCTTTGTGGTTGGTCGCGTAGACCCACCGGCGCCAGCCGTGTGGTGCACCGTGGTGGTCGTCATGCCCGTGGTCTGAGGCCCCGTGGCCGTGTGAATCGAGAACTGCGCTCATGGTTGTTCCTTAGATTTCAATGGGGTTATTTACGGGCCGCTTGCACATCGGCGGGCTGAACCAACTGACCCGTTTTGTTCGACCAATGGTTCTTGGTGAAGCTGATCACTGCAGCGATTTCGGTGTCGCTGAGTTGTTTCCAAGCGGGCATGCTCAGGTTGTTTTGACCATTGAGCAACACGCTGATTTGCTTGGATTTGTCACTGTCCAACACCACAGCGGCGCCGTCCAGGGCTTTGATGGGGCCCATGCCCTTGCCGTTGGCCTGGTGACAAGCTTGGCAATTGGCTTCATAAACCTTGCTGCCTTTGGCAGTCAACTCGGCGAGTGTCCAAACTTTGCTGGGGTCGTCTTGTTTGGCAGCGAGTTTTTTGTTTTGCTCGGCCACCCATGCGGTGTAGTCTTCAGCGCTGACCACTTTGACATGGATAGGCATGTAAGCGTGTTCTTTGCCGCACAACTCTTGGCATTGGCCATGGAAGTCGCCGGTTTTTTCCGCACGGAACCAGGTGTCACGCACAAAACCAGGGATCGCGTCTTGTTTGATGCCGAAGGAGTTGACGGCAAACGAGTGGATCACGTCGTTGGAGGTGGTGATGATGCGGATTTTTTTGCCAACGGGGACCACCAAGGGGTTGTCCACTTTGAGCAAGTAGTCGTCGGTGGGTTCGGGCTTGCCGCTGTCGGACATGGCGCGTTGCTTTTCGTCCAGGCTGGAAATGAAGTTGATGCCTTCGCCTTCACCCTTGATGTAGTCGTAGCCCCATTTCCACTGGTAACCGGTGGCCTTGATGGTCAGCTCGGCATTGGAAGTGTCTTTGCTGGCAACCACGGCCTTGGTGGCAGGCAGGGCCATCAAAATCACGATCACGAAAGGCACGACCGTCCAAGCGATTTCGACTTTGACCGATTCGTGGAAGGTGGCGGGCTTGTGGCCCAAAGATTTGCGGTGTTTCCAGATGGAATAGAACATCACACCAAAGACGGCCACGAAGATCACGGTACAGATGATCAACATGAACCAGTGCAACCAAACTTGCTGCTCAGCAATCAGGGTCGCAGGTGGGTGCAGGTTCAGTTGGTTGACCGCTGGGCCACCAGGCAAATCGTTGACAGCCCAAGCTGCGGTGGCGCCCATAGCCATCAGACCCAGGCTCGCTGTTTTCAAGGTGTTGTAGAAGTTCATCATGTTTGTTAGGTGTCAACAGAAAAAGTCTTGCCGCTTAATCGTGGAATTGTAGCAACCTGAGTTTGCAGCCAGCCTGACAAGAAACTTTCACTGTCGCCTGACAAAACCACTCAAGTACTTGGGGCTTTTTGGAGCATGGCTTTCATCTCCGCCAAGCTCAGTTGTGTTTCAGATTGGACCGCAATTTGCCGCTTGGCCTTGAACGCGTGGCCGTATATCACCTCCAAACTCAGGGCCAATCGACCGCCGTGCTGGGGGGAGGCCATCTGGCTTTGCATGGCGTGATGCAAAGCCGCCAACCAGCCTCGACCACGGCAAGCGGGGAAGCGCGCTGGATGCAGGTTTCGCCCCCAGGTGCGCAGTTCTTGAAGCAAGGCTTGCGGGCTGTCATAGGTCAAGGTGATGCGCTCCATGTCCATGATCGGTGAAGCAAAGCCTGACTGGAGCAACATGTCGCCCCAATCGTGCATGTCAGTGAAGGCATGAGCGGGCTCGGGCCAACCCGCCTGGCGGTAGACCTCGCGCAATTCCCCCAGGCTGTCTGGGCCCAAACAGGAAAACATCACAAAGCCCTGGTCATTCAGGCGGTGAGCCCATTGCTGCATCCAATCGGCGGGCCGGGGCTGCAAGTGCAAGCCCATGTTGGACCAGACCATGTCTGCCGCTTGGCTGGTGGTCTGTCCAAAGTCACGCGGGCGACTCCAAAACCGCCACCATGGAGCTTGCAACTGGGCTTGCGTCCAGGGCAGGTCTTGGCTTTGGGGTTCAAGCACGGTCACACGCGCTTGGGGGTAGGCCTCTTCAAGCAAAGCTTGCGAGCCCAAGCCGCCCAAACGGGGCGCCCAATGCACCCAATGCGCGGGCTGGTGTTTGATCAAGGGCAAACGTTGGGCCATGCGCTTGGCCACCTCGTTGTGCAGCCAAGGCTCGCCCGAACGGCTCATCCGCAGGCCAAGCGTGGGGGTGGCTTGGGGGTCAAGGGGTGGCAATGAATCACTGCCAGGTGGTGATGCGTTCACGCGTATGTGCTTGAAAAATTGTCTACATTGCCAAGATGGAATTCATCCGCAAAGCATACCGAAGATGGCACAACCAACACCCTGACCCATGGCCTTGTCCGAGTTTGTGCAGGGTCTGTGACCAATGGACGGTGCAATCCGTCTGTGCCTCTTGTTGGTTGACCCATGCGCCGCACACCCCGCGTTGTGCAAGCTGCGCTATGCCGGCCACCACGCAGGTGTGCCCCCACTGCCTGACGCAACCCCTGTTGTGGAGTGGCTGCGCAGCGGCATTGCCCTACAGCGGACCTTGGCCAGCCTTGATCGCCTCGTTCAAATACCAAGGCGAGGTGGGCTTGGCAAGGGCCTTTGCACAGCACATGCGCCAGCAACCATCGGTTCAACACATCTTGAACCGCGTGGACAGCTTGGTGCCCGTGCCGCTTTCTCGCGACAAACTGCGCTTGCGCGGCTACAACCAATCGCAATGGCTGGCGCATCAACTCAGCGCTGAACGCACCTTGCCAGAAGCCCTGCTCAGGGTACGGGACACGCCTGCACAAGCCGGCCTGAGCCTGGCTGAGCGTCAACACAACCTGAACAACGCGATCACTTGGAACCCCAAACAAGCCATGCGCCTGCAGGGCCAGCGCTTGGCCTTGGTGGACGATGTCATGACCTCGGGCAGCACCCTGAGCGCTTGCGCCCAGGCGCTGTGGCAAGCCGGGGCAGCACAGGTCGATTGCTTGGTGCTTGCCCGAGCGGGTTTGTCACACGCGCCACAATCGGGGGCCACGCCCTGACCCTGCCATGTTCAACATCGTTCTCGTTCACCCCGAAATCCCGCCCAACACGGGCAATGTGATCCGCTTAGCGGCCAACACCGGCTGCGCCTTGCATCTGATCGAACCGCTGGGTTTCTCGATGGAAGACAAGCAAATGCGACGGGCGGGTTTGGACTATTTGGAATACGCCCAGGTCAAACGCCATGCCGACTGGGCCGCTTTTTTGGCGAATGAATCACCAGCCCCGACGCGCTGTTTTGCCTTGACCACCCACGGACAGTTCCCGGTGCATGGCTGCCAGTTCCAAGCAGGGGATTGGCTGGTGTTTGGATCAGAAACCAGCGGCCTGCCTGAGCCCATTCGGGCATTTTTCCCCAGCGCCCAACGCATGCGCCTGCCCATGTTGGCGGGTCAGCGCAGCTTGAATTTATCGAATGCTGTGTCCATCACGGTGTATGAAGCTTGGCGGCAACAGGGCTTTGCCATGCCCAGCCAGACACACCCCTGAGTCCTCGCCACACCCTGGCGCGGCTGGTCTTCAAGCGTATTGGCGCACCATCGATTCAGCCACGCACACCGGCTTGTCGCTGCCTTCACGCTCGACGCTCACCCGCCAAGTCATTTGCACGCCCTCGGGCTGAATGGGCTCGCAGGCCAGCAAGTGCATGTGCCCGCGCAAACGGCTGCCCACCGGCACTGGCGCAGTGAAACGCACTTTGTTCAGGCCATAGTTGACGCCCATGCGGACTTGCTGGATTTCAAAGGCTGACTCAAACATGCACGGCAACAAAGACAGGGTCAAAAACCCATGCGCAATGGGCGCACCAAACGGGCCGTGTTTGGCGCGTTCAGGGTCAGTGTGTATCCACTGGTGGTCATGCGTGGCATGGGCAAACTGGTTGACCTGGTCTTGGGTGATGGTGATCCAGTCGCTGACGGCCACATCCTGACCGACATGCTCGGCCACTTCGGCCAAGGTTTCAAATGTTTTTTTCATATATCCAAATGTCGTGCATGGCGCTTTCCACGTCAATCCGGGTTAGGCCAATGCATCTGTCCTCTAAAATCAGGGTTTTACTAGAAACCCAAGCACGCCATGAGCGCATTTCATGAAGAAACGGTGTTGACCGTTCACCACTGGACCGACCGACTGTTCAGTTTCACCACCACCCGTGACCAGGCACTGCGCTTTTCCAACGGCCACTTCACCATGATTGGCCTCAAAGTCAACGACAAACCCCTGTTGCGTGCTTACAGCATTGTGAGCGCCAACTACGAGGAACACCTCGAATTCTTAAGCATCAAGGTGCAAGACGGCCCCCTCACCTCGCGGCTGCAGCACATCCAAGTGGGCGACAAAATCATCGTGGGACGCAAACCCACGGGCACCCTGCTGATCGACTACTTGCTGCCCGGCAAAAACCTCTATCTATTAGGCACCGGCACGGGCATGGCACCTTACATGAGCATCATCCGTGACCCCGAAACCTACGAGCGCTTTGAAAAAGTGATCTTGGTGCACGGTGTTCGCGAGGTGAAAGAACTGGCCTACCACGACTACCTCACGCAAGAGTTACCTCAACATGAGCTGCTGGGCGAGATGGTCAGCGGGCAAATGCTCTACTACCCCACGGTCACCCGTGAGCCTTTCCGTAACCAAGGTCGCATCAACGATTTGATCGACAGCGGCAAGCTCACCACCGACCTGGGGCTGCCTGCGCTCAACCCTGAAACCGACCGCGTCATGCTGTGTGGCAGCCCGCAAATGCTGAAAAGCATCAAAACCCTGCTGGAAGAACGCCACTTTAAAGAGGGCAACACCACCACCCCCGGCGACTTTGTGGTGGAGCGGGCGTTTGTGGAGCAGTGACCCTGCTTGCAGTCCGAATGTCTTGAGGCCGCATAGGTATCGACTTTGACTAACGGCCTTGCAAATACACCCAGTTACAGATGGATGCGCAACATCAATGTCATGGGGTGAGATGGTGCCGCCTTGAAGCCGTAATATTCATAAAACTGACGCGCTTGATCATGAAGGGCATGGACCAGCAAGGCGCGTACACCCGCATTTTGGGAGATGAGCACGCAACGTTCAACCGCGTCTCGGAGCAATGCCGCACCCAGTTTCATGCCTTGTGCGCGAACATCAACCGCTAAACGCGCTAGAACCATCACTGGCAGAGGGTCGGGCATGTTTTGGCGGATGGACCGGGTGGATTCCTGGTGTGTCACGGCCCCGGCTGCCAAAGCGTAATAACCCATGACTTGATAGTCATCGTCAGCCACCACAAACGTTCGACTAGCACCACTGACATTGTTGGCAAGCGCTCGGCGCTTGAGCCAATCATCTAAAACAGATTCGCCACAAGCAAACGAATGGACGTGGTGATCTTGGGTCAGCAGAACGGGATGGTTCAGATTCATGTGCCCGTTTTCCAAGGCGCTTTGACAGCCAGCAGGCGAGCAAGTCCCTCGTTAGGCTGGATGGGGGCTTCAAGCAGCGCTGTGAATTCTTGAAATTTGGCATCGTCCAATTTGAAAAACACTTGATCGAGCAAGACTGCTTGCGCCTTGTCGCAGGCCGCTTCCAACATGAAGTCAGAGCGGTTTTTGTTCAACAGCATCGCGGCTTGGTCAATCAAGTCACGCTGCTCAGGATGTGCCCGCAGATTGATGGCGGCGTCACGCATGATTAACTCCCGATGTATGTACATTAGATATACACATCATAAATCAACGCATGTCGAGCGTCAAAGTTTGGCCAACAGGGGGTTTCACGCTCAACTCTACCGATCTGACATTCGCTCAACTGACCGCAAGATCATTCAAACCCGCTCAATCACCAACGCTATCCCCTGCCCCACGCCAATGCACATGGTGCAAAGCGCATAGCGCCCGCCGGTGGCGTGCAGGCGGTTGATGGCGGTGGTGGCCAGGCGGGCACCGGAAGCGCCAAGCGGGTGGCCCAAAGCAATGGCGCCGCCCCAGGCGTTCACACGGGCGTCGTCATCTTTCAGGCCCAGCATGCGCAGCACTGCCAATCCTTGCGCGGCGAACGCTTCGTTGAGTTCGATCACGTCCATTTGGTCCAGCGTCAAGCCTGTCTGAGCCAGCAGTTTGAGCGTGGCGGGCGCAGGGCCAATGCCCATGACGCGGGGAGCCACGCCGGCGGTGGCCATGCCCACCACACGGGCTTGGGGGGTGAGGCCATGTTTGGCTGCATCAGCCTCGCTGGCCAAGAGCAGCGCACAAGCGCCATCGTTCACGCCAGAAGCATTGCCCGCGGTCACGGTGCCGTCGGGGCGCACCACGCCTTTGAGCTTGGCCAGCGCTTCCAGGCTGGTAGCGCGGGGGTGCTCATCGGTGTCCACCAGCACAGCATCGCCCTTTTTTTGAGGGATGGTCACTGGGCAAATTTCACGTGCCAAGTGGCCTGCTTGGATGGCCGCCACGGCCCGCATCTGGCTGTTGTAGGCCATCAGGTCTTGGGCTTCGCGCTCGATCTTGTGGTCGGTGGCCACGTTTTCTGCCGTTTCTGGCATCGAGTCCACCCC
>CAJBOO010000136.1 GCA_903956845.1 uncultured Burkholderiales bacterium
AGTTGACTGGCTTCGCTTGTTTCTGTGCCAGAGGCTGCCTTCATGTCGTCGAGCAACTGGTTCAGATTGTTGCCACCATCGGGGATGATTTTTCTCACCAACAAATCGATGGCTTGAATTTCGTTGGTGCCTTCGTAAATCATGGCCACACGGGCATCGCGAACGATTTGTTCGATGCCCCATTCGCGCACATAACCGTGCCCACCCAACACTTGAAGGCAGTCGCTGCCTCCGTGAAAGGCTTGATGGGTGAATGCGGCTTTCATGACAGGTGTGACAAGCGCGCACCAAGCTTGCGACCGTGCGGCAGTGTCTTTGTCTGCGTGTTTGATGCGGTCCAACTCAATGGCTGTTTGGTAGGCCAGCACACGACCGCCATCTACCCATGAACGTTGTGTGTCCAAGATGCGCTTGATGGCGGGATGCTCAATGATGAAGTCGGCTTCGGCTGCAGATTGTGTTTTGGCTTTTCCCGCTTTGCCCGCTGGCGCCCGCATCTGTCGACGCTCTTTGGCATAGGCATCGGCTTTTTGCCAAGCGGCATCCAGAAGGCCAATGCCTTGCATGGCCACATGCAAACGCGCGGCGTTCATCATCACAAACATGGCGTTCAAGCCTTTGCCAGGCTCGCCAATGATCTCTGCCAGGGCATCGTCAAAACGCATTACACATGTCGGGCTGCCATGTAAGCCCATTTTTTCTTCAATGCGATCGCAATGTACGGCACTGCGTTTGCCATTCGGATAAAACTTTGGGACCAAAAAAAGCGATAAACCTTTGGGTCCTGGTGGTGCATCGGGCAGACGAGCCAACACCAAATGGACAATGTTGTCGGTCAGGTCGTGCTCTCCGCCGGAGATGAAAATCTTAGTGCCATTTAAAGCGTAACGGCCATCCGCTTGCGGCGTGGCTTTGGTGCGAGACAACCCCAAATCGCTGCCAGCATGCGGCTCTGTCAGACACATGGTGGCCAGCCATTCGCCGGTACCCACTTTGTTGAGGTAAGTTTCTTTGAGTGAGGGGCTGGCGTAGTGTTTGATGCATTCGTAGGCACCATGCAGCAAACCTGGCGCCATGGTCCAGCCATGGTTGGCGGCGGACAGCATTTCGTAAAGCATGATTTCCAACACGGCAGGCAAGCCTTGACCGCCATCTTCTGGCGCAGCCGAAAGCGCTGGCCAACCGGCTTGCCAAAACATTTGGTAAGCCGCCTGAAAACCGGGCGGCATGGTGACTTTGCCGTCATGCCATTGCGCACCGATTTCGTCGCCGTCGCGGTTTAAGGGTGCAACCACCTCACCTACAAACTTTCCGGCCTCTTCCAAGACTTGTTGTACCAATTCAGCGTCTAACTCTTCAAACACTTCAAGTGATTTGAGTTGATCTGAGGCATTCAAGACGCGGGATAAGACAAATTGCATGTCTTGAATGTTGGGGTGGTAATGGCTCATGGCAGAAGAATGATGAAGGAATTGGCCCGAGAGCTTTGTGAGCTTTCGGGCTTGACTTTTAAAACGACAAATTAGGAATCGACGCTGAAGCCAATGCGCTTGATGAGCGGACCCCAACGTTCAAATTCGACTTGCGAGCTCTTCAGTTGATC
>CAJBOO010000137.1 GCA_903956845.1 uncultured Burkholderiales bacterium
AGGGGTGATTTGGCCACCTTGGCTGAAACGCTGGTTGCCGGTATCGCCACCGTAAGTTGGCCAGCTTTGTGCGCTGGCGAGCGTTGCTGCGCCAAGGGCGGCAGCAAACGCTACGGACTTCATCAAAAGTTTCATAAAAAATTCCTTCAGGGTTTAACAAAGGGAACACAACTAACGAGGGACATTTTCCTGGACTTGTATAAGACCGCGCCTAGAACAAACCCTAGTCGAGTTATGAGTCTTGCCGAATTTCTCAAAAAGAGACAACCAGACAAAGTATGTCTAGGTCAAAAAATCAGGGATACAACCGAGCATGTAAGCTGTTGTAAAGATGACGTCAACCAGGCGTCAGTTTCAGTGCATTTCCAGCAATCGCATGCGCATCTTGCCGCCTTGCAACAGCTTGGTTGTGGTGGGTTCGATGCGCTCCACTTGAGCTAGTCCCACGCCTGGGCAATACCACTCTTGCTGCACCAAATGATTGGGTCTGTAAGCGAAGGCATCGTCGCTCCACAACAAGATTTCAAGCTTGCCTTCAACGCGGGCACATTGTTCAAAATGACCAGCAGGCGTGTCGAGCTTGGCGTCGAGTTCGACAACTGTGAAAACGATGGGCAGGTTTTGGTACTTGGGTAAATAGCGAAAGTCCGCAGGCTTTTCGTTGCGACGGCGCAGCACATAAGGCACAGTTGCGTTCGTCCATGTGGCGCCTACAGTCAAGGCATTGGGCAACACGGTGGTTTCCACTTCGTCCATGATGGCGCGCTCTTTGAGTGGGCCCTTCATGGCCACACGTGTGATGCCTTCTTTGTCACTGCGCAACCAGTACTCGTGCCCCATGTTGCTGCGACGTACCCATGCCGTGCTGCCGTCACTCAATTCAGCGCTGCCCAAGTTGCTCATTTCCATGGTGTAGCTCACGGTTTTGGCGTCAGGCTCGTCATAGGTGGTTTCAACTTGGTAGACCCATTTTTTTCCCTGAACCAAAGGGAACAAAGGGTTCTCTTGAACGGGTTTGTCACAAGCGCTCAAGCTCAACAGAGCCAGCAATGAAAGGGTGGTGAGGCGCATGGTCATTTTTCCGGTACATGGGGAGTGGGCAGGTCCATGATCTTGACCTCTTGCTCGTCATTACCAGGCTTCAACCAACCCGAGCCTTTGCCGTTACCTGGCTTGGCTTCAGAGGTGCCCATTTGGTTAACACCATCGCGGCCTTTGCGCATGCCTTCCACGATCATTTCGTGAACAGGACGGGTGTAGGGCAGTTTGTAAGCGCGGGGTTGCAACACGCCTTTGCCTTCTTCGATAGGGGTGATCCACAGGTACAAAGCACCTTCAAATTTAGGTCGAGGTTCGTCCACGATGGCCGCGATCATCACGAAACGTTCTGGCAGTGCATCGGTGCTGGGGATGCCCAACAGTGTGTGCACCACACCATAGCCCCAAAAATAAAACCCAGTCACACCCAAGGCCAGCAAACCTTTGAGCCATCGTGGCCAACTGGAGAACACCAGCGCCAATGCGACCAGCAAGGCAAATACAACAAAAACAATGATGAAGGTAAGGGTCATGTCAGTACGCGCTCATGAGTGATTTGGGAATGGTGTTGATGTTGTCAACACCACCGTTGGAGGTGACAGTGAAACGGGCCATGGTCAATTCTTTGCCCCTCGCGTCAAGCGTTGCTTGGCCATAGTAAACAACCTCGGCTTTGGGATTGACTTTGATGATAGACAAGGTGGCTTCGACGGGCTTGCCAGAGCGGGGGTCGTTGGGGTCAATGTCTTTGGTGTCGTAGTAGTTGGCGTTGACCACATATTCGCCGGGCACGATGCTGCGAATGGTGACGACTTCTTGGCGCAAAGGGTTGACCACTTTTTTGCCGTTGATCAAGATGGTGTTGTTCGAGGTGCCTCGGTCATCGCGGTCGAGGTGCATCAAATCGGCTTCCCGGTTGCGAAACCACACACTTTCACCAGAGGGGCCTTGCACCCACAAGTCAATGTCATTGGGGTCCATGTCGGGCCAAGACATGGTGATGATGTACTCCGCCTTGGCAGGGATGTCGCCTGATTTGGTGGCCTTGGGGTTCATCGCTAAGAGCGCAATGATGAAACAAAACACAAAGGCGATCAACATGTTGAACAACATGTCGTAGAAAGGATCGACCTCGGGTTCGCGAGCGAAACGGTTTTTGCGCATGGTGCAGTCGTCGCTTCAGCGACCGATACGCAGTCCGTGTCGTTGGGCCTGGGCCACCAATTCATCGGCGAACCGGTCCATGCGGGTGAGTTGAAGGCCCAGCAAAATGTTGCCGACCAATCCCACCATGGTGGTGAGCAAAGCCACACCCAAACCAGAGGTGAGGTTGCGCAACAAGTCTTGCGCTTGGCTGGGATCAAAACTTTGGATTTGACCAATCTGCATGGCTAACACCGAAAAGCCAATCACTTTGCCCAACAAACCCAACTTGAGTTGCACACCATTGACCCACCAGGCGGTGGTGTGCGGTCCGTGGGTTTTGTCCATCAGCAAATCGAGGGGGGCACCACTGTCTTGTGGATTAGCGGCGAGTGCATTCCAGTATTCGCCAGCCCAGCCTTGCGCTTCGAGCATGCCTGCATAGCCCTTGGCCACAGCGTGTTGCAATTCTTCGCGTTGCTTGGCCAATTCTTTGGATCGCACCCCGCACCACATGGTGGACACGGCAAAGACAATGATGATGACCAAGGTGATGCCAGTAGGGTCAGAGGTGAGCAGAAGCTGCCAAACACCCTTGATGCCCAGCAGCCAGGTGGAAAACACAAACAATCCCACCAAGATCAGCCACTCAAACCAAAGCGGTTCAATATCCCAGTGGGGGTTGTTTTTTTTGAGTCGTGCGAAAAAAGACTTCAAATCTGACCACCTGTGAAAGAAAAATAAGGCGAGCGCGACGGCCCAGAGTGTCAGGGATTCGTTGCAAGGGTGGGGCGCACTATAACTGACGAGCCCTCAAGATTTTTGCTAGGTAGCGGAACTGGGTCTTTCTACTTTCGAATTAGGTAAATGTCTACTGATTGAATAGACTTTACGGTTTGTTCGTTTTCCCCCGGGCTGAATGCCGCCAAAGATAAGAGAGACAAGATGTTGACCCGCCAAACTGTTCCTGCCCGATTGATGCACTCCGTGGTCGCAATTGCCGCCATGACCTGTGTTGCTCAGATTCACGCACAAAGCCTTGAAGAAGTAAAGGTTCAAGGCGGACGCCTTGAGCAACAGCAATTTGATACCCCCGGATCGGTTCAAGTCATTGATGAAAGCACTTTGCGCAGCAGCGGTGCCCAG
>CAJBOO010000138.1 GCA_903956845.1 uncultured Burkholderiales bacterium
TCACCTTGCGGATTCAAGCCACCACGCACCTGCATCAGTTGTGCCGCGCCTTTAGGCTCCCACAGGTGTTCTTGGGCGCGGGTGAGTTGCACCCGCACCGGCGCACCCACGGCCTTGGACATCAGCGCCGCGTCTGCTGCTACATCGTCTGCGCCATTGCGCCCGTAGCAACCCGAGGCCTCCATGCGGATGATGTTCACCTCGGTGTCTTTCACGTTGCACAAGCGGGCCAAGTCGGCGCGCAAGGCGTGCGGGTTTTGGGTGCCGGCCCAGACCTCCAAGCGGTGTGCACCCCACACTTCTTCGTGATGCCAATAAGCCACCGCACACGAAGGACCGATGCTGGCGTGCAATTGGTAAGGCCAGACATAGGTGCGCTGCAAGGTATGGCTGGCATCCGCCAAGGCCTGGTCCACCAGGCCTTCATTGACCACCTCACGCGGTGTGCTGGGGTTGCGGCGTATCGCGTTTTCCAGGTCATTGGTCTGCGGCATGCCAGGCCAAGGTTTCCAATGCACAACCAGTTCGCGCATGGCTTGCTCGGCGTGTTCTTCCCGCTCAGCCACCACACCCACGAAATCGCCCTGCACCACCACGGCATGAATGCCGGGGATGTGGGCAATCGACTGCGCGTCGACCCGCTCCAAGGTGCGGCCGATGAAGTCGCCGCTGTCTGCACCGGCATAAGGCGGACGGATCACGCGGCCATGCAACATGCCCGGCATGCGCATGTCGTGCACATACACCAAATCGGCAAACACCTTGGACGGCATGTCCACGCGCGGCAGGCTTTGGCCCACGGTCTGGTGTTGCGCAACCGCTTTGAGCGGTGTGTCCATGGCCAACTGCAATTCAACCGACTGTCCTTGCAACAGCTCGCCCACGGACAGCTGGGGTTGGTGGGGGGCTTGCAGCACACCATCCATCAGCTGCACGGTCTCGACCGCCACTTGCCAACGAAGCGCTGCTTGTTGGATCAACCATTGGCGAGCCTGTGCCGCGGCGGCTCGCAAGGGCGCCGCATGCACTTGAATGGAGGCGCTGGCGATGGTGGCGCCTTGGTTGGGCGACAACGCGGTCATGCCCATGAGCACATGGACCTGCGCCGGCGATGCGTTGAGTTCTTCAGCGACCAGTTGGGTCAAGGCGGTGCGCAAGCCCGTGCCCAAATCCACGTGGCCATGCAAGGCCGTGATGCTGGCGTCGTCCCACAGCGCCAGCAAGCACTCCGGTCCCTCGCTGGGGTCGCTGTAAACGAAAGGGGGTTGGCCAGCGGCAGGCGGTGCGGCTGGCAAGGACGGGCGCACGATGCGCACAAGGCCTATGCCATTGAAAAGATCAGCGCGTGAAAAAACCTGTTGGGCGCGCATGGTGTCAGACGGCCGCACGCATCAACTGGGCGGCACGCTGAACCGCGGCCACGATCTCAACGTGTGTGCCGCAGCGGCACAGGTTGCAAGACAAGGCTTGGCGAATCTGTGATTCACTGGGATCAGGATGGCGCTCAAGCAAGGCCACGGTCACCATGACCATGCCGTTCAAACAATAGCCGCATTGCGCGGCCTGTTGTTCAATGAAAGCTTGTTGCACAGGGTGGGGGTGTTGGGCGTTGCCCAAGCCCTCGGAGGTGGTGATGTCACGGTGTTGAATCTCGACCGCTGGGATGACGCACGCACGCGCGGGCACGCCATCGACCAACACGGTACAGGCACCGCACTCACCCAAACCGCAACCGAACTTGGGGCTGTTGAGCCCCAAGTCGTTGCGCAACACATGCAAAAGCGAGGCCGACGCGGTCAGTCGGCGATGCACCGCCTGACCGTTGACCTGCAAACAAACGTCGGTTGACCTCGGCTTTGGCATGGGTTGACAAACAACGCAGGTTCAGCCGAGCTGGATGTCGCTGGACTGGATGCGTTTGACACCTTTAGCGGCCATGTTTTTCCAGGCTGCTGCGAGTGAGCCATTGAGGTCAATGGCGCGGCAAGCGTCTTCCACCACATAAGTTTCAAAGCCAGCGGCACGGGCATCCATGGCGGTCCAGGCGACGCAGAAGTCGGTGGCCAGGCCAGTGACAAACACGGTTTTGATGCCGCGTTGTTTCAAGTAGCCAGACAAGCCCGTGGCGGTTTTGGCATCTGCTTCCATGAAAGCCGAGTAGCTGTCGACTTTGGGGTGGTAACCCTTGCGGATGATGAGTTGCGCAGAAGGCAAAGCCAAGTCGGGGTGCAGTTCAGCGTCTTTCGTGCCTTGCACGCAGTGGTCAGGCCACAGCACTTGCATGCCATAAGACAGCTTGGTGGTCTCGAAGGGTTTTTTGCCTGCGTAAGCAGACGCGAAAGAGGCGTGGCCTTGGGTGTGCCAGTCTTGCGTGACCACGATGTTTTCAAACGCCGCAGAGATGCGGTTGATGACGGGCACCACCTCTTGGCCTTTTGCCACGGGCAAGGTGCCCCCGTCGACAAAACAGTTTTGCACGTCCACCGCGATCAACACCGATTTCGCACCCGGTTTGATGTGGGAATTGGCAAGGGCCCAAGGTGCAACCGCACCCAGTGCACCCAACGAGCCCATGGCTGTCAAAAGTTTCCTGCGATCTGTTTTCATCTTCGATCTCCACTACAAAAAAACGCACAACCCGTGCGTGGGGATTCAGGTCAACGCAGGCCGTCTGTGCCCACGATCTCATGTACTTGCAAGCCGCCAATGCGCGGGTGCGGGCGGCCGCTGTCGGTCACCACCACCGCCACCACGATTTCGTTGGCGCGGGGCGCATCGCTCACCCGCGCTTCCATGGCGTCAAAGTGGCTGCGCACAAACGCCGCGTCCTTGTGACCCAGCGGGACGTCAATGGCGGTGCCCAGGCCGCCTTGTTTTTTGGCGGAGGGCACCAGTGCCGCGCCCTTGCCCACGGCTTTGCGCAAAGGCGCACCCAACTTGGGGTGCAGGATGGCTGCGGCATGTTCCAACTCGCCACCCTCGCCCACGATGGCTGCTTTGCCGTAACTGTGCGCCTGCTCGGGAGTGATGCCCAAGGCTTGAACACAACGCTCACCCAACAGCCCCCCCAATTCCTCGCCAATGTCGATCAGTTGGTCTAAGGGGTCGCTGTAAGCACCTGCATAGGGGTTGGCGATCACCGCCATGGCCAAAGCGCGGCGCGTGGGCGGGTTCACCGGTTGGCCGCCTTCTTGCAGTACCTCGTCGACTTGCACAATGATTTTTCGAATCTGGGCTTTCATGTCTGTGTCTCCTGCGCTGTCAGCGCAATCCATTCCATTGGCTGATGTCTTGGGCGGCCAAACCACCGACACGGGCATGCACCCGCGCACCGGTACTCATGGCCAAGATCAGCACGATCTCATCCGCGCGTGGCGCACCCGGCACCCGCACCTCGATCGCATCGAAATGGCCGCGCACGTAACTGGCGTTGATGTGGGTGAGTGGCACGTCAAGCGTGGCCCCTGGCGGGCCGACTTTTTTGGTGGACGGCACGATGGCCAGTGCATTGCCCGGCTGACCGCTGGGCTTGTCTCCACCGCCGCCTTGCGTGTACGAAGCCCGGTCGCCCTTCCAGCCCAGCAATTCGCGCATGGCGTAGCCACCCGGCACATGCCACAAAGCACCGTGTTCCAGCTCGCCCGCCGCACCCACGATCGCGCCTTTGCCATAACTTTGGATGGCCTCAGCTGCCACCCCCATGGCTTGACACAGTTGGCGAGCCAAGTCGATGCCCAAGGGGTTCAAGGCTTCCATCATGGGCAATATGTCTGCATGGTACTGGCCTGCATAGGGGTTGCGCAGAACAGCCGCGATGGCGCCGCGCACCAAGGGCTTCTTGGCCACGGGTCCCATCTCGTGGTGAATCTCTTCCACTTGGGTGAATACCCGTCGAACATCGATCAAGACTGCACTCAAACCCAACTCTCCAAAGGTTGCGCCACAGCCACTTGGCCCTGGCAACACAAAAAGGCTGCATACAGTTGGCCACGCTGTTGCATGGCATGGGCACAGTCTAGCCCGAGTTGCACAGCGCGGGCCACCCATGCCCTGGGCAGGCGCGGCACATCGACCGTGACCAGCCGATCCCCCAAGTCCGTGTCGTCGCGCAGGCTGTTGGCCGGGCGGCGAACGATGTCCGGGTGCTCGAGGTTGACCGCGTTGGCGATCAAGGTGGCGGCCACATCCGCCTGTGCAGCCGTCTCGGCCAACACGGTCACGCTGTCGGCAATACCCAAGGAAAAACTCCGACCTCGCCAACCGCTGGTGGCCACACCGCGCACCGGCATGTCATGCGTGATTGAAAACGCCCCATCGACCACCCAGTCGCTGTGCGGGTCTGAGGCAAGCGCTGCCTGCACATCGCTCACCAGCCCCAAGCGCCAGCTTTGGCCTGGCGCCAAATGCAGGGCAATGTCTCCACCGTTGTTCACATAGGCACGCTCAATGCCTGGCTGCGCCAAGGCTTGCAACACCGCCTGCGCCACGGCACCCGCCACCGCGACCATGGGCGTGACGAAACCATCGGGGGTGGCCCAAGCGGCGTCTTGGGCGGTTTGCCACATGCGTCGCGCCACCGGGCCTTGCAAGCCCACACCGAGGCGGGAAAGGACAGGGGCACGCAATGCGGGGAGTTCTTGCACCAAGGTGGGCAACACGGTTTCAAACACTTGCCACGCCTGCGCCACCGCACGGTCCACCACAGCGGGTGGCCCATCGGCTTGCAAAACGATGTCGATCGGGCCATGCTGGAAATGCCAACGCGCGTCACCCAGGGATTGGCGAGTGGCTTGCATGGTCGTCAGCCCAACATCGGGGCTTGGTCCAGCGGCCAAGGGTTGACCCCGGCCGGTGGTGTTTCCCACCGCAGTTGCGTGGGCGCGCCGTCGTTATGCCAAGCGCCTTTGTGCATGCTGTCGTCCAAGCTGCGCACAAAGCCCATGTGGCCACCCAAGGCTTGGTAGTCTGCCAGCTTCATGCTGAACTCAATGGGCGCGACGATGGCGGGCGTGGGCACGGTGCCAAAACTGTTGGCTGGCATGCGCAACACATCCACCATCAGCGTGATGCCCCCGCCTGGCCAGACATACGCTGGCGCACCGCCACAGGTGACATTCACGATGGATTGCTTGACGGCCCGCGTGAGTTGAATCGGGTTGTCGGTGACGCCTGAGCGCAAGCTGCCGCCAGCACCCCCCAAAAACAAGACCGACACCAGCGAAGGCTCGCAGTTGTCACCAATGCGGTCCACCACCTGTTGCACGGCTGGCGGCATCTCGGCGGGCTGGGGTTGCAACTGGTCATCCAGCACAAACCAAGCGGCTTGCTCACCGGTGGTCGAGGTCATGAGCAAGCGCAAGCCCGGCCATGCTTCCGCAGGGTTCCAGGCGTCCAAGATCGACAAGGGGTTGGTGATTTGGGTGCCGCCCCAACCCGTGCCGGGTTCGGCCACTTGGAAATAGCGACCGGGGGTGGACTTGCGGCCTTTGATGGCGATGCCACTGGGGCGCATGTGCAGGCATCGCCCGGCCTGGTGTTCGGTGAGCACCCCGGTGATGTGGTCGTCGACCACCACCACCTCATCGCACAAGCCCAACCATTGGCGGGCGAACATACCCACGGCGGCCGAGCCGCAGCCCACGCGCATGCGTTGTTCGGTGACACCGTTGACGATCGGTGGTTGACCCGCTTGCAAAACCACGCTTGCACCGTTGTCGATCTGCACTTCTGCGGCGCCATGGTTGCCCAAGATGTGCATCAGGTTCAAGGCCTGGCGTCCTTGCTTTTTGGTGCCACCGGTCAAGTGGTGCACACCGCCCAGGCTGAGCATTTGCGAGCCGTATTCCGCCGTGGTGACGTGGCCAATGTCCTCGCCTTCGTAACGCACTGCGGCGCGTTCTTCGCCCAAGAAACGGTCGGTGTCGATCTTCACCTTCAGGCTGCAATAGCTGAAGATGCCTTCGGTGACCACGGTCACCATGTCCACGCCTTTGGATTTGGCCGAGACGATGAAAGGCGCGGGTTTGTAGTCCGGGTAGGTGGTGGAAGCGCCAATGCCCGTGACAAACACACCGCGCTCGGTGTGCTCGGTGGGCGCCAGGCTTTGGGGCAAGGTGTCGTCGTCGGCACGTGCGGTGAGGGCTTGCGGTTCGCTGCCTTTATGCGATTGGCTCAAAAACACCACCGGGTCCAGGCGGACCAACACCCCAGCGTGGTTGGCATAGCGGTCACAGGCACCGACGCGTCCTTCAGAAATGTGGCAGAGCACCGGGCAGGCATTGCACTCGACCTTGCCCTCGCGCACCGGTCCGTGCTTGGGTTCGACCCGCTGCAGGCCCAGCGGCAGGGCCGCCTCGCTGCTGGACAGGCCGTCGCTGTGGGTGTGGCTGGGGGTGGTCATGCGTTTGATGGGTCGGGGTGAAATCTGCCAAGGGCTTGACGCATTATGCTGTGACCTCAAGCGACCCGACAGTTCACAAAAAAGCATTCAGGAGAAACCCCCATGGCCACCGCCCTTGCAGAAGAAGCCTCCGGCAAAGTTGTCATCCAAAACATCGGCTTGTTGCTCTCGGGTGACATCGACCAACCGATCTTGAA
>CAJBOO010000139.1 GCA_903956845.1 uncultured Burkholderiales bacterium
GGGCACGGCTGTCACGGTGGAAGCCATCGACGCACAGGGGCATTTTTTGGGTGGCTTTATCTTGCCTGGACACGGCATCATGCTGCGCGCCTTGGAGTCGGGCACGGCGGGTCTGCGGGTGCCCACTGGCGAGGTGCGCGAATTCCCGACCAACACCAGCGATGCGCTGACCAGCGGCGGTACCTATGCGATCGCGGGCGCGATCGAGCGCATGGTGCAGCATGTGCGTCAACACACCCATGACGAGCCCTTGTGCTACATGACGGGTGGCGCCGGTTGGAAGATGGCGCCCAGCATGTCAGTCACATGTGAACTGGTCGAGAGCTTGATATTTGACGGTTTGCGGCAAATCGCCCATCAGCGTTTGGCGACCTGAACTGCGCAGTCGTAAAACACCGGCGCACGCCCCATGTCGGTGAGCAACTGCGAGGTGAGTTCGTTCACATTTTTGCCGTCTGCACCCAGTTTGCGCCACCAAATCCCCAAACCGACCACCAAACCAGGTTGGGCGCGCGTGCTGACCTGGGCTTTGCAGGTGTAACTGCCCCGGTCGTTGAACACCCGCACGAATTCACCATCGGACACCCCCCGATCACTGGCGTCTTTCGGATGGATCTCCAGCAACGGTTCGCCCTCCATGTCGCGCAGGCTTTTCACATTCACAAAGGACGAATTGAGGAAGTTGCGCGCAGGCGGTGAAATCATGGCCAAGGGGTAGGGCGCTTGTGGATTGGCGGGTTCGTGGTTGGGCAAAAAGTCAGGCAAACCGTCTTGCCCTAGCGCAACCAAGCGTTGGCTCATGAACTCACATTTGCCAGAAGGGGTGGGAAAGCCACCCTGGGCAAACGGTGCGTCGGCCATCGGCCAGTGCGCGAAGCCGTCGCGCAGCAGTTGCTCCCAAGTGACCGGTGCGGTGCTTTGCAGGTTGCGCGGGTGCTGCAGCGCCAAACGGCACAGGCTTTCATCGTCTTCTTGCAGCAAGGGGTGGTTCATGCCCATGCGCACAGCCAGCTCACGGAAAATCTGTGTGTTGGTTTTGGCTTCGCCCAAGGGTTGGATGGCCGGTCGGTTAAGCAACACGTCGGTGTGGCCATAGCTGTTGTGGATGTCCCAGTGCTCAAGTTGGGTGGTGGCGGGCAAGACATAGTCGGCATGGTCAGCGGTGTCGGTCATGAAATGTTCGAGCACCACGGTGAACAGGTCTTCGCGGGCAAAGCCTTTGACCACTTTGGCCGACTCGGGCGCCACCGCCACGGGGTTGCTGTTGTAAACCACCACCGCTTCAATCCATCCCGGGGTGTTCAAGGCGTCGCCGATGGTGGACATGTTGACCAAGGGCGAGCGCGGGTTGGTCAGCAGGTCTGGGCGTTGCAAGGCCACGCCGTTGTGCAGGGCGTGCCCGGAGGCACTCAGCACCACGCCGCCTGCCCGGTGCCGCCAAGCGCCAATGAGCGCGGGCAGGCAAGCCACGGCCCTGACGGCGTTGCCTCCGCCGCGCGAGCGTTGTACGCCATAGTTCAAGCGAATCGCGGCGGGTTGGATGTGCGCATAGTCGTGTGCGAGTTGGCGGATGTCTTCGATCTTCAATCCGCAGACGTGTGCTGCTCGTTCAGGCGGCCACTGCAA
>CAJBOO010000140.1 GCA_903956845.1 uncultured Burkholderiales bacterium
TGCCACCGCGTTTTGCATGGTGCGGGGCTTGGCAAATGGCGTGCTTATTTGCAGTCTGAGGGCTGGGGAATGTTCCCCGGACTTTCAGGAGCAAAACCATGAGCCCACTGCGTCAACGCATGACAGATGCCATGACCGTGCGCGGTCTGTCTGCGCGCACCATCGAGTGCTACACCGAAGCCATTGCCAGACTCTCTCGCCACCACGGCGACACCAACCCGGCGCGACTTGTGCCTGAGCAAATCGAAGCGTACTTGCTGCACTTGGTCAAAGACCGCAAGCTGTCCTACAGCAGCGTCAACCACGCCGCCAGTGCCTGTCGCTTTTTGTTCGAGACGGTGCTTGGTCGCCCCACTGAGTTGCAGCATCTGCGCCCGCCCATGGCCAAAGTGCCGCAAAAGCAACCCGAGCTGCTCTCGCGTTTGGAGATCAGTCGTTTGTTCGATGCCTGCACGCACCCGGGGCACCGTATGCTGCTGCAAGTGCTCTACGCTGCTGGCTTGCGCCTGAGCGAGGCGTGCCAGCTGCAAGTGGCCGACATCGACTCAAGTCCTGACCGCATGATGGTGCGTGTGCGTGCGGGCAAAGGGGCTGCAGACCGGTACACCTTGCTCAGCCCCAGTTTGCTGGGCGCACTGCGCGCGCACTGCGTGAACTACCGCTGCCACAGGCAAACGCCCGGCTGGCTATTTGTCCACCCCCGCACGGGCGAGCCGCTCAGCAGCGACTACATGCAGCGCATCTACCAGCGAGCCAGGCACAAGGCGGGCATCATGAAGATGGGCAGCACACACACCTTGCGTCACTGCTTTGCCACCCACTTGCTCGAAGGCGGGGTGGACTTGTACACCATCAGCCGCTTGCTCGGGCATGGCCACATCAGCACCACCACACGCTATCTGCACCTCATCAGCCCACAGTTCAAGCCCATTGATGGCATTGATCCGCTGGACTTACTCGCCGCACTGACCCCTTTCTAACGCCCAAAGTCCTATGGGCAAGCCCACTGTGGCCGACGTGCTGCGCCTGCACGGGCGGGACTATTTGTGCAGCCACGCCCTGAGCACCCCTCAGGCCAAAGCATGGCGGGCTATCTGCGCCTGTCGCACAGCGGCACTTGGTGGTCAGTGCATGGCCTGCGGTGATTGTGGGCACAGTCACTGGCAGTACCACTCTTGCCGTAATCGCCACTGCCCCAGCTGTGGTGCACGAGCCAAAGATGCATGGTTGCAAGCGCGCATTGCACAAGTGCTGGACGTGCCTTACACCCACTTGGTGTTTGCTCTGCCGCACGAGTTCAATGGGCTGTACCGACAACAGCCCCGAGTCGTGATTGATGCGCTGTTTGCCAGCGTGCAACAAACACTGAGTGCGTTCGCGGCCAATGCGCGTTGGATGGGCGTATCGAATGGGCAAGCGGCCTTCACGCTGGTGCTGCACACCTGGAGCCAAGACTTGGGGCTGCACATTCACCTGCACGCCATCATGGCCTGCGGGGTGCTTGGCCAGACGCAGTGGCACACCCCAGTCAAAAAGCCTGACTATCTGTTCCCCACGCGTGCTCTGTCCAAGGTCTGGTGCGCCAAGTTCATGGCGCAACTGTGGCAAAGCACTGCACTCGTAGAGCCAGAGCCCAACCAAACGGCCATGCCGTGGGTCATGAACCCCCAGCAGCGCCAAGCACTGTGGAAGAAGGACTGGGTGGTCTATGCCAAAACCCCGTTGGGTGGTGCGGCGCAGGTGTTGGAATACTTGAGCCGTTACACCCACCGAACGGCCATTGGTAACGAGCGGATTCGGGGCATCACCCAAGAGCAGGTCATCTTCAGCGCCCGGGCCAAGGGCCAAGCGGGCGAGCAAAGAAACAAGCGCACGCTGCGCATGTCAGGCGCTGAGTTCATTGACCGCTTTGTGCAACACATCTTGCCCATAGGGCTCAAGCGCATCCGTCACTATGGCCTGTTGGCCAATCCCAGCGGCAAGCAACTGGCCCAGGCCAAAGCGGCGCTGAAGATGCCCGCACCCAACCCGCAGGCCAAGGAATGCGCTCAAGACTTCATGGCCCGCGTGGCACGGGTCAACATCCAGCAATGCCCCGCTTGTGAGCACGGGCTGCTGCGTGTGGTGCAAACCAGCCCAGGGCTAAAACGGCTGCCCGATCCCATGGCATTCGGGCAGTCAGGCACAGGGCAGAACGGACAAAACCCCCGCACACCACCGGCGCAAGGGCCGTGAGCA
>CAJBOO010000141.1 GCA_903956845.1 uncultured Burkholderiales bacterium
ATGTCCAGCGCCCCTTGTTCGATCAGGTGGGCGTTGACCGCGGTGTCAAACCACAGGTAATACACCACGTTGTTGACATGGCCGTACACATCGTTGTCAGACCAGCGGGTGCTGATGGACCGAAAGGTGCGAAAGTGATCGCGGCTCAGCGCTTGAGCGCGGGGTTGTGCAGAAGTCATGGCGGGTCATTTTGCCAGTCTTGCCAAGTGGCATGCGCCAGGGCAAAACTGTTGATCTGCACCTGTACTGTGTCAGCCAAGTCACGGCCATACCCACCTGCCATCGCCATGGCCAAAGGAATGCGTCTGGCTTTGGCCCATGCCAACACCATCTGGTCGCGTTGGCGCAAGCCCTCAAAGCTCAGGTGCAGGCGTCCCAAGCGGTCGCCTTCGTGGGGATCAGCACCCGCCAAGTAAAAAACCAGGTCTGGCGCACAGCGGTTTTGCAACTCATGCAAGGCGCGGCTCAAGGCTTCAAGGTAGGTGTCGTCGGTGCACCCATCGGGCAAGCCCACATCCAAATCGCTTTCAGCTTTGCGAAATGGGAAGTTCTTGTCGCCGTGCATGGAAAAAGTAAACACCGATGTGTCTTGGCGGAAGATGTCGGCGGTGCCGTTGCCTTGGTGCACATCCAAGTCCACCACCGCCACTTGCAGCACGCGGGGATGGTGCCTGGCCCATTCGGCCTGCATCAGGCGTGCAGCCACGGCCACGTCATTGAACACACAAAACCCGCCGCCCTTGTGGGCATAGGCATGGTGGGTGCCACCCGCCAAGTTGGCGGCAATGCCCTCTTTGAATGCGGTGCGAGCGGCACACACCGTGGCCCCCACCGACCGACGCGCCCGCTCCACCATGCCTGGCGACCAGGGAAAACCAATTTCCCGCTGTTGCTCTGGGCTCAGCAGGCCTTGAACAACCGCATCGATGTAGTCGGGGGTGTGCGCCAAGGCCAGCTCGCCATCGGAGGCCTCGGGCGCCAAATGCAGGTGCAGCTGCGGCCATTCATGGGCGAGTCGCTCGCGCAGCAACTCGTACTTGCCCATCGGGAAACGGTGGCCATCGGGCAGTTTCTGGAGTTGGGTGGCGGCGTAGTAAATCTGCATGGCTGGGGGGATTGTCCGCCCTGAAAGACCCGACAGGGCAGCTTGGGGTTTCTCGGTTTATGATGCCCCCTCGCCTGACAACACCGCCCTGAACCATGAGCCAACACGACACCCTGGACCTGCAACCCACCCTCACTTGGTCGGACGACCTGGTGATGAACATGGACCAAATGGACCAAACCCACCGTGAGTTTGTGGACTTGCTGGCCGCCACCGAAACCGCGCCCGAAGACCAGTTGCTGCAAAGCTTCACTGAACTGATCGCCCACACCGAAGAACACTTCAGCGGCGAAAACCAATGGATGCTGGACGTGGACTTTGGCCCAGGCGGCTGCCACACCGATGAGCACGAGATGATTTTGAAAGTCATGCGCGAAGTGTTGCGGCGCGGTCAAGAAGAAGGCAAATTGGCCATGGTGCGTCAACTCACTGGCGAACTCGCGGTCTGGTTTGACGGCCACGCCAAAAGCATGGACGCGGTCTTGGCGATGTACCTCAAGGACGTGCAATACGACCCGGTCACCCGCATCGTGCACAAGCCGCAAGAGCGGGCCGAAGGTGCGCCTCCCCCTGAATGCGGCGTCCCTTTGGACGAAGCAGCACCTGCCGCCTAAACCCGCAAGGCCTGAAACAGGTTGGCATCGCGCCAACCCGCGCCATCAGTTCACCGTGTCTTTTCGCTTGCTGAGGTTTTGGATGCGCAGATCATCCGCGGCTAAAGTGTCCCGGACATTAAATGGCACCGTTGCATGGAATTTTTTCAAGTACTCAGCCAAAGCATCCTGCTCACCGCCTGCAGTCAGATTCACGCCGCCGCCTAAAGC
>CAJBOO010000142.1 GCA_903956845.1 uncultured Burkholderiales bacterium
ATGCCCAAGGTTTCTGGGCGATGCTTGTCCAGCTTTTGCCTTGCCTCAATCGACAAAGAAGAGACCTGAAGGTAGTCCAACTTGGCGGGCAACTTGAGATTCTCAAAGTGAGCCGCCCTTTCCACTTCAAGCTTTTGCCGATCGATGTAGCCAGAGTACTTGGCGGCAATTTCAACTTGCTCCACCACTGCCGCCGATAAGACGCCCAATGTTTCACGTGAAACAGCTTCAGACACAAAGCGTCCTGAGTCAAGGCTCTTCAAGTTTTCATAACTGACGTTGGGGCGGCGAAGCAATTCAAACAAGTTGTGCTCGTGCTCAATGGCCTTACCTAGCACCCGCTCCGACTCAGCCGCGGGAAGATTTCGAGGATTCACCCAATTTGACTTGAGCCGATCTGTTTCACGTGAAACAGCCTCGCGTTTGGTGCAAAAAGAAGCCCAGCGGGCGTCGTCTACCAATCCCATTTGACGACCAACCTCTGTCAGTCGCATGTCTGCATTGTCTTCCCGAAGTTGCAAGCGGAACTCCGCCCTGCTGGTGAACATTCGATAGGGTTCGGTTACGCCCTTGGTAATCAGATCGTCAACCAACACGCCCAAATAGGCCTGGTCGCGAGACGGCAACCAAGAGCCGCCCATGTCATTGCCTTTGCCCAACAAGGCGCGGCACTGCAAGGCGGCGTTGATACCAGCAAACAAGCCTTGTGCAGCAGCCTCTTCATAACCCGTTGTGCCGTTGATCTGGCCCGCAAAAAACAGTCCGCCGATTTGGCGAGTTTCAAAGCTGCTCTTCAAAGAACGTGGGTCAAAGTAATCGTATTCGATGGCGTAGCCTGGCCTCAGAATGTGGGCGTTTTCAAGACCCTTCATCGATCGAACCAATGCGTACTGAATGTCAAATGGCAAGCTGGTAGAGATGCCATTGGGATAAAACTCATGGGTGGTTAAACCCTCTGGCTCTAGAAAAATCTGATGGCTGTCTTTGTCCGCGAAGCGGTTGATTTTGTCTTCCACACTTGGACAATACCTCGGCCCGACACCTTCAATTTTTCCGGTGAACATGGGGCTGCGATCAAAGCCAGACCGAATGATGTCGTGGGTCCGCTCATTGGTATGCGTAATCCAACAAGGCATTTGCGCCGGGTGCATTTCGGTGCGCCCCATGAAGCTAAAAACAGGCACGCCAGAAGATTCGTTCAAACCACCCGGCATGCCATCGCCCGGCTGCTCAAAGCATTGGCTAAAGTCAATGGTTCGGCCATCAAGCCTGGGTGGCGTACCCGTTTTCAAGCGGCCTTGGGGCAATTTAAGTTCTTTCAAACGAGCCGACAAACTGACAGCAGGCGGATCGCCGGCGCGGCCAGCAGAATAGTTTTCTAGGCCAACGTGAATCTTGCCATCCAAAAATGTACCCGCCGTAAGCACCACAGTTTTAGAACGAAAGCGAACGCCCACTTGCGTGACAGCGCCCACCACACGGTCTTCTGAGCCATTTGACTCAACCATTAAATCGTCGACAGCCTGCTGAAAAAGCCAAAGGTTTTCTTGATTTTCTAAACGGTGACGGATGGCGGCCTTGTACAAAATGCGGTCTGCTTGCGCACGGGTCGCGCGCACAGCTGGACCTTTAGAGCTGTTCAAAATGCGAAATTGAATCCCGCCCTCATCGGTCGCGAGCGCCATGGCGCCGCCCAAAGCGTCGACCTCTTTGACCAGATGCCCTTTGCCAATGCCGCCAATGGATGGGTTGCAGCTCATCTGCCCCAGGGTTTCAATGTTGTGTGAGAGCAAAAGCGTTTGACAACCCATGCGTGCAGCAGCAAGGGCAGCCTCCGTACCAGCATGGCCGCCGCCAACAACGATCACATCAAATTCTTGTGGGTAAAGCATGTATTCACCAGTCCATCCCCAATAGGCC
>CAJBOO010000143.1 GCA_903956845.1 uncultured Burkholderiales bacterium
AGCGCGCCAGGAGAGGTTGGCGCCATTGGCAAGACGCTGTCGGTCGACGCATCAGTCATGAAGAGCCTCATAGGAGCTTTCAAGCCCTTGATCAGTATTGGAAATTCTCGGTCCTAGCATCTTGCCTCATTTGTTCTTTTGGGCCATTCAAATTGACCCAATTGGGAATGGAATTCCCAACTCAGGCAATTGTGCACCGACAGAGGGAGAATCGCTCAAAAAAACCAAGAATTTTCTATGGTTTGAGCCGTCTTTTTAACTTAATTTGCGATCTACCCACTGAATCGGCACAGCGCGCTGCTGTGCGATGCGATCAGCCACACCGGTTCTGTCCTTGACATCCCCCGCTAGCTGGCCGCAAGCGGCATCAATGTCGTCACCCCTGGTTTTGCGAATGGTGGTAACAAAGCCGGCCTGAATGAGCACGCTGGCAAACTTTTCAACCGTGGCGTCGTCGGAGCGCAACAGCCCGGATTCTTTGAAAGGATTGAAGGGAATCAGATTGAATTTGCAGCGCAAACCCTGGGCGGCATGTTTGCGCACCAAAGCGACAAGCTCTTGAGCGTGTGAAACTTGATCGTTCACATCCTTGAGCATGCAATATTCAAACGTGATGAAGTCTCGCGGCGCTTTGTTCAGGTAAAGGGTGCATTCACCCAACAATTCGTCGAGGGGGTATTTGCGGTTGAGGGGTACCAAGTTGTCACGCAAAGCATCGGTGGGGGCGTGCAAAGAAACCGCCAATGCCACAGGGCAATCTTGTGACAATCGGGTCATCATGGGGACAACACCCGATGTGGAAACTGTGACGCGCCTGCGTGACAAGCCATAGCCATGATCATCCAACATGGCTCTTAAGGAAGGCACAAGAGCTGAGTAATTTTGCAGAGGTTCTCCCATACCCATCATGACCACGTTGGAAATGACGCGCTCGGTTTGACCCAAGTGCTGACGCAGAAAATGCTCAGCGAACCAAAGTTGTGCCAATATTTCTGCAGTGCTGAGGTTGCGGCTAAAACCTTGGTGACCCGTAGAGCAAAAACGACAGCCCACTGCGCAACCCGCCTGCGATGAGACACACAAAGTCCCCCGATCGTCCTCAGGAATAAAGACCGTTTCGACGGCATCTCCAGAGCCCACATCGAACAACCATTTGATGGTGCCATCTATGGAAAATTGCTGCGAAAGAATAGGCAATGCGGCGACATGCGCATGGACCTTGAGCTTTTCGCGCATGGCCTTTGCCAAGTCTGACATGTCGTCAAAATTGGCCATGCCACGCTGATGAATCCAGCGAAAGAGTTGCGTGGCGCGAAAGCGTTTCTCGCCCAAGCCCTCACAAAAAACGGCCAAGCCTTCTAGGTCGAAATCAAGAAGGTTGGCCGTCATGGCGGTCAAGGAAAAGGTTCTATGCCGCGGTTAATGGCTGAAAACAATCAGCTCAGATTAACGTGAATAAACATTCATGCCGGGGAAGAAGAAACCAATTTCAACGGCAGCTGTTTCGGGGGCGTCAGAGCCGTGAACGGCGTTGGCGTCAATGCTGTCAGCAAAGTCAGCACGGATGGTGCCAGGCGCTGCCTTCTTAGGATCTGTGGCGCCCATCAGGTCGCGGTTTTTCAAGATGGCGCCTTCGCCTTCCAAGGCTTGGATCATGACGGGGCCAGAAATCATAAAGCCGACCAAATCTTTGAAGAAAGGACGCTCTTTGTGCACGGCGTAGAAAGCTTCGGCTTCGCCACGTGACAAGTGGGCCATTTTGGCAGCCACAACTTTGAGGCCAGCAGCTTCAAAACGAGCATAAATTTGACCGATGACGTTTTTGGCAACTGCGTCAGGCTTAATGATGGAAAGTGTGCGTTCGATGGCCATGATGAGATTCCTCAGTTTTATTTTGAAAATAGATGTTGGAAACCTTGATTTCCAAGAATGGTTGCACTCTGGCAAGCCCGCTATTCTAACCCGACATTAGGGTTTCCCCAGAGGGGAAAAGGATTTGCGACCCTTGCAAAGGGTGTGATTTAACGACTTCGACCGCCACTGCGCCTTGGGCCGCCAGGCCTGCCCCCCGGACCTTGTGCTTTACGTTGCCGACTGAAACTGTCTGCACCGATATATCCGACGGAAGTTTTCATGGGATCGGGTTGCGCACTGTCTTGGCGACCACGACTTTGTCCTTGGCCTTGGCCCTGCCCCTGTCCAGAACGTCCCTGCCCTGGTTTCTTGGCGCCAAATGCGCGGTTTCTAGGGTTCTGAACTTTGCGATCCTGTGGTCGGGCAGGCCCAGAGGGTGAATCTGGTGTTGTTTCCCTTGAAGAATCAGCCTTGCTGGCCGCATGCGTCAAAGCGCGGATATCGGCATCATCTAGCTCCATGAATGTGCTGCGCCTTAAGCCATGGGGCAACACCATGGCGCCATAGCGAATGCGAATCAAACGACTGACAGCATGACCAACCGCTTCCATCATGCGCCTAACTTCACGGTTGCGACCTTCAGAGATGGTCACTCTGTACCAGCAGTTCGATCCTTCTCCGCCACCGTTTTCAATGGAGCCAAATTGCGCCATGCCGTCTTCGAGCATGACACCCTCTAATAGTTTTTGTTTCTCTTCGTTGCTTAAGGCACCCAACACGCGAACGGCATATTCACGCTCCAAACCAAATCGGGGGTGCATCAAGCGGTTGGCCAATTCGCCGGAGTTGGTGAAGAGCAACAAGCCTTCGGTGTTCTAGTCCAAGCGCCCAACCGATTGCCACTTGCCTTGTTGCAGTCGCGGCAATTTTCTGAAAACAGTGGGTCTGTTTTTGGGGTCATCGTGCGAGACGATTTCGCCGGCAGGCTTGTGATAGGCAATGACTCTGGGGGGCGGTGGATCAATCCGAACGCGCAGGGGTCTACCGTTCACTTTGACTTGGTCACCAAACTGAATGCGTTGGCCAATGTGGGCGGGCTCATTGTTGACAGAGATTCTGCCTTCCAAAATGAGCTGCTCCATTTCAAGTCGGGAGCCCAGTCCAGCTTGCGCCAATACTTTGTGCAATTTGGGCGACTCCGCTTGAGGGGCCAAGACGCGTTTGGTGATGAGCGGAGAGACTACGCCTTCGGCCTCTTGGTCAAACTGGCCCGAAACGACATCTTCAATGCCAATGGGCTTGAAAACGTCAACCACATTGGCCTGATTGTTTGGGAGTGCAGAAATTGCTTCTGGTTGCTCAGGCAGGTCTGAAGGCTCATTCATGGGCTGGGCCTTCTTTTTGTTCATTGGGTAATTCAGCTTCTTCGGTGACTACTTCAATGAGTTCTTGAGTCGCTTCTTCAGACACTTCTTCAATGGCTTCTTCCAAAGACAAAGAGGGCTGCGAGG
>CAJBOO010000144.1 GCA_903956845.1 uncultured Burkholderiales bacterium
CACAAATATTGTAGCAAAGAATTGAAAGTGCCTTGAGCGGCTTTGGTTTTTGTGCCAGGTTACGGTCAGATTTACCCCGCGTGACAGGGCCAATCGTTTCTGAATGAATAATGTCGACTCATCTATACATCAGAGGTACATCCCATGACTGGCACAGCGCAATACGTCGATCTTTTAGACGCAATCCATGTTTACTTCCAAGGTGAGAAACTCGAAGCGCTTGTTTTCATCCTGCCCATCGGACTGATCTGCACGGTGTTCAGTCTGTGGTTGCTAACCGATAACCCGGTCAGTTTTGCTAAAGGTGTGGCGATTCCCTTTCTGGTTTTAGGCTTGATGCTGTGTACGGTCGGCGGCGTCGTCGGGTTTCGAACGCCAGCGCAGGTCTCGGGTGTCATCCAATCGTTGGAGACAGATCAGCCCGCAGGTGTTCAGGCAGAGGTGCAGAGGATGGTCAAGGTCAATCAAGCTTGGCCAATGTATTTGATCGTCTGGCTTGTCTTTGGTGTCCTTGGTTTGGTGTTGCGTTTCGCAGGCACACCAGATTTTTACCAAGGCATTGGCGTCTCCCTGGTCTTTTTTGCAGGCCTTGGTTTGCTGATTGATGGCTTCGCAGAGCGGCGAACCCATCCTTATATGCATGCACTGAAGGCTGCTGTCAGCACCCCCGCTTCCGCTCCATGAAATGACAGAAATGCTTACCCATGTCTGATCACCCCACCGCTGCCAGCCCTGTGCTGACCCCTGCCACGATTGGCCTGTTGTTGTTGCCGCCTTTGGTGTGGGCGGGCAACTCAGTTTTGGGCAAATTAGTCGCTGACATGGTGCCGCCGATCACCTTGAATTTTTTCCGTTGGTTGCTGGCCACCCTGTTGCTCATGCCCTGGGCCTGGCGAATTTTGTTGCCCAGCAGCCCTTTGTGGCCGCTGTGGCGTCGCTATGCGGTCATGAGCCTCTTGGGTGTGGGTTGTTACAACAGCTTTCAATACTTGGCTTTGCACACGTCAACACCCATCAACGTCACTTTGGTCGGGTCCAGTGTGCCGGTGTTCATGCTCGCGTTGGGGGTCATGTTTTTCAAGCAGCGGATTCGACCCCAGCAGTTGTTGGGTGCGGCCATGTCGATCGCTGGCGTCTTATGCGTCTTGGGTCGGGGCGATTGGCAAACCTTGATGCGCGTTGAATGGGTGATCGGCGATGTGTATGTCTTGATCGCGGTCCTGTGCTGGGCTACCTACAGTTGGTTGGTCTCGCTGCCGCATGACCCGCCTGAGATTCGCGGCAATTGGGCTTATTTTTTGATGGGCCAAATGGTCTTTGGGCTTGTTTGGTGTGGTCTCTTCACGGCTTTGGAATGGCGCTACACAGACAACCCGCACATTGATTGGGGCTGGCCACTTGCCGCAGCGCTGGTCTATGTGGCTTTGGGTCCTGCCTTGTTGGCTTACCGCAGTTGGGGGTTGGGCATCCAACGCGTCGGACCCAATGTGGCTGGTTTTTTTGCCAACCTGACGCCTTTGTTTGCCGCGGTCATGTCCACGGCATTTTTGGGTGAAGCACCGCACTTCTACCACTTGGCGGCTTTTCTGCTGATCGCAGGCGGTATCGTGGTGTCTTCACATGCGGTTGACCCGCGCTGAGAGCGCTTCGGCGCTTTCTTTGCGTTCGCTGTAGCGCTCCACCAAATACGGCGCCACATCGCGTGTGAGCAGGGTGAACTTGACCAACTCTTCCATCACATCCACCAAGCGGTCGTAAAACGCAGACGGTTTCATGCGACCTGCTTCGTCAAATTCTGTGAAAGCCTTGGCTACCGAGCTTTGGTTGGGGATGGTGAGCATGCGCATCCAGCGGCCCAAGATGCGCATTTGGTTGACGGCATTGAACGATTGGGACCCACCGCTGACTTCCATGACCGCCAAGGTTTTGCCCTGGGTCGGGCGGACCGCGCCCACAGACAGCGGAATCCAGTCGATTTGGCTTTTCATGATGCCAGTCATGGCGCCATGCCGCTCGGGCGAGCACCAGACCATGCCTTCAGACCAAGCGGCCAAGTCGCGCAGCTCTTGTACCTTGGGGTGACTCTCGGGTGCGGCGTCGGGTTGAGGCAAGCCAAGGGGGTCAAAAACCTGCACCTGGGCGCCCATGGCTTCGAGCAATCGAGCCCCTTCGAGCGTCAACAGTTTGCTGTACGAACGCTCGCGCAATGAGCCATAGAGCATCAAAATTTTGGGAGGATGTGTCGATGGCGCCGCCACGTTCAAGGCCGCTGGAGAGGGCAACTGGAAACAGTCGGGGTCGAGGTTGGTCGAGGGCAGGACTGCGGAGGGCGAACGGTCAGAGGTCATGTCCAGATCTTAGGGGCATGAGCAAGCATGTGGCTTTGAGAGGTATGCCTATCCGTTCATTCAATAAAGCGGTTTAAATGTCGATTCTGTTGATGTATCTCAAAAGTCGCCGGGTTCATGGGGTTCCCATGGGGCTTATTTCGGGTAACAATCAAGGATGACAAAGTTGACATTTAAGTGGAGCTTTTTCGCGATATGAAATTGATGGATTCCCCTGAAGCCAAAGACAAGCTGGTGCATGGCATCACCATGTTCTATGACAACGTCATGGAGCAGAAGGACTTAAGGCATTTTTTCTTTGGCATGAAAATCGAAACGCTGGTCAAAGACATTCAGCTCTACCAGGATTTCGTCATGCCCAAACCGGATCGCTACTACCGCGAGCCCATGAGCCAGACCGCACCTTCTGCTTTGCAAATCAAGGTGCCCCAATTTGATGAATTGCAAATTGTTTTGCAAAACAACATCCGCGCGGCTGGGTATTTGAAATCTCAGGTTCCCATGATTGCTGCCAAACTGCTGGAGCTGTTCGAGGAGTCTCGTGCCCAGCTGGCCGATGAAAACATCAAAGTGTGGAAGCCGCATGAAGTCACCAGCCAATTGGTTTGTGATCTTTACAACGCCAGCCGCACCGATGCCCGCTTGGAGAAAAACGGCGATGTTTATGGCTCACGCGGTTTCATGTACCCGTTTTGGACCCGCGTCTCGACAGATACCAAGACCTTGGTGTTCATTGGCCAAGGTTTCCCGGTGGGCATTGAAACCCCCAAAGAGCGCGTTGAAGCATTCTGCAAGCAGGTGAATGAAAAAATCACCCACCAATTGTTTCAAGTGCGAGAAAGCCCCAAGGGGCCGGTGCTGTTTGCGCGGCACACCATCTCGTACGCCAGCGGCGTGCCCACGCGCATGCTCATGCGCGCAGCCAAGCAGTTCGCCACCACCTTCGAGGCGGCCATGAACATGGATACCGATAAACTGCTTGTCAATCTGATCCGCTGAGTCCAAGCCTTGTGGGCTGTTTGGCGGGTTGTCCCTTTACCTACCGAAAGCGAACGCCATGCCCCAAGCCGGACTGATGATGGAACTGCCCTTGCTGCTCTCAGGAGTGCTGCAGCACGCTGAGGCGCAATTCGGTCAGGTGGAGGTGGTGTCACGTGAAACCCACGGCCCCTTGTTTCGCTACACCTACGCAGACTGCGCCCAACGTGCCCGTCAGCTGGCCAACGTGTTGCAGGCATTGGGTCTGCAGGCTGGGGATGTGGTGGGTTCGATCGCCTGGAACAACCACCGTCACCTAGAGGCTTATTACGCCGTGTCCGGCAGTGGCATGGTGATGCACACCTGCAATCCCCGATTGCACCCCGATCAACTGATCTACATCATCAACCACGCCGAAGACCGGGTGGTCTTGTTTGATGCAAGCTTTGCGCCCATCGTCAAAGCCATTGCCGCCAAGTGTCCCCGGGTGATGGCTTGGGTGTGTCTGAGCGACGCGACCCACACCGCCGCCCTCGAGGGCATCCCGCATCTGCATGCCTATGACACCTTGGTTGAACAAGCCTCGGACCAGTTTGAGTGGCCGACCTTTGACGAGCGCACCGCCGCCGCGCTTTGCTACACCTCTGGGACCACGGGCAACCCCAAGGGCGTGATGTACTCCCACCGCGCCATCGTGCTCAGTGCCATCACGTGTTGCATGCCGGGTTTGCTCAACCTGTCGCCCCACGAAACCATCCTGCCTGTGGTGCCCATGTTCCACATCAATGCCTGGTGCATCCCTTACGCCTCTTTCGTGGGCGGGGCCAAGTTGGTGTTGCCTGGCCCCAAGCTCGATGGCGCCTCGCTCTATGAATTGATGGAGTCCGAGGGCGTGACTATCAGCGCGGGTGTGCCCACGATTTGGCAAGCCTTGCTGGCTCATGTGGAGCAGCACCAATTGCGTTTCCGCACCATGCGCCGCACCGCCGTGGGAGGCTCGGCCATGCCCAAGGCCTTGATCGCCAAGTTCATGGACACCTACCAAGTGGAGGTGCGCCACGGTTGGGGCATGACCGAAACCACCGCGGTCGCCACCATTGGCACGCTGCCCCCAGCGCTGAGCCATGGGCCCGCCGCCGCGCAACACGACTATTTGGCCAAGCAAGGCAAAACCGTTCACGGGGTGAGCATCAAGCTGGTGGACGAAAACGGCCAAGACATTCCGCGCGACGGCCAGACCCAAGGCGAGTTGATGGTGCGAGGGCACTGGATTTTGTCGGGCTACTACAAGGGTGAAAAGTCACCTTTGGTGAACGGTTGGTTTCCCACGGGTGACATCGCCACCATCGATGCCGATGGCCTGATGAACATCCGCGACCGCGTGAAAGATGTGATCAAAACAGGCGGTGAATGGATCAGTTCGATCGACCTGGAAAACGTGGCCCTGGAACACCCCGCCGTGGCCATGGCGGCGGTGATTGGTGTGGAAGACCCGAAGTGGGGCGAGCGGCCCCTGCTGTTCATCGTGCGCAAGCCCTCGGCCAGCCTGGAGAGCCAGGAGATATTGGACTTTTTGGCCAGCAAAGTGGCCAAGTGGTGGGTGCCAGAGCGGGTGGTGTTTTTGGATGCGTTGCCGTTGGGTGGCACCGGCAAGATTCAAAAGTCCGAGCTGCGCAAGCTGCACAGCTGAACCCCGGTTTCAAGCCCTGATCGCGCTGTGCGCCATGCAAGCGCGCAATTGCGCCACACTTTGCGACACATCTTCGGCGGCGGTGATGGCCCGCACAAACGCCACCGAGCCCACGCCGCTTTGCATGACGGCAGGCAGGCTGTGCAGGTCAATGCCGCCAATCGCCACCAGGGGCAGGTGGCACATCAAACGCGCGTACATGTGCAAGCGGCCCAAGCCCTGCGGGGCGGTGGCCATGCGTTTCAACGTGGTGGGAAACACCGCGCCCAGCGCCAGGTAGCTCGGGCCGTGCTGCGCGGCTTGCACCATTTCGGCATAGCCGTGGCTGGACAAACCCAGACGCAAACCTGCCGCACGGATGCGCGCCAGGGGTGCTGCTTGCATGTCTTCTTGTCCGAGGTGCACGCCATAGGCGCCTGCATCTATGGCGGCTTGCCAATGGTCGTTGATGAACAGCAGGCTTTGGCTGCCTTGCGCAGCTTTCACCGCGGCTTGCACTTCGCGGTGCACCGCCTGTATGTCGTCTGATTTGAAACGCAACTGCACCGTGGGTACACCCAGGTCCACCATGCGTGACACCCACTGCGCATCGGGCAAGACCGCATACAAGCCCAGTTGCTGTGGGCAAACGGGGAATGGATGCGGGTGGGTGGTGGCCAAGCCAAAGTCTGCAGCTTGCACCGGCCAAGCCTGTGGATCGAAATGACCGGTGCGCAGGGTTTGGGCTTGCCATGCACCTGCGATGCACTGGGCATCGTGTTCCAAAAATCCCAGCAACCTGCTGGCCAGCAGCGCGACTTGAAACGACTCGCTGCCCACCAAAGCATGGCTGACTTCGCTGACTTTGGGTGGGCTACCGATGTGCAATGCGCTGTGCAGTTGCGCGATCTGCAGAGCTTGGTCGAGGATGTTCATGCGTGGTGCCAAAAAGGGGTGCCGAGGACGGGGGTGCTGGCTTGGGCGCTGTCTTGGGCTTGCATCGCGCCAGACAAAAACGCGGCACGCCCAGCGTTGACCGCATGGGCAAACGCCTCGGCCATGGCGGCGGGATGGGTGGCCAAGGCCACTGCCGTGTTGAGCAGCACCGCGTCATAGCCCCATTCCATCACTTGGCAGGCGTGGGAGGGCAGGCCCAGTCCTGCGTCGACGATCATCGGCACGTCCAGGCGCTCGCGCAGCATGCGCATGGCATAGGGGTTGATCGGGCCTTTGCCGGTGCCGATCGGCGCGGCCCATGGCATGACTGCCTGACAACCCACGTCGACCAAACGTTGGCACAACACCAAGTCGTCGGTGCAATAGGGCAGCACCTTGAACCCAGCTTTGACCAGGTGTTCGGCGGCCTCGGGCAGCTTCAAGGTGTCGGGTTGCAGGCTGTAATCGTCACCAATCAACTCGAGTTTGAGCCAATCGGTTTCAAACACCTCGCGGGCCATCTCGGCGGTGGTGATCACTTCTTGCACGCTGTGGCAACCAGCGGTGTTGGGCAAGACGGGCACTTGCATGGCCTTGAGCAAATCCCAAAACTCGGGAGAGGCCTTGGCGTGTGCAGTTTGGCGGCGCAAGGAGGCGGTCAGCATGGCGGGTTGCGCCAATCGAACCGCATCGGCCAGCACCTGCGGCGAGGGGTAGCGCGAGGTGCCCAACAACAAGCGGCTGGCAAAGCGCTCGCCATACAAAACCAAGTCATCGTCGTTCATGGGTCATCCTCCTGTGATGGGTGCGATGAGTTCAACCTGGTCGTTGGGTTGAAGCACATGGGTGGCATGCGCGGAGCGCGGCACGAATTGCATATTGACCGCAGCGGCAAAGGGTGGCGTCACCCCAGCGGCGTTGATCGCGTCGAGCAAAGTGGCTTGAGCGGGCAGTTGGTGGGCCACCTGGTTGACGAGGATGGTCATGGTGTCGCTGCTCATGCCAAGCCTCCCAGTGGCTTGGCCCGGTGGTCTGTGCTCATGGCGTGGCTCCCACAGATGGGTGGGTTGTCTGCAGCAATCCAAACTGTTGGGCCACAGTCGCGTCACCTGTCATCAGGGCCATGGCCGCGTCGAGCATGGCGGGTGCAATCAAAAACCCATGGCGGTACAGGCCGTTGATTTGCATCACGCCCGGGCG
>CAJBOO010000145.1 GCA_903956845.1 uncultured Burkholderiales bacterium
GGATCCGCTTGAGGCACTGATCGCCGAACGCTTGAAAACCGATCATGACCATGATCCCCTGGGTGAGTTAATTGCGGGTCAACACAAGCCTGCTGCACCGACAACACCTCCTTCCGTCGCGTCTGCACCGCCCAGTGCGGTGCCCACGCCCAACACACCGCCCTCCTCACCTGTCCCGTCGAAAGGAGCAGACACACTGGCCAAACCCACAACGCCTGTCAGTCCCTTGATGGACCGGTTGGTGGTGGTGGCCCTGGACCCAGGTCACGGCGGTGAAGACCCAGGTGCGATTGGGCCCAACGGCACCCGCGAAAAAGACGTGGTGCTGCAAATCGCTCATCGCCTGAAAGAACGCATCAACAACACAGTCTTGAAAACCAAGCATGGCTTGTTGCCCATGCGTGCCTACCTGACGAGGGATGCAGACTTCTTTTTGCCCTTGCAAGTGCGGGTACAAAAGGCGCAGAAAGTGCAAGCCGATTTGTTCATCAGTTTGCATGCCGATGCGTTCATGAACCCCCAAGCCAGGGGTGCCAGCGTGTTTGCGCTCAGCCAGGGTGCGGCCTCAAGCGCGGCTGCCCGCTGGATGGCAACCAAAGAAAACGCCTCAGACGCGATTGGCGGCTTGAACATCAAAGTGCAAGACCAGCATGTGCAACGCGCCCTGCTGGACATGAGTACCACGGCTCAAATCAATGACAGCTTGAAGCTAGGCAATGAAATGCTGGGGCAAATTCGCCAAGTCGGCAAACTGCACAAACCGCAGGTTGAACAAGCCGGGTTTGCGGTATTGAAAGCGCCGGATATTCCGAGCTTGTTGGTGGAAACCGCTTTCATCAGCAACCCTGAAGAGGAAGCCTTGCTCAACAGCGAGGCCTACCAGGTGAAGTTGACGCAGGCGTTGATGAAGGGCATTGAAAATTATTTTTTGCGCAACCCGCCACTGGCCCGCAAACGTTCAACTTGATTGCCGGGCTCGCCGCGCACCCCACAAAGCGAACAGGCCTGGGATCAGGATCATGGCCCAAATCACTTTTTCCAGGTTGGCTTTGACCCAACCGATGTGGCCAAACAAATACCCGGCCATGCCGATACCCACCACCCATACAACCGCACCGATCACATTGAAGAGCGTGAAGCGGCTTCTGTCCATCTTGGCGACACCCGCCACAAAAGGCGCGAATGTGCGAACAAAGGGCATGAACCGCGCGATGATGATGGTGATGCCCCCAAAGCGATCGTAAAAGGCATGGGCTTGGTCATAGGCTTTGCGGTTGAAAAACCGAGATTCGCTCTGCAACAGCACATCGCCGTAATAGCGGCCAATCAGGTAGTTGCATTGGTCACCCAAGATGGCCGCGATCAACAGCAAAGCCAATACCAAAGGCAGGCTGAGCAATCCCGCGCCGGCCATGGCACCCACCACGAACAACAACGAGTCTCCGGGCAAAAAAGGCATGACAACCAAGCCTGTTTCGACGAAAACGATCAGGAACAAAAGGGCATACACCCACACACCATAAGTTTGCACAAACACCTCCAAGTACTGGTCGATGTGCACGATGAAATCAATGAGCAAAGTGATGGTTTCCATGCGGCCATTATGGATGGGGTTGGTGACACCACGGCCGCTAAGCGCTGGGCGTGTGCTCCTCTAGAATCCCCACGGTGAATCCATCCTCCCTGACGCGACGCCCGATCCGCGAACTCCCCGACGAACTGATCAGCCAAATAGCCGCAGGCGAAGTGGTTGAACGCCCCGCCTCGGTGGTGCGTGAATTGGTCGACAACGCTTTGGATGCAGGTGCCAGCCAAGTGGTGGTGCGACTGGTGGAAGGTGGCGTACGCATGATCAGTGTCGAGGACGATGGCATCGGCTTAGAGGCAGCTGACATGCCGTTGGCACTTCGCCGACACGCCACCAGCAAGATCAGCAGCTTGTATGACCTGGAATCGGTGGCCACCATGGGCTTTCGCGGTGAAGCCTTGGCCGCCATTGCCGCGGTCAGCGAACTCAGCCTTCTCTCGCGTACCGCCAGCCAAGCTCACGCCATGCAACTCGATGCGCGCAGCGGTGAATTGCGCCCGATCGCGCGAGCGGTGGGCACCACGGTCGAGGTCAAGGAACTGTTTTTCAGCACCCCGGCCAGACGCAAGTTTTTGAAATCCACGGCCACCGAACTGGCCCACTGCTTGGAGTCGTTACGTCGGCATGCCTTGGCCCGTCCGCAAGTGGGCTTTGCGTTGTGGCACGACGGCAAACTCGCTGCCCAGTGGCGCGGCCAGGCCCATGACAAAGCGTTGGACCAACGCTTATCAGATGTGCTGGGCGAGGATTTCATTCGCCATTCCTTGCCCATCGATCACCAGCATGGCGATCTACGGGTGTGGGGTCGCGCTGGCCTTCCCGACACCGCTCGTGCCCGCGCCGATCACCAATTTGCCTATGTGAATGGCCGCTATGTGCGCGACCGGGTGCTGAGTCACGCCGCTCGCAGTGCCTATGAAGACGTGCTGCACGGTCAGCGTCAACCGGTCTACGCGCTCTACATCGAGATGGACCCGACACGGGTGGATGTGAATGTGCATCCCACCAAAATTGAAGTGCGCTTCCGCGACAGCCGTGAGGTACACCAAGCCGTGCAACACGCCTTGACTCAGGCTTTATCGGTGTCACGCGCAGGACAGCACGTGCAGCCCGCCCCCACTCTGGCTGCACACGACCCAGAGGCCCGCAGCCAGGCCATCGCCGCCCTGCAACACTTTGGACACAGGGATTCACAAACGGGCCTGGCGTGGACTGCCCCGCCAGCAGGCCAACAGGTGCAAGACCTGGGACAACTTTGGCAACCGACGGTGGTCAGCACACGGGACAGTGCCTCACCCCTGCCGGCCACCCCTGCATTCACACCCCTGCCAGCGGGAGACTGGCCGCTGGGCAAAGCCTTGGCGCAACTGCAAGGCGTTTACATCCTGGCAGAAAACCACCATGGATTGGTGGTGGTGGACATGCACGCCGCCCACGAACGCATTGTTTACGAACGATTGAAAACCCAATTGGCTCAGCACAGTTTGCAAAGCCAAGCCTTGCTGATCCCTGCTTCGTTTGCCGCCACCCCAGAGGAAATGGCCACCGTCAGCAACCATGCCGACACCCTGCGCAGCCTGGGCTTGGAGATTGAAAACCTGTCAGCGCAGTCCTTGGTGGTGCGCAGTGTCCCCGCGAGCTTGGCTCAAGCAGATGCCGTGGCCTTGGCGCGCAGCGTCTTGTCCGAGTTGGCCCAGCACGATGCCCACCAGGTGTTGCAACGCGCACGTGACGATGTGTTGGCTGCCATGGCTTGCCATGCCGCTGTGCGAGCCAACCGCCTGTTGACCTTGGAAGAAATGAACGCCTTGCTGCGACAAATGGAAGTCACCGAACGCGCAGACCAATGCAACCATGGTCGCCCCACTTGGCGACAACTGGGCATGGGCGATTTGGACAAACTCTTTTTGAGAGGCCGTTGATGCCTACTTTTTTGGTCATCCTGCTGCTCTCTCTGGCGATTGGCTTGCAACCGGTGTCCACCGATTTGTACCTGCCTGGTTTACCGGGATTGGCAGCGGATTTGAATGCCAGCGTCAGCATGGTTCAGTACACCTTGACGGGCTTGTTACTGGCGTTTGGTGTTTCGCAATTGCTGTGGGGGCCGTTTTCCGACAAGGTCGGCAGGCGCCCGATCATGCTGTTTGGCTTGGCGGCTTACAGCCTGGCGGCCATTGCTTGCGTGTTGAGCAACTCGATTGAGACCCTGGTGTTTTGGCGTGTGTTGCAAGGCGCGGCCATGGGTGCGGTCATCACCAGTGCCCGGGCGGTGGTGCGAGACCTGTACCAACCCCTTGAAGGTGCGCGCATCATGTCCAAAGCCATGACCGGCTTGGGTGTGTTGGCCTGCACCAGCCCTCCTTTGGGCGGTTTCCTCAGCCAGCACTGGGGTTGGCAAGTGGCTTTGTCTTCCGTGGCTTTGTACGCGGTCTTCACGCTGGGCATGGTGGCTTGGCGGTTTGAAGAAAGCATCAGCACCCGCAACCCCGATGCTTTGCACTTCCCGACGATGCTGCGCATTTGGCTAGATGTTTTGCGCCACCCCACATTCCGCGCCTTCGCTTTGCTGTCCTTGGCTGCGTACGGCGCTTTGTTCACCTACCTGGCGACCTCGTCCTTTGTGTTCATTCAGGTGCTGCACCTCACAGGCCTTCAATTGGGCTGGATTTTGTCGTCGATGTCCGTGGTCTACATCTGCGGCACCATCGTCTGTCGCTATTTGCTCAGGCACATCGGCATGCGCCGCACCATTGCGCTGGCGGGTGCATCCAGTGCCTTGAGTGGCTCGGTCTTGTGCCTGATGGTCTATACCGATACAGCCACTGCCACGGGCTTGGTCTTGGCCATGTACCCGATGATCTTGGCGCACGGCATACACCAACCGATTGGCCAAAGCGGCGCGGTGGGGCCGTTCCCTTTGTCGGCAGGTGCGGCCTCTGCCCTGAACGGATTTTTGATGATGTTGGCGGCATTCGCCACTGGCGCATGGTTGGGCACCAGCATCGATGGCACGTTGTTTCCTCTGGCGCATGGCGTGGCTTTTTGGAGCAGCGTGTTGGCCCTGACCGCCTGGACTTTGGTGCAATGGCATGGCGAACCCCGCACCAGCGATTGATTGGTTAGCAGGCTGGCAAGGGCTGGCGATCGCCGGCCCGACTGCCACGGGGAAAACCGCGCTGGCATTGCGCTTGGCACAAACGATGCCGGTGGAAATCATCAGTGTGGACTCGGCGCTGGTCTACCAAGGCATGGACATCGGTACCGCCAAACCCTCGGCCGCAGAGTTGGCCAGCGTGCCACATCACCTGATCAATGTGCGTGACCCGTCGCAGGCCTACAGTGCGGCCGAATTTGCGCGAGACGCCACCCAATTGATCAGCGACATACGCGCTCGGGGCAAACTGCCCTTGCTGGTCGGCGGCACCATGTTGTATTTCAAAGCCCTGATCGATGGCTTGGACGATTTGCCATTGGCCGATCCCCATGTGCGCAGTGCCATCGAGGCCAAAGCACAAGCCGTGGGGTGGCCTGCCCTGCACGCTGAGCTGTCGCAGGTGGACCCCACAACCGCAGCCCGCTTGCCACCCAACGATGCCCAACGCATCTCCCGGGCCCTGGAAGTTTGGCAACTGACGGGCCAAACCCTGTCTTCTTTTTTTGGTGCCACCCGCGTGGCGGGACCACGCATTGCCTTGTTGTCGCTGGAACCCCTTGACCGTTCTTGGCTGCACCAACGCATTGAACAGCGCTTTGACGACATGCTCAAGCAAGGCTTGGTGGAAGAGGTTCAGCGATTGCGTCAGCGCGGCGATTTACACCCCGATTTACCGTCCATGCGCTGCGTGGGCTACCGACAGGTGTGGGAAGCCTTGGACCAGGCGGGTGGGCAAGCCGTTTCTGACAAAGCCCTGGCTGTGCTGCGCGACAAAGGCGTTGCAGCCAGCCGGCAATTGGCCAAAAGGCAGCTCACCTGGTTGCGCAGCATGCCTGAACGACACGTGGTGCCCTGCGATCATGCGGATGCATGGGCGCACACCCAAGCTGTGCTGACACAGATGGCAAAGCCGGGTGTGTGAACCATGTCCGCACAGCCGTCAGAACCCTTGCGCTTGATTTACCAAGACGAAGACCTGCTGGTGGTCAACAAACCCAGCGGTTTGCTCAGCGTGCCCGGCAAAGGTCCTGACAAGCAAGATTGCCTGTGGTCGCGCCTGTTGGTGAACCACCCCAGCGCCTTGGTGGTGCACCGGCTCGACCAGGCCACGTCGGGTGTGATGGTGTTTGCACTGAATCCACCCACCCAACGCCAACTCAGCATGGCATTCGAAGCCAGGCAAGTGCATAAACACTACCTCGCGTGGGTCGAAGGCATCATCCCTGTCAATGCGGCATGGCAAACCATCGACTTGCCGATCTTGCTCGACTGGCCCAACCGCCCCCTGCACATCATCGACAAGGCTGGCAAACCCAGCGTCACCCATTGGCGTTGTGAGCAGCACCATCCTGAGTGGCCGGGCTCTTTGTTGCGCTTGCAGCCGCAAACGGGCAGATCACACCAATTGCGGGTGCACCTCAAAGCACTGGGCCACCCGATTTGGGGCGACGCTTTGTATGCCCCGCCAGCGGTCTTGGCTCGTTCCAACAGGCTGATGTTGCACGCCCAAGCCCTGGGCCTGACGCATCCCCGAAGGGGTGAGGCCTTGCACTGGGTTTGCGAGCCGGATTGGTCATCAGGTCCTTGAAACACCTGCCCGCATCGAGGTAAGTCGTTGAAATACATGACAAATAAATGAATAGGCAGGCCATTACCCGGTTTTAGGCAACCCACTCTAAATTGGTGCATTGCAACAAAAAAGGCTTGTAATACCCAGGGCAAACCCTATACTTCTAACCATGCTGCGCCGCAACATGATTTCAGCGCAGTTCAGATTGACTAGCAACTAACCTCAAGGAAACTGACCATGATGACCGCAGAACAAATGATCGCCGCACAAAAAGCCAATGTGGAAGCCCTTTTCGGCATGTCCGAAAAAGCCTTCTTCGGCGTTGAAAAAATGGTTGAACTGAACTTGGCTGCCGCCAAAGCCGCCATGCACGACAACCTCAAGCACACACAAGCCATGATGGGCGTGAAAGACGTGCAAGAGCTGATGGCTCTGCAAGCCGGTTACCTCCAGCCCATGGCTGACAAAGCCAGCTCTTTCTCACGCCACGTGTATGAGATCGCTTCTTCCACCAGCGGTGAATTCACCAAGGCTGTTGAAACAAAAGCCGCTGAAGCACAAAAAGCGGTTGCTGGTTTGGTCGAAGCAGCTGGCAAAAATGCCCCTGCCGGTTCTGAGTCCGCCGTGGCCATGATCAAAAGCGCCGTCGCTGCCAGCCAAACCGCTTTCGAAAGCGTTCAAAAAGCAGTGAAACAAGCCACTGAAGCCGCTGAAGCCAACATGCAAGCTGTGGCCAGCTCCACCGTTGCAGCTGCCAAGCCTGCTGCTCGCAAGCGTTAATCAACCCCCGCGGTTGTGAAAAAGCCCGCTCAACAGCGGGCTTTTTTCATGGGCAAACCGTTCATGAAGCCAGATGGATCTGCACAGTCAGTCCCCAGGGTGAACCCGTCAGGGGGCCAGGGCAGCCTTGACCTGGGGCAAGGCTTGTTTCATGGCAGCGCGCCCCGCTTCGATGCTCTTTTTGCGGGCAGAAAATTCAGCACTGCCCACATTCGGCAACGCCGGCCTGACCACCACCTGGGCTTGCGGCAACTCCAGCTGGCTGATGCTTTTGCTCATGATGCTGAAGGTTTGCAACAGCACCTTGAAAATATCACTCGTTTTGGCATCTTCGGGGCGGCTGGAAATGTCCACGGCGATGATGTATTGCGCCCCCATTTGCTTGACATACAGCACCGGCACGGGCGAGACCAAACCGCCGTCCACATAGTCGCGTTGTCCAATGCGCACCGGCTCAAACACCGATGGCACCGCACTGGAAGCCCTCACAGCCGTGGCCACGTCGCCACGTCGAAACAAAATACCCTCGCCTGTCTGTAAATCCGTAGCGACGATACCCAAGGGGATTTTCATGTCCTCGATTTTCAAACCATTGAGTTGGCTGTTGACGTATTTCCCCAGCGCCTCGCCACGCAACACGCCCCGCCCGGCGAAGGGCAAGGTCCAGTCGGTCAATTGGGATTCGTCCATCGATTCAGCCAACCAAGTCAGTTGCGTGCTGGTTTTGCCGCTGGCGTAGAGCGCAGCCACCAAACTGCCCGCAGAGGTGCCCGCAATGAAGTCTGGCTTGATGCCTTCTTCTTCAAGCACCTGCAGCACGCCGATGTGAGCAAAGCCACGGGCCGCGCCCCCGCCCAAAGCCAATCCCAGTTTGGGGATTTTTTTGGGCTCAGGCGCACGCACCTCTGGCACAGGTGCAGGCGATGGCGTCGGAGGTGTCGCGCACGCCACCAAGGCCAGCAAGGCTGTGAACAAGCCATGGCGGCAGAAAGTGTTCATTGAGGAGGAAAATACATTCATCTGGCTATTGTCTCAGGCTGGCACTGCCATAATCTTCAGGCTGGGCCGAGACCTCAGGCCCTTGTATTTTCAAGTTGAAAGGCAACCATGCAAATCAAAAACAACGTATTCATCGTCACCGGTGGCGCTTCCGGTTTGGGCGAAGGCACTGCTCGAATGATCGCCCAACACGGCGGACGAGTGGTCATCGCCGACATGCAGGATGAAAAAGGCCAAGCCATTGCAGCTGAGATCGGCGGCGTCTTTGTGCACTGTGACGTCTCCAATGAAGAACACGCCAGCGCAGTGGTTGCCAAAGCCCAAAGCTTGGGCAAGTTGTCAGGCCTGGTCAATTGCGCAGGCATTGCCACCGCAGAACGCACCGTGGGCAAAACCGGCCCCCACCTGCTGGCCGGCTTCCAACGCACAATCAACATCAACCTGGTGGGCAGTTTCAACATGATCCGTTTGGCGGCTCAAGCGATGAGCACCAACACCCCTGAAGACACGGGTGAGCGTGGTGTGATGATTTCTACCGCCTCGGTGGCCGCCTATGACGGACAAATTGGCCAAGCGGCTTACTCCGCTTCCAAAGGCGGCATCGTGGGCATGACCCTGCCGATCGCGCGTGACCTGTCCAAATTGGGCATCCGCAACATGACGATTGCCCCTGGCATTTTTGGCACCCCCATGATGTTCTCCATGCCCAAAGACGTGCAAGACGCCTTGGCTGCCGGTGTTCCCTTCCCTTCTCGTCTGGGCACTCCCCTGGATTACGCCAAACTGGTGATGCACATCCTTGACAACGACATGCTCAACGGTGAAGTGATTCGCCTCGACGGCGCCATTCGCCTGCCTCCCAAATAACCTAGGTCCTCACATGACACACACCTGCCTGAACACCTCCCATACCCCTCAGCCTGCACGGCGCCCACACAGCTTGTCTGTGCTGATGACCGCCTTGTTGATCGTCGGCGCTGCGCCCGCGCTGGCCAAAGACAAACCCGCTGCTCCGGTGCAACCCGAAATCGCCACCGGTTACAAGGCCAAGCCGGGCTGGAACCTGAAAAACCGCGGCGTCTCTGCAGCCAACCCTTTGGCAGCAGAGGCGGGTTATCACATCCTCAAAGCTGGTGGCTCTGCTGTGGATGCCGCCATTGCCGTCCAACTGGTCTTGACCTTGGTCGAACCCCAGTCCAGCGGCATCGGCGGCGGCGCATTCTTGCTGCACAGCGATGGCAAGAAAACCCAAGTTTTCGATGGCCGCGAAATCGCGCCGCATTTGGCCCACGATGAACTCTTCATGTTCAACAACGGCCAATTGATGTCGGCCGAAGAAGCCGCGGTGGGTGGCCGTGCAGTGGGTGTGCCCGGTGTGGTGCGCATGCTCGAAGAGGCACACCGCCAACATGGCAAATTGGCGTGGGCCAAACTGTTCCAGCCAGCCATCCAATTGGCCGAGCGCGGATTCAAAATCAGCCCGCGCCTGCACGCTTTGTTGCTGGCGGACCGCCCCTTACGCAAAGACCTGCAAGCGGCTCCCTATTTCTACAAACCCAATGGACAACCACTGCCGATTGGCCATGTGTTGAAAAACCCTGGCTTGGCACAAGTGCTCAAGCTGTTGGCCAAAGAAGGTGCAGACGGTTTCTACCAAGGCGCATTGGCACAACAAGTGGTTAACAAGGTGTCGCAACACCCCTACAACCCCGGTTTGTTGACCATGCATGACATGGCCCGCTACCGCAGCACGGTGCGTGAGCC
>CAJBOO010000146.1 GCA_903956845.1 uncultured Burkholderiales bacterium
CCAAGAAAAAGGTTGCAGCTAAGAAGCCCGTCGCTAAAAAAGCAGCAGCTAAAAAGCCCGTAGCCAAGAAAAAGGTTGCAGCTAAGAAGCCCGCAGCTAAAAAAGCAGCAGCTAAAAAGCCCGTAGCCAAGAAAAAGGTTGCAGCTAAGAAGCCCGTCGCTAAAAAAGCAGCAGCTAAAAAGCCTGTAGCCAAGAAAAAGCCAGCGGCCAAAAAACCTGCTGCAAAAAAGCCGGTAGCCAAGAAAGCCGCGGCCAAAAAGCCCGCGGCCAAAAAACCAGCCGCAAAAAAAAAGCCTCTAGTCGCTAAAAAGGCAGTGAAGAAGCCTGCTGCCAAGCCCCACAAGGCCGCTGCACCCGCAGTGCACCATGTGGCGCAAACAACGCTGAATCCTCAAGCCGCGTGGCCGTTTCCAACAGCCACCAAGCCCTGAAGTAGAAACAGTGTTTGCCTACAACCCGGTGTCTCATCGCACCGGGTTTTTTTATGTCAGCGTGTAGTTCTGTGGTCCTCGGCTGGCAATTTTGAGTGCCCCCATGGTGTTGCCGAGTTCAGCGCAACGCACCAAGTCCCAGCCCTGGTCCAAGCCAAAGAGCAAAGCACTGCGCCAAGCGTCACCGCAACCTGTCGGGTCGACCACCGCAGTGGCTTTCACCGGAGCAACCAAAGTCATTTGCCTGTCTTGCCAAACTTCACAACCATCACCACCCAAGGTCACCACCAAGCCTTTGACACGGCTTGAAATCTCAGCGCTGTCCCAGCCAGTTCTGTCTGAGAGCATTTTTCCTTCGTAATCATTGACTGTCACCCAGGTGGCCAATTCAATGAAATGGCGCAAAGTTTCGCCATCGAACATGGGCAGTCCTTGGCCTGGATCGAACACAAAGGGAATACCAGCGTCGGCAAATTGTTGGGCATGTTCGATCATGGCATCACGTCCATCAGGGGAGACGATACCCAAGGTGATGTCTGCTCTTTTTTCAACGCGCGTGGTGTGGGCTTGCATCATGGCGCCTGGATGGAAAGCAGTGATTTGGTTGTTATCCAAATCGGTCATGATCATGGCTTGCGCGGTGTAATTGTCATCCACCATTTTCACGAAGTCTGTTGCAATGCCCAAGTGCTTCAATCGGTTCAAGTAGGCTTCGCCGTCGTTGCCCAGTGTGGCCATTGGCAAGGCCTGTCCACCCAAGAGCTTCAGGCCATACGCCACATTGCCGGCGCAACCGCCAAAGTCTCGCTGTAACTGTGGAACCAAAAAAGACACGTTCAAGATATGCAACTGCTCAGGCAGTATTTGTTCTTTGAAGCGACCTTCAAAGTGCATGATGGTGTCAAAAGCCAAAGATCCGCAAATCAGCACTGCCATGAGGGCTCCATAAAGTGAAAAGGTTAAGGGTAAAAAAGAACCGAACGGTATCCGATGATTCTCGAGGCGAAAGCGGAATCCACGGTGAATTTGATCTCAAAGCCTTGGGATCGACTGGCCCGCAAACCATCTGTCAATCCCATGTCTGAGGGAGTGATGACTTTGCGCACCACCGCGGTGTCATCGCTGTCGGTGAGGGTCAATTCCAGTGTCGGCATCCACACTGGAAATTCGCTGGTATTTTTGATGACGCCTTCAAACGAATACAGGTTGGCATCTATGCGTTTGAACGTACCAGTCTCCATCGACACTTTGTCCGGCGACATGGGCCATCGAACTTCGCAGTTCATGGGCTCACAAAGGGCACTCAAGGCGGATCGCAACTCGGGAACAGTGGCTGCCAAATGGTCCCTCGAATGAACCAAGCTTTGCAAGCCCAGCAAGACCACCGAGAATGCGGCCAACCAGACGCCCGGGTGAATGGCTGACTGTGTCACCCCCACTGTTGGCGCTGTCGTGGCAGCCAAGTATTTCGCCACAGGTCGCTCATTGACCACAGGCACTTGCGGTTCGCCATCGAGTTCAAACAGATGCTGGTCCACCTCGAACACATGGGCACACCTGCCGCAACGCACCCAGGCGTCTGCCGCGCTGTAATGCTCAGCTTGGATGGCAAACGCGGTTTGACATTGGGGACAAAGGGTAACGATGGCCATGGCCGTCAGTTCATGTAAAGCGCACAGCTTATCAAAGGGCTGTGCCTCGCATCAGCACCCAGCCTTCTTGGTTGTCTGCCACTTCCAAGGCGAGGTGTGCTTGGTAAGCCGCTGTGATTTCCTCGACTTGACGCTCCAAAATGCCCGCCAGCAACAATGTGCCACCCGCAGCCACATGTCCACACAGCAAAGGCGCCAGCACCTTCAAAGGTGCGGCCAAGATATTGGCAACCACCAAAGGGTATTGACCCTGTGCGACTTCTGGCAAGCCCAAATTCAGTTGCACATGGTTGGCTTGTGCATTGGCCTGCGCAGAAACGATGGCATCGGGATCGATGTCGACCGCATCGACGGCAGAGGCGCCAAGCATAGCCGCGCCAATGGCCAAAATGCCTGAGCCGCATCCGTAATCCAAGACACGCAGACCGACGGGGGGATGTTGGGCGATGAAGCGCAAGCACATGCGCGTGGTGGGATGGGTACCCGTGCCAAAGGCCAAGCCTGGATCCAACCTCAATACCCAGCGGGCAGCGTCAGGCGGCTCGTGCCAGCTGGGTACCACCCAAAAATCGGTGGTGATGGGCACAGGTTCAAACTGCGATTGGGTCAAACGCACCCAATCTTGCTCTGGCACTTCGCTGATGCTGAGCAAGACCGCGTGGTCAAAAAAATCTTGCAAGGCCAGCAAATGCGAAGCCTCTTGGGCCAAGGCTTGGGTGGCAAACAAAGCAATCAGGTGCGACCGCAACCAGCCTGCCGCAGGAGCGGGCATGTCAGGCTCTCCAAACAAGGCTTGCTCTTGATCGGTGTGGGCGTCAGCGTCTTCGACCGAGACGCTCAAGGCGTCCAAGGCCATCAGCGCATCGCTGATGGTGTCGACCTGCGATTGCAGGCATTGGAGCCTGAGCTCGAACATCAGGACTGACGAACGGCCAACCACTCTTCCAAATAGTGGATGTTGGTGCCGCCCGCCACAAAGCCAGGGTCGTTCATCAGTTCACGGTGCAAGGCAATGTTGGTTTGGATGCCTTCCACCACGGTTTCACCCAAAGCAGTCCGCATGCGAGCCAGCGCATGTTCGCGGGTATCGCCATGCACAATGATTTTTCCAACCATGGAGTCGTAGTTGGAGGGCACAAAGTAATTGGTGTAGATGTGCGAATCCACTCGCACGCCAGGGCCGCCTGGGGGGTGCCACATGGTGACGCGGCCAGGTGAGGGGGTGAACTTGAATGGATCTTCTGCGTTGACGCGGCATTCAATCGCATGCCCTTTGATCTCGATTTGCCTTTGTGTGAAAGGCAGTTTTTGACCAGCTGCCGTCATGATCTGGGTTTTGACAATGTCGATTCCCGTGATGAATTCAGTGACCGGGTGTTCCACTTGAACACGGGTATTCATTTCGATGAAATAAAACTCACCGTTTTCGTACAAAAACTCAAACGTACCGGCACCGCGGTAGCCCATTTTTTTACAAGCAGCGGCACAACGCTCGCCAATGCGCTCAATCAGTTTGCGGGGAATGCCGGGTGCTGGTGCTTCTTCAATGACCTTTTGGTGGCGGCGCTGCATCGAGCAATCGCGCTCACCCAAATAAACGGCGTTTTTGTAGTTGTCGGCCAAGATTTGAATCTCGATGTGCCGAGGGTTTTGCAAAAACTTTTCCATGTAAACCGCAGGATTGCCGAATGCGGCACCCGCTTCTGCTTTGGTGGTTTGCACGGCATGGATCAAGGCCGCTTCGTTGTGCACCACACGCATGCCACGGCCACCGCCGCCACCAGCGGCTTTGATGATCACTGGATAACCAATGGATTTGGCGATGCGACGGATTTGCGTTGGGTCATCTGGCAACTCGCCTTCTGAACCTGGCACACAAGGCACACCGGCTTTGATCATGGCCTGCTTGGCCGAAACCTTGTCACCCATCATGCGGATGGACTCAGGCGTGGGGCCAATGAACACAAAGCCGCTTTTCTCCACCCGTTCAGCAAAGTCGGCGTTTTCACTCAAAAACCCATAACCAGGGTGGATGGCTTGTGCGTCGGTCACTTCAGCTGCGGAAATGATGGCGGGCATGTTGAGATAACTCAAGGAGGACGCTGCCGGCCCAATGCAGACCGCTTCTTCTGCCAATTTCACATACTTGGCTTCGCGGTCAGCCTCGGAATACACCACCACCGCCTCTACACCCAGCTCCTTGCAGGCGCGCTGGATGCGAAGGGCAATTTCGCCACGGTTGGCGATCAGGATCTTTTTAAACATGCCTGGGGATCACTCAATCACGAACATGGGCTGACCGTACTCGACCGCTTGGCCGTTGTCGACCATGATCTTGGTCACGGTGCCACTGTGATCAGCTTCAATCTCATTCAGGATTTTCATGGCCTCGATGATGCAAATGGTTTCACCGGCCTTGACCACGCTGCCCACCTGCACGAACGGCTTGGCGTCTGGACTGGAGGCGCTGTAGAAGGTGCCCACCATGGGGGACTTGACCAGGTGCCCAGTGTCGGCGGCAGGCTCTGGGGCAGATGACACGGCTGGGGCAGCCACACCTGAACTGGCAGGCGGGGCGGCAACAGGTGCCGCCATGACAGGGGCTGCCATGACCACGGGACCACCCACGGGCCCCTTGACGATGCGCACTTTGCCTTCGGCTTCGGTGATTTCAAGTTCGGAGACATTGGACTCCGACACCAGGTCGATCAGGGTTTTGAGTTTTCTTAAATCCATGGATCTTGTGGTCTTCTGCAGTTAAAGAGGGTGTAATTTACACCAAAAATGCAATCCAACCTGAAAGTGAGTGCTGCGCTGGCGACTCAGGCCCAAGATTGGATCTCGGCTTGGGACAGTTTACCCAACTTACGCACCTGCACCGAGCCTTGTGCATCGATCACCAAGGTGAAGGGCAAACCGCCTGCTTCATTACCTAAATCTTTCATCCATTGGGTGCCATCCAGGCCAGCCAACACCACGGGGTATTCTACGGGATGTTGAGCCAAATAACGCTTGACTGCACTGGGCTGATCAATCGCCAAACCCAGCATTTGCCAGTTTTTAGACTTGTTTTCGACAAAAAAGGCGTTTAATAACGGCATTTCTTCAATGCAAGGGGTGCACCAGGTTGCCCAAAAATTCAGCACCAAAGGTTTGCCTTGGAAGTCAGCCAGTTTGAGGATGGTGCCGTCAGGTTGTTCAAACTGAGCGGTCCACAAGTTGGCCAGCATGGCTGGGGGGACGGCCTGCACTTGGTGTCGCCACCAACCAAACCCCACTCCCGCCGCCAAAGCGGCAACGGCGACACCGAGCAAAGAGCGGCGCGAAGGTTTCGAGGGGGGCGTTGGGTTGTCTGTGTCCATCAGGCATTGTCCAACAACTGGCGCAGGGCCTGAATATCCCCTCTGGGAGAGCGACCTTGGTTGTCGGGGCGCAAGGCGCCCCTCAGATCGTTGTGGTCGTGCACCATCAAATGAACGCCAATGTATTCACTCAAGTCTGGGCAAAAACTTTGGATGCTCAAGGCATCGACCGGTTCGCCCTTAAAGCCTTTGACAGACTGGGCTTCGTAGCTCACCCCGTGATCGATCAGGTGGAGTTCTGCCGACTTGGGGTCATCGCAAAACAACTGAATGAAGATGTCAGACAACCGGGTGGCACTGCCGCGCCAAACGGCACCGCTCAGATGCGGACGAAAGGCTTGAAGCCGCTCCATCCACACCAGCGCCAATTGACGCAGGGCGAGCAACTCCGGGGGTTGGGTGTCTGCACAAAAAAGCCGCAGGTAATCAAACACCTGCTCTTCCAACAAATCGTTATCAGGCAGAGGGCTTTTGCTGTTGAGGCCCAATTCACGCAATGCGCGCCGTTTGGCAGGGCCGTACTCCAGGCCCTCTTCCACCACCAGCCTGGCAGCGGTGGCTGCAATTTCCACTTTGACTTCGTTTGACATGCGCCTTATTTTGCCGTGCTCACCAAACCTACAATCGCCGGCTATGCATATTCACATCCTCGGTATTTGCGGCACCTTCATGGGTGGCTTGGCCGCCCTTGCCCGCGAAGCGGGTCACCGGGTGACCGGTTGCGACACCGGCGTCTATCCCCCCATGAGCGATCAGTTGCGCGCCTTGGGCATTGAGTTGATCGAAGGCTACCGTGCCGACCAGCTGCAACTCAAACCCGACATGTTCGTGGTGGGCAATGTGGTTTCACGGGCGACCACCCCGGAGGGCACCCCACGCTATCCCTTGATGGAGGCCATCTTGGAATCGGGCTTGCCTTACACCAGTGGTCCGCAGTGGCTCAGCGACCATGTGCTGCAAGCGCCTGAGCAAGCTCGCCATGTGCTGGCAGTGGCGGGCACCCATGGCAAAACCACCACCACGGCGATGCTGAGTTGGGTCTTGGACCAAGCGGGGTTGACGCCTGGCTTTTTGATCGGCGGCGTGCCCTTGAACTTTGGTGTGTCAGCTCGCTTGGGCGCCTTGGCAGCTGGGCAAGCACGCCCCTTGTTTGTGATTGAAGCGGATGAATACGACACCGCTTTTTTCGACAAGCGCAGCAAGTTTGTGCATTACCGGCCTCGCACCGCGATTTTGAACAACCTGGAGTTTGATCACGCGGACATCTTCCCCGACCTGGCTGCGATCGAGCGCCAATTCCACCACCTGGTGCGCACCGTGCCTGGCAGCGGTCGCCTGGTGGTCAATGCCGACCAAGCCAGTTTGCAACGCGTGCTGGGCATGGGTTACTGGAGCGAGTTGGCCGGCTTTGGTCTGGACTCCCAAGTGGGTTGGCAAGTGCGGGGTGCGCCCCATGACTTCGAGGTACTCCACCAAGGTCAGGTCAAAGGCCATGTGCAATGGGCCTTGGGTGGCGTTCACAACCAACTCAATGCCTTGGCAACCGTCATCGCCGCTGACCACGTGGGTGTTGCCGTCGCCGATGCCTGCCAAGCCTTGTCACGGTTCGAGAATGTGAAGCGGCGCATGGAAGTGCGCGGCCAAGTCGGCACGGGTGCGCAAGCGATCACGGTCTACGATGATTTTGCGCATCACCCCACAGCCATCCGCACCACGGTCGACGGCCTGCGTCGTCAGGTAGGTCAGGCCCGCATCCTGGCGGTGTTTGAGCCACGCAGCAACACCATGAAGCTGGGCGCCATGAAGTCGCAACTGCCTTGGAGCTTGGAACAAGCTGACTTGGCGTTTTGCCACACCGCCGGTTTGGACTGGGATGCTGCCCAAGCTTTGGCCAGCATGGGGGCTCGCGCCAGCACCGCACCAGACGTGGATGCCTTGGTCGCACAGGTCAAAGCCGCTGCTCAACCTGGCGACCATGTGCTGTGCATGAGCAATGGCGGTTTTGGTGGCGTGCATGCGAAGTTGCTGCAGGCATTGAAAGCCTGAAGCAACCACCGCACAGCGACTTACTTGTGGCCGCGTCGCGCTTTCACCCCAGCAGACAGGGCTTCCAAGGTTTCCAGGGAGTCATCCCAAGACAAGCAGGCATCGGTGATGCTTTGACCATATTCAAGGGCTTCCACCTTGTCTTTGCCGGGCGTGAATTTTTGCGCGCCGGGTTTCAAATGGCTCTCCACCATCACGCCGAACACACTATGTGACCCGCCGGCCAATTGACTGGCAATGTCTTTGGCAACCACCAGCTGACGCTCGTGCTGCTTGCTGCTGTTGGCATGGCTGCAATCGATCATCAATGTGGCGGGCAGTTTGGCGGCTTCAAGCTCTTTGCAAGCAGCAGCCACGCTGGCGGCGTCGTAATTGGGTGCTTTGCCGCCACGCAAAATCACATGGCAATCGGGGTTGCCCTCGGTCTGCACAATCGCCACTTGGCCATTCTTGTGCACCGACAAAAAGTGGTGTCCACGGGCAGCCGCTTGGATCGCGTCGGTGGCGATTTTGATGTTGCCATCGGTCCCGTTCTTGAAGCCGATCGGGGCGGACAAGCCAGAGGCGAGTTCGCGGTGAACCTGGCTTTCGGTGGTGCGGGCACCGATGGCACCCCAGCTGATCAAGTCGCCGATGTACTGAGGTGAAATCACATCCAAAAACTCGCTGCCTGCTGGCACGCCTTGGCGGTTGATTTCAATCAGCAGTTGGCGGGCAATGCGCAAGCCTTCGTCGATGCGGAAACTCTCATCGAGGTAAGGATCATTGATCAAACCCTTCCAACCCACGGTGGTGCGTGGCTTCTCAAAGTACACACGCATCACGATCTCCAGCGTGTCGGCATGCTTTTCACGCTCCGCCTTCAGCCGGCGGGCATAGTCCAAGGCCGCGGCGGGGTCATGGATCGAACAGGGTCCGATGACCACCAACAATCGGTCATCCTTGCCCGTCATGATCTGGTGGATACGCTGACGAGTCTTGGCGATCAAGTCCTCCACCGCCGTGCCAGCAATGGGGAAAAAGCGAATCAGATGCTCGGGAGGCGGCAACACAGTGATGTCCTTGATGCGTTGGTTATCGGTTTGGCTGGTCTGGTCGTTGCTGGGCGCATAAGCATCATGCTTGGCTGATTTCATGGTGGCTCCTGGGTTGCGTTCTGTTGGGTTTGAATCGGGTGACAAAAAAAAACCGCCGGGGTTCGGCGGTTGGTTTGGGAGTTCAGCGCGTTGTTTGCGTTCAGACCTCTCGACCGCCGGTGAAGCGTGAGATACCAAAATAAGCAAAGTGAAACGAAACTGAAGTCATGGCGGCGAATGTAACACAGGCTTGTGCTGGTGATTAAGCCGTGCCGCCCACGGTCAGACCGTCGATCCGCAAAGTGGGTTGGCCCACGCCCACAGGCACGCTCTGGCCTTCTTTGCCGCAGGTGCCCACGCCAGGGTCAAGCGCCATGTCGTTGCCAATCATGCTCACGCGGGTCAGCGCGTCAGGCCCATTGCCGACCAAGGTACCGCCCTTGACCGGGTATTGGATCTTGCCGTTTTCGACCCAAAACGCTTGGCTGGCAGAAAACACGAACTTGCCTGAGGTGATGTCCACCTGGCCACCACCGAAATTGGTGGCGTACAAGCCCTTTTTGATACTGGCCACGATTTCTTTGGGGTCTTTGTCGCCACCCAACATGTAAGTATTGGTCATGCGCGGCATGGGCACATGCGCATAGCTCTCGCGTCGACCATTGCCAGTCGGGGCAACCCCCATGAGACGGGCATTCATGCTGTCTTGGATGTAGCCCACCAAAATGCCGTCTTCAATCAAGACGTTTTTCTGGCTGGCATGGCCCTCGTCGTCCACATTGAGCGAGCCGCGGCGGTCAGCGATCGTGCCGTCGTCCAGCACAGTGACGCCCTTGGCCGCCACCCGTTGGCCCATCTTGCCGCTGAATGCGCTGGAGCCTTTGCGGTTGAAGTCACCTTCCAGGCCATGGCCGATGGCTTCGTGCAACAAAATGCCTGGCCAGCCAGAGCCCAACACCACGGTCATTTCGCCCGCAGGTGCAGGGCGTGCATCCAGGTTGGTCAAGGCAGAACCTACCGCTTCATCCACATACTGGGTGAGACACGCCGCGTCAAAATGGGCTAAGCCAAAACGCCCACCACCCCCGGCTGAGCCGCTTTCACGCCGGCCATGTTGTTCGACGATGACCGACAAAGACAGGCGCACCAAGGGGCGCACGTCGGCGGCCAAGGTGCCATCCGCGCGGGCCACCATGACCACGTCATATTCGCTGGCCAAGCCCGCCATGACTTGCACCACACGAGGGTCTTTGGCGCGGGCTTGCTGTTCGAGTCGCTCGAGCAATTGGACTTTGGCCGTGCTGTCCAAACTGCCAATCGGGTCTTCACCCGCATACAGTTGTCGGCTGGGTGCGATCAAACGCGCAGGCACCTTGGTGCGGGCATTCAAACCAGCCGAGGCAATGCTGCGCACGGTGTGGGCGGCGTCCATCAGCGAAGCCATGGAAATGTCGTCGGAATAAGCGAAGGCGGTTTTCTCGCCGCTGACAGCCCGCACACCCACCCCTTGGTCGATGCTGAAAGAACCCGTCTTGACGATGCCTTCTTCCAAACTCCAGCCCTCAGAGCGGGTGTACTGAAAGTAAAGGTCTGCGTCATCCACTTGGTGGGCGCGGATGGCCGACAAGGCCTGGCTCAGGTGCGATTCGTCCAAGCCATAAGGCGTGAGCAACAGGCTTTGGGCGATGCCCAAGCGTTCGAGGGTGGGTTCACGTGAAATCATGAGTCCATTGTAGGAGTGGGGCAACAACCCTGTGCAACAGGGGATGTGGAGCTCAGCTCAAGACTGCACCAGCTGTTTGGCCTTGGCCACCGACAGCAGTATCCCGATGCCAAACCCCAGCGTGACCATGGCAGTGCCGCCATAGCTGATGAAGGGCAAAGGCACGCCCACCACCGGCAACATGCCCGCCACCATGCCCATGTTGACAAAGGCATAGGTGAAGAAAATCAGGGTGATACTGCCGGCCAGCAATCGGGCAAAGAGCGTTGGACCTTCGGTGGCGATGGCCAAGCCCCTGAAGATCAACACCATGAAACTGCCGATCAACAACATGTTGCCAATCAAGCCAAATTCCTCAGAAAAAGCCGCAAACACAAAGTCCGTGGTGCGCTCGGGAATGAAGTCGAGCTGAGCCTGGGTGCCTTGCATCAAACCTTTGCCCCAAAAACCACCGGAACCAATCGCGATCATGCCTTGGATGATGTGAAAGCCTTTGCCCAGGGGATCCCGACCAGGGTCAAGCAAGGTGCAAACGCGTTGTTGTTGGTAGTCCCGCAAGAAAGGCCAATCCGCGCCGTCTACGCACAAAACAGGCCCCAATATCACCAACAAAACCATGCCCAGTGCGGCCACCACCAACGGAGGCACGATCAGCCACCAGCTCAAGCCAGCAAAAAAGATCACATACAAACCGGCGGACATGACCAAAATGGCGGTGCCTAAATCGGGTTGCTTGACGATCAGGCCCACTGGAATGAACAAAATCAAGCTGGCCACCATGAAATCCAATGGTCGCAATTGACCTTCCCTTTTTTGAAACCACCAAGACAACATGAGGGGCATGCCGATTTTCATGATTTCGCTGGGTTGAATCACCACACCCACATTCAACCAGCGCTGGGCGCCTTTTTTGGTCAGGCCAAACAAGGCCACCGCCACCAGCAAGGCCAGGCCCACGGTGTAGACCGGCACCGCCAAGGTCATGATGCGCTGCGGGGGTATCTGAGCAACCACCATCATGATGATGAAAGCCAAGGCCATGTTGCGCCCGTGGTCGATGAAACGCTGGCCTTCGGCATAGCCAGAAGAAAAAATGGAGAGCAAACCTGCCAGCGCCAATACCAAGACCGTGACGCTCAATACCGTGTCAAAACCCAGCACCATGGGGGAGATGCGTTGAAGGACGCTGTGTTTGCCGATTTGGGTTGCCATGGCCGAAGTTTATCGGAGGCTCATGGGAGAATCGCGGCCATGTATGCACTCTTTGAAGACAGTGGGAAATTCATGACCGGCCGGGTCATGTCTGAGGCCGAAGCCTCGGCTCAAATCGAACTCGACAGCGGCAAGCGCATGAAAGTCAAAAGCGCCCACCTGTTGATGAAATTTGACAAACCCCAACCAGCCGAATTCCTGCGCGAAGGCCAAGCGGTGGCCAGTAGCGTTGAAATCGACATGGCATGGGAATTTGCCCCTGATGAAGAATTTGGTTTTGTGGCCTTGGCTCAGGATTACTTCAGCAAAGATGCCACCCCTGCCCAGCAATTGGGCATGCTGCTGAGCTTGTTCGAGGCCCCACACTATTTCCGGCGTGCAGGCAAAGGGCGGTTTCGCAAGGCCACAGCCGAGGTGATTCAACAAGCTTTGTTGGCGATCGAAAAGAAAAAACAAGTGCAAGCAGAGATCGCCGCATGGGCCACCCAATTGACCCAAGGCGTGTGCCCCGAGGCCGTGGCCCATCAGCTCTACAAAATACTTTTCAAGCCCGATAAAAATGCCCCTGAGTACAGGGCCGTGGTCGAAGCGTCTCGCAGCAGCGGCACGCCTCCCCTGGCCTTGCTGCAACAAGCCGGTGCCATCCGCTCCGCTTACGATTTCCATTGGCAACGGTTTTTGTTCGATAACTTTCCCAAGGGCACACAGTTCCCCGCGCTGCAAGCACCTGCCATACGCGCGGATTTGCCACTGGCCTCTGTGCAGGCGTATTCCATCGATGATTCCCAAACGACTGAAATTGACGATGCCTTATCGGTGCAAGGTCTGGGCACGCCAAGCATCACCTTAGGTATCCACATTGCCGCACCTGGATTGGCGATTCAACCCAACGACAGCATCGATCAAGTGGGTCGCTCACGCTTGTCCACGGTTTACATGCCGGGTCACAAGATCACCATGTTGCCCGACAGCATCGTGCAGCAATACACCTTGCAAGAAGGCCGCGCCTGTCCTGCCTTGTCTTTGTATGTGCAGTTCGATGCAGACACCCTGGCGATTCAGCAAAGCACGACACGGTTAGAGCAAGTGCCGATCGCTGCCAACTTGCGGCATGACCAATTGGACGCCGTGGTCACCGAAGCATGGCTCACCCAGCTCAACCCCGCGCCTGTGGCCAACCAACCGCCCATGCCACAAGCTGAGATGGCTTTCTTGTTTCGGCTGGCCAAACACCTCAAAGCGCAGCGTGAAGTGGTTCGCGGCAAACCCGAAACCTTCAACCGACCTGATTACAACTTCCGCTTGGTTGACACCCCTGAACAAGGACCACAAGGCCATGAACAGGTCCTCATCACGGTGCGTCAACGCGGCGCACCCTTGGACCTGATCGTGGCTGAAGCCATGATCTTGGCCAACAGCACATGGGGGCAGTGGATGGCCAGTTTGGGGGTGCCCGCCATCTACCGCAGCCAAGCCAGCTTGGCGCCTGGCATCAAGGTGCGCATGGGCACCAAAGCCCTGCCCCACGCGGGCATTGGTGTGCCCAGTTACGCCTGGAGCACATCCCCCCTGCGGCGATACACCGATTTGGTCAACCAGTGGCAGCTCATTGCTTGCGCCAAACAGGGGGCCACGGCCGCCTTGGTCGCGCCCTTCAAGCCCAAAGATGCCGAACTCTTTGGCATCATCTCCGCTTTTGACACGGCATACACCGCTTACAACGCACACCAATCGAGCATGGAGCGTTTTTGGACCATGCAGCATGTTCAACAGCAAGGACTGTCCGAATTGGATGCCACCGTGTTCAAGTCATTTCCTGGCGAACCTCCCATGGCCCGTGCCAACGCCTTGCCGCTGGTGTTTTCCGTTCAAGGTGCCCCGCCTTTGGAGCGTGGCAGCCAGATTCGAGTGCGCATTGCCGCCATGGACTTGATCGCCCTGGACATCCAAACACAATACCTGCACACCCTCGACCAAGCCCAAGCGGTCAACGAAGCAGAGGAAGAGGAAGAAGTGGCCGCTGGACCCTTGGCCATCGCGGTCGACATGTCTGAGCCTGAACCTGGAGAGACGCCGCCATGAAATGGGCTTGGGGCCTGTCGGTGTTGGTCCACATGGGCTTGTTGTCCATCCAACTCGGTGTGCCTGAGAACGTCGACCGTTTGGTGCGTGACAGTGGTCTGGAAGTGATTTTGGTCAACACCAACTCTGACGAAAAAGCACCCCACAAAGCCAAGGCCTTGGCGCAAACCCATTTGGCTGGCGGTGGTGAGCTCACACAAGCGAGAGCCACGTCTCCCTTGGTCAATGCCAAGCAAAGCCAAACAGGGCAAGCGGATGACCAAGTGAGCGGCCAAGTTGCTAAACGTGAAATGGAGCAAACAGCCTTGTTGGCGCAAACCAAGCAGATGTTGGCTTCTTTGAACAACAAAACCGCCGCCCAAAGCGATCCGGCCGTTGAGCGTCAGCGGCAGCAACTCTTGAAGATGTTGGCGCAAATTGAAAAGCGCATCCAAGAAGAAAATGCCAGGCCCCGCAAGCGCTATGTCAGCCCCAGCACCCAGGAGGTGTCCTATGCGCTGTACTACGACCAGTTGCGCCGAAAGATTGAAGCGCGTGGCACCCTTTATTTTCCTGAGGCCCAAGGTCAGAAAATCTATGGCAGCCTGATCATGGTGATCACCATCGATGCACGTGGACAGGTGTTAGGGGTGGACGTGGTGAATAGCTCTGGCAACCCTGTGCTGGACATGCAAGCCAAAAACATCGCCAAGGCGTCGGGGCCGTTCGGCCCTTTTTCTGAAGACATGCGACGCCACATGGACCAACTGGCCTTGGTGACGCGCTTTAGCTTTGACCGCAACAACACCTTGCAAACCACTTTGCAAGGCGAATGACATGCGCCGCCCTTTGCCACTTTCATCTTTGCGACGCTGGTTGGCGTTGGTCATCTTGTGTGGATTCGGGCTGCAGCTGTTTTTTGTGGCCCGCATCGTCAGCATGCGCTTCATCGATCCTGAATCCACTGCATTTCAGCGCTCCGAGCTGGTCCGCGTGGTGCGCAAATCAGACGCACTGACATGGCGTCAAGACTGGGTCGCGCGGTCACTGCATCCGAATGCCATCAAACGAGCTGTGATTGCTTCTGAGGACGACATCTTTGCCTCGCACGGTGGCGTTCAGTGGGACGCCTTGGAAAAAGCCTGGAACAAAAATGCCAAGGCGCAAGCCCGCGCAGAGGCTCGCGCACAAGCAAAGGCCAGTTCAGCCAAGTCGGTCAAAGTGGTGGGTGGCTCCACCATCACCCAACAATTGGCCAAAAATGTGTTTTTGAGTGGTGAGCGAACCTTGCTGCGAAAAGGGCAAGAGCTCATCTTGACTTTGGTGATCGAACACACGCTCAGCAAACAACGCATTTTGGAGATTTACCTCAACAGCGTTGAATGGGGTGAAGGGGTTTTTGGGGTTGAAGCGGCCGCCCAGCATTACTTTCGGCACCCAGCCCACCAACTCAATCCATGGGAGTGCGCACGTTTGGCTGTGATGTTGCCGCGCCCTAAATATTACGAGAAGTTTCCCCATTCACCTTACCTGGCGGGTCGCGCCCAAACCATTTTGGCTCGCATGCCGCAAGTGGAATTGCCATGAGCAGTGTGATTCGCATCCTTGGCATTGACCCGGGTTTGCAGTGCACTGGGTTTGGTGTCATTGAGGGTCATGGCAGCCAACTGCACTATGTGGCCAGCGGCACCATCACCACCAACCACTTGCCGCGCAGCGATTTGCCAGGCAGGTTGAAAGTGATCTTCGATGGCATCCAAGAAGTGGTCAGCCGCTACCAACCTCAAGAGTCGGTGGTGGAGATTGTGTTTGTCAACATGAACCCACAAGCCAGTCTGTTGCTCGGCCAAGCACGAGGTGCATGCCTGACCGCGCTGGTGGATGCCCAATTGACAGTGGCTGAATACACCGCGCTGCAAATGAAAAAAGCCATTGCAGGGCATGGCAAAGCGGCCAAGGCGCAAGTGCAAGAAATGGTCAAACGCTTGTTGAAATTACCGGGTTTGCCAGGGCCAGATGCTGCTGATGCCTTGGGCTTGGCCATCACGCATGCCCATGCCAGGCATCACGCAGCTTTGTTGGCGCGCCAATGAATCACCAGGCAGGTGCCAATTGCGCCAAACCTTTGGGCGCTTGACGCTCATCGTCAAAGCTCACCAATTCATAAGCATCGGGCTGGCTCAGCAGTTGGCGCAGCAAGAGGTTGTTCAAGGCGTGTCCTGAGCGGAAAGCGCTGTAGGCCGCGAGCAAGGGTCGGCCCAATAAATACAAGTCACCCATGGCATCCAAGATCTTGTGCTTCACAAACTCATCGTCGTAGCGCAAGCCTTCGCTGTTGAGCACCTTGTAATCATCCATCACGATGGCGTTGTCGAGACCGCCACCCAAGGCCAAGCCATTGGCCCGCATGTGCTCGACATCCTTGGTAAAGCCAAAGGTACGTGCACGGGCGATGTCCTTGACATAGCTGTCCGTTTCGGTGTCAAAAGCCACACACTGGCCAGTTGAATCCACAGCAGGGTGATGAAAATCAATTTCAAAACTCAGCTTATACCCATGGTGCGGTGACAAGCGGGCCCATTTGATGTTGTCGCCTTCGCCTTGCTCGACCAGCACTGGCTTGACCACTCGGATGAAACGCTTGGGTGCTTGTTGCAAGGCGATGCCCGCACTTTGCAGCAAAAACACAAACGATGCGGATGAGCCGTCGAGGATGGGCACTTCTTCGGCGGTGATGTCGACGTACAGGTTGTCAATGCCCAATCCCGCACAAGCAGACATCAAATGCTCAACGGTGTGAACCTTGGCGTTGTGCGCCGAAATGGTGGAAGCCATGCGGGTATCGGTCACTGCAGTGGCACTGACCGGTATGTCCACAGCTTGCGCCAAATCGGTGCGGCGAAACACCACCCCTGTGTCCGGGGGTGCCGGACGCAAGGTCAATTCCACCCGCTGCCCGCTGTGCAGCCCCACGCCCACGGCGCGGGTGATGGATTGAAGTGTTCTTTGTTTCAGCACGAATCGATTTTAATCAGCCTGCTTTCGCAAGAATGCAGGGATCTCGTAATTGTCCATGCCACCAGAGGACATCGCATCCACTTTGGCGGCAGCTTGGGTCCTGTCGCGGGTGCGCCAAACACTGGGGACATTCACATTGCCAGTGGCGTAGTCTGGGGTCGGGTTGGGTGTGGCCATGCTGGTGGGCATGCTTTCGCTGCTGGCGGTCATGCTGGCCCCAACCGTGGGCATGCTGGGACTGGGCATCACGGCTTGCGCTGTGGGGTAAGACACGTCGTGCGTACCGGTACGGATGACCGACAAGGGCGGAGCGACGCGCCGTCCCGCTTGCGCCAAACCGGTAGCGACGACCGTCACGCGGATTTGGTCACCCAAGGTCTCGTCATACGCTGTGCCGTAAATCACGTGCGCTTCTTGCGACGCAAATGCACGGATGGTGTTCATGGCTTCACGCGACTCGGCCAGTTTCAACGCGCCTTTGGCCGCGGTGATCAGGACCAACACACCTTTGGCGCCAGTCATGTCCACGCCTTCCAACAAAGGGCATGCCACGGCTTGCTCGGCGGCAATGCGTGCACGATCGGGGCCACTGGCGGTGGCTGTGCCCATCATGGCTTTGCCTTGCTCGCTCATGACGGTGCGAACGTCCTCGAAGTCCACGTTGACCAAGGCTTCCACATTGATGATTTCTGCAATGCCGCCCACGGAATTTTTCAAGACATCATTGGCAAAAGAGAAGGCTTGGTCTTGGCTGACATCGTCACCCAACACTTCCAGCAGTTTTTCATTGAGCACCACAATCAATGAGTCCACATTGGCTTCCAATTCAGCCAGGCCTGCTTCTGCATTGGTCATGCGGCGACCACCTTCCCAATCAAAGGGCTTGGTGACCACGCCCACAGTCAAGATGCCCATTTCACGGGCGACCCTGGCAACGACGGGTGCAGCACCCGTGCCGGTGCCACCACCCATGCCAGCGGTGATGAACACCATGTTGGCGCCTTGCAAAACCTCACGGATGGTTTCAATCGCAGCTTCAGCGGCGGCTTGTCCACGCTCTGGCTTGCTGCCAGCACCCAAACCGTTGTCACCCAACTGGATCACACGGCTGGCCGAGCTGACTTTGAGCGCCTGTGCATCTGTATTGGCACAGATGAATTCCACACCGCGCACGCCGCTGCTGATCATGTGCTCCACCGCGTTGCCGCCGCCACCGCCCACGCCAATCACGCGGATTTGGGTTTCAGGGTTGAACTCGTGTTTTTCAATCATTTCAATGTTCATTTTTTTCTCCGATTCAGTTAATGCAGTTGCCTTTGTTTTGTTGTCATGCTCACATCATTCAGCCAGGCGGTGCGCCACGGATACAGGGTCGCCATCGTCGACCCGTTAAGCGTCTGGGTTGCATTCGTTTCAAATAAGTGTGTGTTGCAGGTGTCATGTTCAGAAGTTCCCCACAAACCAGTCTTTGACCCGACCCATGGCGGTTTTCATGGACCCATTTTTCTGTGCCACCCGGAATCCTCGCAAGCGAGCCATCCGGGCTTCTTCCAGCAAACCCATCACGGTGGCCGCTCGTGGGTGCGACACCATGTCAGACAAGGCGCTGCTGTAGCGGGGCACACCACGGCGCACCGCTTTCAAAAAGATGTCTTCGCCCAGTTCGATCATGCCGGGCATCATGGCGCTTCCACCTGTCAGCACAATGCCTGAAGACAGCACTTCTTCATAGCCTGAGTCGCGCAACACTTGCTGTACTAACTGGAATATTTCTTCAATGCGTGGCTCGATCACGCCAGCCAAGTTTTGTCGACTGAGCATGCGTGGGCCCCGGTCACCCAAGCCTGGCACCTCCACCTGCACGTTCGGGTCGGCAAGCAATTGCTTGGCAAAACCAGATTCCACTTTGATGTCTTCTGCGTCTTTGGTGGGGGTGCGCAATGCCATGGCGATGTCGCTGGTGATCAAGTCGCCAGCGATCGGGATCACCGCTGTGTGTCGAATGGCCCCACCGGTGAAGATGGCAATGTCAGTGCTGCCAGCGCCGATGTCGACCAAGGCCACGCCCAGTTCTCGCTCATCATCGGTGAGCACCGACAAACTGGATGCCAAAGGGTTGAGCATCAAGTGGTCCACATCCAAACCACATCGGCGAACGCACTTGATGATGTTTTCTGCGGCGGTTTGCGCACCGGTGACGATATGCACTTTGGCTTCTAAGCGGATGCCACTCATGCCTATCGGTTGCTTGACGTCTTGTCCGTCAATGATGAATTCTTGGGGCTCAACCAGCAACACCCGTTGGTCTGTCGAGATGTTGACGGCTTTGGCCGTTTCCACCACCCGTGCCACATCAGCGGCGGTCACTTCACGGTCTTTCACCGCCACCATGCCATGGGAATTGATGCCGCGTATGTGGCTGCCTGTGATGCCAGTGTAGACACGCGTGATCTTGCAATCTGCCATCAATTCGGCTTCTTTCAAGGCTTGCTGAATGCTTTGGACCGTGGCGTCGATGTTGACAACCACACCCCGCTTCAAGCCATTGCTGGGCGCAATGCCTAAGCCAGCCAATTTGAGCTCTGCACCTGGCAAGACCTCGGCCACCACCACCATGACTTTGCTGGTGCCGATGTCCAAGCCCACCACCAAGTCTTTGTACTCTTTTGCCATGAGAACCTCTTTGTACTTACCTTGTTGCTGTCGAATCCAATGTGCTCACACCACGCAAGCGCAGTGCATACCCATTCACATGCCGTAAATCTGCCGACTCCAGTGCTTGCGCTTGTCGTCCGTACCGTTGACTGACTTGCGCCAACGTCTGGCTCAAACGCTGCACCCTGGCCATCACTTCTGTTTCGTTGCCACGGCCCAATTCAATGCTGGCACCACCTTTGAGCTGTGCTCGCCAACTGCCTCGTCCTGTCAACTCCAATCCTTGGATATGCAAATCCAATTTGGACAACTCGGGTGACAAGGCATGGAACATGCGCAACACATTCACTGACTCTGTATCCGGACCGGACAGGTGTGGCAGGTTTTCATCATCCAATTCACCGAAATTGGCGCTGAAGACTTCCCCTTGCCTGTTCACGAGGCGGGAGTCGGATTCATTGCCCCAATAAGCCACGGGCTCGTGTTCATACAAGTCCACACTCAAGCGGTCTGGAAACTCTCTGCGCACCAACGCTTGACGCACCCAAGGCACATTCTCAAAAGCTTTTTTCGCCTGAACCAGGTCCACCGTGAAAAAACTGCCCTGCAAACGTGGCACCACATTGGCTCTGAGCGTGACTTCATTGTTGTGTCGCACATCGCCACTCACCGTGATGGCATTGATGGCAAACACGGGATGACGCAGCACCCACCACAGCGTCACACCCACGCTGGCCAACACCAGCGCACTCAAGAGCAACATGCTGGTGATGTTCATGAGGCGCACGTCCAACGCCAACTCGGGTGCTTCTTCATGACGGATGCTGTAGCGGTTGCTCATGCGGTCGCCACCCCCAATGCACTGTCCAAGCGGGCACTGCGCAAAATCGCCATGCACAATTCGGGGTAGGAGATGCCTGCCGATTTGGCGGACATGGGGACCAGCGAGTGGTCTGTCATGCCAGGGCTGGTGTTCATCTCCAGCAAAAAGGCTTGCCTGTCGCTTGCGCGGATCATGATGTCGGCACGTCCCCACCCCCTACAACCCAAGGATTGGTAGGCCGCCACACTCAAGGCCTGAATGGCAGCTTCTTCAGCAGCCGGTAAGCCACTTGGGCAGTGGTATTGCACTGCATCGGTGAAATATTTGTTTTGATAGTCGTAAGCGCCTTGCGGTGCAGCGATCCTCACCACGGGCAATGCCTTGGCGTTTTCGCCTTCACCCAAGACCGGACACGTCACCTCGTCTCCCTGAATGAAAGACTCACACAACAAGTCTGGGTCGTGACGGGTGGCCAAGGCCACGGCCGGCATGAATTCATCCAAGTGACTGACCTTGCTCACCCCAATGGAGGACCCTTCATGGGGCGGCTTGACGATGAAGGGCAAACCCAAGGTCTTGGGTATCGCATGCAAACGCTCAGGCGTTTGATCAACCGGTGCGAGCCAGACAGATGGCGGCGTCGACAAACCTTCAGCCATCCACAAGCGTTTGGTCATGTGTTTGTCCATCGCCACGGCCGAAGCCATCACCCCAGAGCCGGTGTAAGGAATGCCTAGCAACTCAAGCGCGCCTTGCACGGTGCCATCTTCACCATGGCGCCCATGCAAACTGATGAATGCATGTGTGTAGCCATCGGTACGCAACTGCTGCAATGTTTGTTGTGCAGGGTCAAAGGCATGTGCATTGACACCACAGGACTGCAAGGCCTTGAGCACGCCTTGACCTGACATCAAGGAAATGTCTCGCTCAGCAGACTTGCCGCCCATGAGAACCGCCACTTTGGCGCTTGCTGAATGGAATGTTGTCATGGCTTGACCACCTGAAGACTGGGTTTACCTGATGCCTGTTTGACCGCATGGAGCTTGCCTGGCAGCTGGCCAATCGTGCCTGCGCCCATGCACATGACGACATCGCCATCTTGTGTGTGGTGGCGCAAAAGGTCTTCGAGTTGAGCCAGGTCTTGGGCAAAGACCAAGGCCTGTTGGCCTGCGACACGCAAAGCGTGCGCCAAGGCACGGCCATCGGCAGCGGCGATCGGTTCTTCACCCGCGGCGTACACCTCGGTCAACCAGACCACGTCTGCTTCACGCATGACCTGCACAAAATCTTCAAAGCAATCGCGGGTGCGTGTGTACCGGTGAGGCTGGAAGGCCAGGACCAAACGTCGCCCTGGAAATGCACCCCTCGCGGCAGACAAGGTGGCCGCCAATTCGACAGGGTGGTGTCCATAATCCTCGATCAAGGTGTAGTGACCTCCATCAGCGGCCAGCATTTGGCCGTGGTTTTGGAAGCGCCGCCCGACCCCTTTGAATTCAGACAAGGCCTGCACCACTGCTTCATCAGGCACATTCAACTCCACCGCCACCGAAATGGCTGCCAATGCGTTGCGCACGTTATGCAAGCCAGGCAAGTTCAACTGAACATGCAAGTCTGGCAAGGTGATGCCATTGCTGCGTGAAACCCGAAACTGCATTTGTGCACCCACCGCTTTCACGTCGTGCGCCCTCACCTGGGCATCTGGCGACAGGCCGTAGCTGGTGATCGGACGCGAGACTTGCGCAAACAGGCTTTTGAGAACGGGGTCATCTGCACACAAAATAGCCGCGCCATAAAACGGCATGCGATGCAAAAACTCGATGAACGCAGCCTTCAAACGATTGAAGTCGTGCCCATAGGTTTCCATGTGGTCCGCATCGATGTTGGTGACCACCGCCATGATGGGGTTCAAATTGAGGAAAGAGGCATCAGACTCATCCGCCTCGACCACGATGTATTCACCTGAACCCAGCTTCGCATTGGCACCCGCGCTGATCAACCGCCCACCAATCACAAACGTTGGGTCCAAGCCCGCTTGCGCCAAGACGCTTGCCACCAAACTGGTGGTGGTGGTTTTGCCATGTGTGCCTGCAATCGCAATGCCTTGCTTTAAACGCATCAACTCTGCCAGCATCACCGCCCTGGGCACCACTGGAATCCATTTGCCATGCGCTGCCACCACTTCTGGGTTGTCGGCTTTGACAGCGGTGGAAGTCACCACCGCGCCTGCACCTGCGATGTGCGATGCGTTGTGTCCCACTTGCGTGCGAATGCCCATCGCCTGCAATCTGCGCATGACCGGACTGTCTGCCATGTCAGAACCTGACACGGTGTAGCCGAGGTTGTGCAAAATTTCAGCGATGCCGCTCATGCCAGCACCACCGATACCCACAAAATGCACATGGCGAATGGCGTGCTTCATGCCACCAACTCCTCGCATGCGCGTGCCATGTCCTGGGCCGCTTGGGTTTTGCGCAACCCATGCGCTTTGGTGGCGACTTGTTCAAGTGCTTGCCTGCTCAAACCCTGGATGAAATTCGCCAAGGCTGTTGGGTTCAGCTGTGTTTGAGGCATCAACCAGCCTGCACCTTGCTGCGACAAAAATTCGGCGTTGGCTGTTTGGTGGTCATCGACTGCATGCGGAAATGGCACCATCAATGCAGGCACACCGATGGCAGCCAGTTCACTGACAGTGCTGGCACCTGATCGGCAAATCACCAGATCGGCTTGGGCAAATGCGGCAGCAGTGTCGTCGATGAAGGTCACCAACTCTGCTTGAACGCCTGCGGTGGCGTAATGGTTTTGCAAGGCTTGCAGGTGTTTGGCGCCGCCTTGATGCAAGACCTGGGGTCGTTGATCGGCGGGTAGCAATGCCAAGGCTTTGGGCACTATCTCATTGAGCACTTGTGCCCCCAAACTGCCCCCCACCACGACAATGCGCAAGGGACCGGTACGGGTTGCAAATCGCACCGAAGGCTCGAGGCATGTCAAAAAGTGTTCACGCAATGGATTGCCTACCCATTGCGCTTTGGGCAGCACGTTGGGGAAATTGCTCATCACCCTGTCCGCCAACGATGCCAAGATTTTGTTGGCTGTCCCAGCAACCGCGTTTTGCTCGTGAAGCACCAATGGCTTGCCGCAAAGCACACCCATCATGGCGCCGGGGAAGGTGATGTATCCGCCAAAGCCCACCAGCACATCGGGTTTGAGTCGGCGAATGATGTGCAGGCTCTGCCAAAACGCCTGTAACAAACGCATGGGCAACCAAACCAGTGTCAAGGGCCCTTTACCCCGCACACCGCCAAAGCGAACGGTCTCATAAGCGAAACCTTGTGCGGGAACCAATTGGCTCTCCATGCTCGGCGCAGGAGCGCCAAGCCAATGCACTCGCCAACCTTGTTGTCGCAACACCTGGGCCAGTGCCAGACCAGGGAAGATATGCCCCCCCGTGCCGCCCGCCATGACCAGTGCGGTTCGTGTCATACACGCCCCCCATGCATCAACAAGCGGTTTTCATAATCGACCCTGAGCACAATCGCCAAGGCAATCAGGTTGAGCAAGATGGCTGAACCGCCATAACTCATCAGTGGCAAGGTCAAGCCCTTGGTAGGCAATGCACCCAAGTTCACACCCATGTTGATGAAGGCTTGAAAGCCCATCCAGATGCCCACACCCTGTGCAACCAGACCGGCAAAGACGCGGTCCATGGCAATGGCTTGCCTGCCAATGAACATGATGCGCCTCGTCAACCACATGAACACGCCAATCACGATGACCACACCCACCAGACCAAATTCTTCGCCGATGACGGCCAGTAAAAAATCGGTGTGTGCCTCTGGCAACCAATGCAGCTTTTCGACACTACCGCCCAATCCGACACCAAAAATTTCACCGCGCCCAAAAGCAATCAATGAATGTGAGAGTTGAAAGCCTTTGCCCAAGGCATGCTCAGCGCCAAAAGGATCGAGGTAGGCAAAAATGCGTTCTCGCCGCCAAGGTGACAAAGCGATCATCAACCCAAACGCCACCACCAAGATACTGGCGATGAGCATGAACATTCGCGCATTGACGCCACCTAAAAACAAGATGCCCATGGCGATGACAGCGATCACCAAAAACGCACCCATGTCTGGCTCGGCCAATAACAATGACCCCACGATGCCAATCGCGATGGCCATTGGTGTGACCGCTTTGAAAAACTTTTCCTTCACATCCATTTTGCGCACCATGTAGTCGGCGGCATACAGCAAGGTGCCCAGTTTTGCCATTTCGGAGGGTTGGAAATTCATCACCCCCAAGCCGATCCAGCGACGCGCTCCGTTGACACTTTTGCCTATGAAAGGCAGCAATACCAAGATCAACAACACAATGGACGCAATGAACACCCAGGGCGCCACTTTTTCCCAGGTGTCCATCGACACTTGAAACACCAAAAGGGCTGCCACGAAAGCGATGCACAAAGAAAACGCGTGACGCACCAAATAGTGCGACTGGTTCAAGCCATTGGATTGGGCGTTGTCATTCAGAGCGATGGAGGCTGAGTAAACCATCACCAACCCCCACATCAACAAGCCTGCAATCGCCCAAATCAGGGCTTGGTCAAAGCCTTTCACGCTGCCAGGCGCGGCTCCTGTGCTGGTGAATTCATGGCCGTGCACTCGCACTGGCAATGCATCGATGCTGTCTTTGGGTTGGTTGCCAAACCACCTGCTGATGCGTTCGCTCCAACCCAGGGTAGAGGTGTTCATGCGTTGCCCTCCTCTACACGGAAGTCATGGACAGCCTGTGTAAATGCCTGCGCTCTGGCGATGTAATTGGCATACATGTCCAGGCTGGCACAAGCGGGTGACAACAGCACCACATCGCCGCCTTTTGCGCATTGGGTCGCCACACGCACAGCTTCATCCATGTGCTTGGCTGTGTGTTGCTCCACACCTGTGATGCGCAGTGTGTCAGCGATCTGCGCTGCATCCCGTCCGATCAACACCATGGCACGGGCATGCCGCGTCACGGGTTCAATCAGGGGTGAAAAATCTTGTCCCTTGCCTTCGCCACCCAAGATCAACACCAAGGTGCGTTCGGCTCCCAGGCTGTTGATGGCAGCAACGGTGGCGCCCACATTGGTCCCCTTACTGTCATCCACGTATTCGATGTCATTGACGATCGCAACAGATGACACCCGGTGTGGCTCGCCTTGGTATTCACGCAATCCATGCAGGAGCGGCGCCAAGCTGGCACTGCATGTGCTGGCCAACGCCAGAGCAGCCAATGCATTGAGTGCATTGTGTTGACCCCTGATGCGCAATGCATCTGCTGGCATCAAGCGATGCACATGCAAGGGCTCATCGCTGACTTTGCCTCGCTTGCTCAGCGGCTCTTCCAATGGGGCGGCACGCACCAACCAGGTCATTCCATTGACCGTGGACAAACCGAAGTCGCCAGGTGCCTGCGGCTCGCCTGGCCCAAAACGGATGCGCGGCCTGGGCACGGCTTTTTTGTCTGAACTGTCGGCTGGCCACATCTGCATCACCACGGCGTCGTGCTCAGGCAAGACGCCTATGCCGTGCTTGCCCCAGACATGCGATTTGGCCAACGCGTAGGCCGCCATGTCTGTGTGCCAATCCAAGTGGTCTTGGGTGATGTTGAGCAAGCAGGCGGCTGTGGGTTCGAAGTCTGTCACTTCGTCCAGTTGGAAACTCGACAATTCCAACACCCACACATGTGGCAATTGTTCCCAGCGCTCGCGCAAGGTGTCGAGCAAGGTGGGTCCGATATTGCCTGCGACGGCCACCTCTTTGCCTGCCCGCTCGAGCAGCAAGCCCGTCAAACGCGTGACTGTGGTTTTGCCATTGGTACCGGTGATAGCCAAGACATGTGGCTGATAGGCTTGTGCTGACGATTTCAATTGCGCCAAAGCGTGGGCAAACAAACTGAGTTCGGTGCCCACCCACAACCCTTGCGCTTTCGCGGCTTGCCAGACAGGGGCCACTTCCGCCGGGCTCAGACCCGGGCTTTTGAAAACGCCATGCACAGGCTTGCCAGACAGCAAGTCCGCATGGAAGGCTTGTGACTTGAAAGTCACCGACAAGCCTTCTTCCAACAAGGCTTTCAGGCCTGGTGGTTGCTCACGTGTATCCACCACCGTGACCTCAGCCCCCTGCCATGCACACCAACGGGCCATGGCCAAGCCAGAGTCTCCCAGACCCAGGATCAGCATGTGATGGCCTGTGAACATGTTCATGGTTAACGCAGCTTCAAGGTGGACAAACCCACCAAACACAACAGCATGGTGATGATCCAAAAACGAACCACCACTTGGGTTTCTTTCCAACCAGACTTTTCAAAATGGTGGTGAAGGGGTGCCATTTTGAAAATTCGCCTGCCTTCACCGTATTTGCGTTTGGTGTATTTGAAATAAGTCACTTGCAACATCACCGACAGGGCTTCGGCCACAAAGATGCCCCCCATGATCGAGAGCACGATTTCTTGGCGAACAATGACGGCAATCGTTCCCAACGCCGCACCCAGCCCCAAGGCACCCACATCACCCATGAAGACCTGTGCGGGGTGGGTGTTGAACCACAAAAATGCCAAGCCTGCACCCGCAATCGCACCACAGAAAACCACGAGTTCACCTGCGCCTGGGATGTGGGGCAAAAACAAATATTTAGAGTACACCGCACTGCCCGCGGCATAAGCAAACACACCCAATGCAGAGCCCACCATGACCACGGGCATGATGGCCAAACCGTCGAGTCCGTCGGTCAAGTTGACCGCATTGCTTGAGCCCACGATCACCAAGTACGTCAACACCACAAAACCAAAGACACCCAAGGGGTAGCTGATTTCTTTGAAAAAGGGCACCAACAAGCCTGCTTTGGGCGGCAAATTGACATCAAAGCCAGAACGAACCCAGCTGTAGAACAACTCGAGCACCCGCAAATTGCTGACCTCGGAAATGCTGAACACCAAATAGAGCGCAGCCAGCAAACCGATGAGGGATTGCCACAGGTATTTTTCTTTCGATGGCATGCCTTCTGGGTCTTTGTTGACCACTTTGCGCCAATCGTCCACCCAACCAATGGCGCCAAAACCCAGGGTCACCATCAACACGATCCAGACAAAGCGGTTGGACAAATCATCCCACAGCAACGTGGAGAATGCGATGGACAACAAGATCAACACGCCGCCCATGGTCGGCGTCCCCGATTTGCTCAAATGGGCTTCGATGCCATATCCGCGGATGGGTTGACCGATCTTCAAAGACACCAATTTGCGTATCACCGCAGGGCCTGCAACCAAGCCAATCAACAAGGCTGTCATGGCCGCCATCACTGCGCGAAACGTCAGGTATTGAAACACCCGCAAAAAGCCATAGTCAGGCCAGATGCCCAACAGCCATTGGGCCAAGGTCAGCAGCATGATGCCTCCTTGACTGTGTTTGTCGCGCTGGGAGATGGATTGGCCAACAGGTGTTGAACCAATCGCTCCATGCGCATGAACCGCGAGCCTTTCACCAACACGGTGGTGACCTCAGGCAAAAGTTGATCCACCATGTGTTGTATGTCTTCCATGCTGTTGCCATGTTGTGCGCCTGCGAATGCCTTGGCACTGTGCTGGCTGAGTTCGCCCAGTGTGAACAGATGTTCAATGCCTGCTTGCTGGGCATGTCGTCCGATTTCATCGTGGAATGCAGGCCCTTGCGCGCCCACCTCTCCCATGTCACCCAAGACCAACAACCGAGGGCCTGGCGACATGGCCAGTAAATCGATGGCAGCTTTGACGGAATCCGGATTGGCGTTGTAGGTGTCGTCCACCAATGTGATGTCTCGACCGGCCCATTGGATGGGCAGTGTTTTAGATCGACCTGCCACGGCTTGGAATTGAGTCAAGCCTGTTTGAATGGCTTGCAATGGCACACCCGCTGCAACCGCAGCAGCACAAGCAGCCAATGCGTTGTGCACATTGTGTTCACCTGCAACAGCCAATGTGGCTTCAAACGTGCCCAGCGGCGTCTGAACCACCAAAGCCCAATGCAGACCTTGCCACGTGGCTGACGTGGCATGCACTGCTGCTTGCGTGTCACCAAAGTCGATGACCCGCCGCGCTTGAGCCAAATCGCGCCAAACACCCTGATGGGCATCGGTGTTGGGAAAGACGGCGATACCTTGTGCAGACAAGGCCTTGATCACCATGCCGTTTTCAAGCGCAACGGCAGCCACGGTTTGCATGAACTCCTGGTGTTCACGTTGCGCGTTGTTCACCACAGCCACGGTGGGTGCGGTCCATGTGGCCAGTTGTTCAATTTCACCTGGGTGGTTCATGCCCAACTCGAGCACAGCGACCTGGTGATGTGGGCGCAACCTCAGCAACGTCAACGGCACGCCAATATCGTTGTTGAAATTGCCTTGGGTGGACAAGGAATGCTCGCCTTGCCAGGCCTGCAAAATGCTGGCAATCATTTGGGTGACGGTTGTCTTGCCGTTGCTACCGGTCACCGCGATCATGGGGATGTTGAATGTTTGGCGCCAAGCGCTGGCCAATTGAGACAAGGCCACTTTCGTGTCTGGTACTTCCAGGCCCATCAACCCAGCTTGCGCCAAGCCGTGTTGCGCCAGGGCCACCTTGACCCCCTGGGCTGTCAACTGGGGCAAAAACGCATGCGCATCAAACCGCTCACCTTGCAAGGCCACAAACAGATCGTCAGGCTGCACCGATCGGCTGTCTGTGTGCACACGGGCAACCGTTGCGGCGGGGTCTCCCACGAGGCGACTGCCTGGCAGCCAGGCGTGCATTTGTTGCAAGGTCAATTGCATGGGTATGTTCATGCTCGCCCCCAATGGTGCAGGGCCAAAGCGGCATGGTCTGCATCGCTGAAGCCGTGTTTGACACCTTGGATTTCTTGGTATGTCTCGTGTCCCTTGCCAGCAATCAACACCACGTCCTGCGCGTGTGCTGAGGCCACCATGTTTGCAATGGCTTTCGCACGGTCTGATTCTTGAATGGCTTTTTCGGGATGCTGCATGCCTGCACACATCTGCATCAAGATGTCTTGCGGATCTTCATGGCGCGGGTTGTCGCTGGTCAAGCACACCACATCGGCCAACTGCTCTGCCATGCGTGCCATGGGTGCGCGTTTGCTGGCATCTCTGTTACCGCCGCAACCCAACAGGCAAATGAGCCGCCCTTGACGCGCTGCGACCCATGGCCGCAAGGCTGTCAAGGCCTGCTCAACAGCATCGGGGGTATGGGCGTAATCCACCACGACCGCAGGTTGCCCATCATCACCCAGACGTTGCATGCGTCCAGGCACTGCTTGCAGCCCACTGCAAGCCTGGGCGGCGCTGTGCAACGAATACCCCAAGTCACGCAAGGTGGCGATCACACCCAGCAAGTTCATGACATTGAACGCACCGATGGCATGCATGTGCACGACCTGAGCTTCTGCGCCTTCAACCACTTCAAAGGACATGCCCTGCGGATGCGTTTGAATGTGTCGAGCAACCAAATGGGCGTCGCCATGCATGGACAAGGTCCACACCTTGCAATGTCCGAGTTGCTGCAAATGCGAAACCAAGGCTGGGCCCTTGGCATCATCAACATTGACCACGGCTGCGCGCAATCCAGGCCAATCAAACAGGCGTTGTTTGGCTTGCCAATAGGCTGCCATGCTCTCGTGGTAATCGAGGTGGTCTTGGGAAAAGTTGGTGAATATCGCCGTGCGCAACTGGACACCATTCAACCGGTGTTCTTCGATGCCAATGGAGGAAGCCTCGATGGCACATGCTTTCACGCCCGCTTGCAGCCAGTCACTCAACTGCGCATGCAAGGCCAAGGGGTCTGGGGTGGTGAGTCCCGTGCTTTTCATCTGCCCGGGTTCACCCAAGCCCAAGGTGCCCGCCACAGCGCAACGCTCGCCCAATTGCGTCAGCGCCTGCGACAACCACCAGGCGGTGGTGGTTTTGCCGTTGGTGCCGGTGACAGCCAGCATCTTGAGCTTTTGACTGGGGTGCTCATGGTAGGCATCTGCAATCCACCCACTGGCGGCTTTGAGTTGACCCACACTGGCAATGGGTGCGTCATGCAGTGCCAAATCTTGAATCGCTTCGAAGGCTTCCAGCCCTTGTGCTTCGACCAAGCAAGCGCTGGCACCTTGTTGCAATGCCTGAACCACATGGTGGCGTGCGTCGGTGGATTGACCCACCCATGCCAGAAATCCGTCTCCCGAGCGAATGCGTCGGTTGTCTGAGTGCAGTTGACCCTGCACCAATCCGCGCAACCACTGTGCGGCTTGCTCAGGTGTCTGCAGGTGCCGCATCAAAACGACTCCTCTTCGGCCTTGGCGACCACTTGCGGCTTGACCGCCATGTCTGGCTGCACTTCCAGCATGCGCAGGGTTTGCTGCACGGTTTGGCTGAAAACTGGTGCGGCCACATCACCACCGAAGTAGCGACCTGCTGTGGGCTCATCGATCATCACGGCCACCACGATGCGAGGGTTTTCAATCGGTGCCATGCCAACAAAAAACCCGCGGTACTTTTTATTGGCGTAACTTTTTCCATCCAATTTGTGAGCCGTGCCTGTTTTGCCGCCCACCGAATACCCCATGGTTTGTGCCTTGGGCGCTGTGCCACCAGGGCCAGTCACCATGTGCAGCATGTTTCGAACGGCTGCGGCATTGTGTGCGCTCATGACCCGCACACCAGCGGTTTTGTCTTGGCGCTTGATCAAGCTCACCGCTGCGACTTCACCATCACGCGCAAACGCCGTGTAGGCCTGGGCCAACTGAAACAGGCTGGTGGACAAACCATAGCCATAACTCATGGTGGCTTGTTCCATGGGACGCCATGTTTTGTAGGCACGCAGTCGGCCGGCCACTGCACCTGGG
>CAJBOO010000147.1 GCA_903956845.1 uncultured Burkholderiales bacterium
CCCAGGCCCACGCCCCAGGGGGCTGATGAGCATCAAGCGAGGAAGTCAGGGCCTACAATTTAAGCTTTTTCCAATAGCCCGACATGTCTGAACCCCAACGCAGAGCTTCCCCGTCCATGCGCCCCTTGCCGCGCATGATCTTTGCCAGCCGCTGGCTGCAGCTGCCTCTGTACATTGGCCTGATCGCGGCACAAGCGGTGTACGTCTTTCATTTTCTGGTTGAACTGGTCCACCTGATCGAAGCAGTCTTTGGCAGTCAAACTGCTCTGCAGGCCCTGGTCACCAGCATCGGCTACAAGTCCGACGTGCCACTGACCTCGCTGAACGAAACGGTGATCATGCTGGTGGTGCTGGCCCTGATTGACGTGGTCATGATCTCGAACCTGCTGATCATGGTCATCGTCGGGGGCTACGAAACCTTTGTCAGCCGCATGGATCTGGAGGGTCACCCCGACCAGCCCGAGTGGCTCAGCCATGTCAACGCCTCGGTCCTGAAAGTGAAATTGGCCATGGCCATCATTGGTATCTCCTCCATCCACTTGCTCAAAACCTTCATCAACGCGGCCAACTACGATGAAAAAGTGTTGGTCTGGCAAACCATCATCCACATCGCCTTCTTGCTAAGCGCCATGGCCATTGCTTTCACCGACAAACTCCTGAACCAAACCCGCGTCATTGGCCACGAAGCCGACGCACACCACTGAACCTGCGTCATGACCACCATCACCTCACACGACCTGATTGAATCCGTTGCAGCGGCCCTGCAATACATCAGCTATTACCACCCTGCCGACTACATCGCCCATTTGGCCCGCGCTTACGAGCGCGAGCAAAGCGCGGCAGCCAAAGACGCGATTGCGCAAATCCTGACCAACAGCAAAATGAGCGCCACGGGCCACCGCCCGATTTGCCAAGACACGGGCATCGTGAACGTGTTTTTGAAAGTCGGCATGGGCGTGCGCTTGGAGGGTTTCAAGGGCAGCCTGGACGACGCGATCAACGAGGGCGTGCGCCGCGCATACAACCACCCGGACAACCGCTTGCGTGCCAGCGTGGTGGCCGACCCGCACTTCGCTCGGAAAAACACCGGCGACAACACGCCTGCGGTCATCTTCACCGAGCTTGTGCCGGGTGACACCCTGGAAGTCACGGTCGCGGCCAAAGGCGGCGGCAGCGAAAACAAAAGCAAGATGGTCATGCTCAACCCCAGCGACTCGCTGGTGGACTGGGTATTGAAAACCGTGCCCACCATGGGCGCGGGTTGGTGCCCGCCCGGCATGCTGGGCATTGGCATCGGTGGCACCGCAGAGAAAGCCGTGCTGATGGCCAAAGAAAGCCTGATGGACGACCTGGATATGCACGAATTGCAAGCCAAGGCCGCCAAGGGTGACCAACTGTCTCAAACCGAAGAGCTGCGCCTGGAACTGATGGACAAGGTCAATGCCCTGGGCATAGGCGCACAAGGCTTGGGCGGCCTGACCACCGTGCTGGACGTGAAGATCAAGATGTACCCGACACATGCCGCGAGCAAGCCCGTGGCCATGATCCCCAATTGCGCCGCGACCCGCCATGCGCACTTCGTGATGGACGGCTCGGGCCCGGTTTACCTCGACCCGCCATCGCTTGACCTGTGGCCCAAGGTGGACTGGACCCCCGACACCCAGAAAAGCCAACGCGTGGACCTCAACACCTTGACCAAGGCGCAAGTCGCGGCTTGGAAACCCGGTCAAACGCTGTTGCTCAACGGCAAAATGCTCACCGGCCGAGACGCTGCCCACAAACGCATCCAAGACATGCTGGCCAAGGGCGAGCCGTTGCCAGTGGACTTCACCAACCGCGTGATTTATTACGTCGGCCCGGTCGACCCGGTTGGCGACGAGGCCGTGGGCCCTGCAGGCCCGACCACCGCCACCCGCATGGACAAATTCACCGAGATGATGCTCGCGCAAACCGGTTTGATCGCCATGGTGGGCAAGGCCGAGCGCGGCCCGACCGCGATTGAAGCGATTCAAAAGCACCAAAGTGCTTATCTGATGGCGGTGGGTGGGGCGGCTTATTTGGTGAGCAAAGCCATCAAGCATGCCAAGGTGGTGGGCTTTGCCGACCTTGGCATGGAAGCCATTTACGAGTTTGATGTGGTGGACATGCCGGTCACCGTGGCGGTGGATGCAGGTGGCACCAGTGCGCACATCACCGGCCCTGCCGAGTGGTCCAAGCGCATCGCCAGTGGCGAGTTCAAGGGCATTGCGGTCAAGAGCCAGTGAATCCCCAAGCCCCCTTGCCCACACGCCCGACGGCCAGCGACACCCCTTCGTTGCCAGCGACTGACCCGATCGGCGTGTTTGACAGCGGTGTGGGCGGCCTGAGTATCTTGCAAGCCCTGCAAGGGCAAATGCCGCACGAGCGTTTTGTTTATGTGGCCGACAGTGCGCATGCGCCCTATGGCGAGCGAGATGCCGTCTTCGTGCAAAACCGGGCCCAACGCATCTTGCAATTCCTGCATGGCACGCACCGCATCAAAGCGCTGGTGGTGGCTTGCAATACCGCAACAGCCCTGGCCATCCACGACTTGCGCCAGACCATGCCCGACCTGCCTATCTTGGGGGTCGAGCCAGCCATCAAGCCCGCGGCCGCCTTGAGTCAGACCAAACGGGTGGGCGTGATGGCCACGCCAGCAACCTTGAAGAGTGAAAAATTCCAAACCCTGCTCAAGGGCATGGGCTCAGACACCGTGTTTGTGCTGCAAGGCTGTGAGGGTTTGGCCGATGCCATCGAGCAGCAATGGCAGCGCAACGACGCCTCGCAAGTCTTGGCCCTGTGTGAACAACATGTGGCTGCCATGGGCGCGTTTGGCCATGCCCCTGGGCACATCGACACCTTGGTGTTGGGTTGCACCCACTACCCATTCGCGGCTCACACATTGCGTGCGTTGGTGGGTGATGCTGTGCAGATCGTGGACACCGGCGCGCCCGTTGCACGTCATGCACACAAGGTGTTGGCGGACAAGGGCTTGCTGGCGGTGTCGGGCAGCGGTGGCATCACGCTGTTCGCCACGGGTGACATGGGTAATTTGCAACACGCGGCAGACATGTGGTTGCCACGGTCTGCACTGACAGTGAACACCGCCGCTGTTTAAGCGGGGGAAATCAATGCAAATGTCGGGGGCGACGTCCGCCGTGACCTGCGCCACCCGAGCCGCCAGAACCGCGTGGTGGCTTGCTGATTTCCAGAGAGCTGACGAGTGAATCAAAGCGCTTGCTGAAGAGTTTGTCCACCTCAAGCACCACCTCGCTCAACTCGGAGGCGTCAAAGTGGCGCTCCATCAGGTTGACCAGGTCTTGCACCAGCAAATCGCGCTGCACTTGCATGATGGCCGCAGGGGTGGGACCCACGAACAACATCAAGAAATCGTCGCGTGAATCGCGGCCTTGCGCCTCGTCTTCCTCGTCAAACTCGGAGTCGTAAAAAGTGACTTCCAATGCCGCCCCAGACAAGGTCAGGTCGTTCAAGCCCATGCACATGTCGTCCAAGGCTTGGCGGAAATCGTCTTCGCCTTTGATGGTCCAGCACATTTGAAGCAAGTGCTCGTTTTCATCAAAGCGGATGCCAGGCTCTTCTTCGTAAAAACTGTCGGCACCTTCGCTTAGTGAGCGAGCGCCGGCATACATCCATACCGAACGCAAAGCGTCTTGGATTTGCTCGAAAGTGACTTCCTCGCGCAGGGGCACATTGCCATGCACATGGATTTCAAAGGTGGTGGTGTATTTCGACATGAAAGCATGATAGCAGTGGCCCCCAACCGGGCCGCTGCGCGGGTCCTCAGAAGGTGTCGGAGAGCTTGCTGTCGCCTAATTTCTTGGTTTTGGCGGTGACTTCCAGCATGGCTTCGGATGCCCCTCTGAGCTTGAAGCGAATGGCCTTGAACTCGCCCGAAGCCATGGGAATGGCGATGCCAAAAATCCCCTCGCCCTTGACCAGCACGTCTCGGATTTGAATATAAGGCGTCAAGATGTGTTCGTAATTGCCTTTGTTGAGGGTGCAGGTGCCTTCAATGGCGAACGAGCCCGAGTCGGAATTCACCAACATGGGGTATTTGGCTTTGTCTTCGCACTTGATGGTGCTGCGCAAAGCAATGCTGCACAGCTGCAACTCCTTGAAGCAGCGGTAGGCCAAAAAGTCTTTGTCGTTGTCTGCAACGGTGGCGGCAATGTAATCGCCGGATTTGTCGTTGGCAGCCACCACCAACCAGTCGGATTTGTCAGCGTGTGCTTGACCTGCCAGGCATAAGCCAATGAACGCTGCAAGGGGTTTGATCATGGGAATTCCTGGCGTGGTGCCCGAGACCGGAATCGAACCGGTACGCCGCCTCTCAGCAAGCGGCGGATTTTAAGTCCGCTGTGTCTACCAATTTCACCACTCGGGCGAGTGCTTGAAGGTGCCTATTGTGGCAAATATTCAAGGGGCTAAGGCTTGTTCGTTCAAAAGAATGCGCTGACCAGCATCAGCGGGCAACCCGACCTTGGCGCCCTGGAAGTAAATTTGGACTGAACTCAGGTCTTGGGCGGCGATGGTCCATGGTGATGAACCATGCACCGTGCGTCCCGCGCCTGGTTTGAGCGTGACCAGGGTTTGCTTGTGCTTGCCGTCGTCTACGCAAATGTCCATGGTCTTGTTGGCAACCAAGTACACATAGTTACCGGGCTTGGTGGGCTTGACTGCCAAGTTGGCGATGCGCGCTGGCTCAGACGAGTTGTTTGCGCATGGGGTGGACGTGCTGCTGGCGGTGGTCACCGGTGTGGCCGTGGTTGCCAGGGGCGGTGCAGGTGCGGGTGCCGCAGCGGCCATGGGCGTAACTGACGTCGGCGACACGGCTTCGGTGGTCAGCTTGTCGGCTTTGTAAGGGGGTGGCTCCTCGGGCATGGCTTGAGGCACTGGCGCTGCAGTTTCAGCATTGACTTGGGAGGACAGCGGCTCCACCCATTCCGAGTACAAGCGGTGCGAAGCCGATTGATTCGACTGCCAAACGGCGAATCCAAACACGCCAACGGCCAGCGCACCTGACGCCAGCCACACGACATTGACGCCACGTCGGCGACGCACATCGGAATGCACAACCGTGCTCTTGAGGCTTTTCTCTGACAAACGAATGATGTCGTCGATCACGCTGGTGGAACTGCGCAAGCTTGGTGAGCCCGCGCTGTCCACTTCCTTGTCCAGCTCGGCAGGTGTTTCCAACAGGCGAATCACGCGGCGCATCGACTGGGCTTTGATTTGCGCGGAGTAAAAAAGCGACTCACCGCCCTCTTCCAGCTGCCGCACTTGCCCCGCAGACAGGTTGGACAACACGGCGAGTTGCGCCAAATCCAAACCAGCAGCCAAGCGCAGGTTTTTCAGGTGAGCAGCATCGTCGGGAACCGTGTCTTCCATGGGGGGTTACGTGAGGTAAAAACTCAAACAATGTAATTCATCAGCTGTCGTGAGTCTATGCTCGTTTTCTTGAGGTTGGATGACAAGAAATCAATTCTTTTGAATTCATTTTGGATGGGTTCAACATTTAAGATGGCCCCATGCCATTCACCACCGTCCAAGGCGTTCGCCACGAAGTTCAAGCCATCCCAGGCCCCATGGACAAAGCCCCTTTGGTTTTTTTGCACGAAGGTTTGGGCTCGGTCGCGATGTGGCAAACCCGCGCTGGCGACTGGCCGGCTCAGGTCTGTGATGCCACTGGTCGTGCGGGTTGGGTATATTCGCGGCGGGGTTACGGCCAGTCTGACGCCATCCCCGACGTGCGCGGTGCGAACCGCCTGCAGCCTGACTACATGCACCAAGAAGCTTGGCAAGTGCTGCCTGCCTTGCTTCACGCATGGGGCGTAGCCAACCCGGTGTTGGTGGGGCATTCGGACGGTGGAAGCATTGCCTTGTTGCATGCCGCACAGTTTCCAGTGACCGCTTGCATCGTGATGGCGCCGCACTTGATGGTGGAAGACAAGTCGGTGCAAGCCATAAAAG
>CAJBOO010000148.1 GCA_903956845.1 uncultured Burkholderiales bacterium
GTCAACGCGCAAGCAGCTTGCCCTCAAGCCTTGATTTAATTTGTATCTTTGACTGATTAATTCAATAAATTTATTCGCTTTGCATCGTCCATAATTGTCCGATGCAAATTCAGCCTCAAACCTCTCTCTCAGAAGAGGTCCTCGACATCACTCAAGTCCTCTTTTTTTTCAAATCCCACCGATTTTTGTTGGGTGCATGCGGTTTGATCGGCTTGCTACTGGGGCTGCTGTTCATCTTTTTTGCCCCTGATAAACATGAGGCAACTGGCAGTCTGGCCATGGCGAGCACAGCGGGCAAACCGGTTGAAAGCATTCAAGAATTGAACGAAAAAATCAAGTTGCCTTTGTATTTTTCGCCCCCTGCATTGCAAGCCTGCCAACCTGACAGGACTGAGGCGCTTGAAGTCAGCTTGAAGGATATTGTCCGTTCCAAGATTGACAGAAATGCCAGCTTTCTTCAGCTATCGGTCACCTTGCCCACTGAATCACAAGCGCGGATCTGCTTGCAAACAGTGATCGAAGCCATTGCCGCCCAACAGTCGGCCCTAAACCAGCCTGCAACCACGATCAAACGCAATGAGCTTGCAGCGCTTCAGGGCAAACTCAAGTCCATCGAAAAGACGCACCAGGACTTCCAACAACAAATCAATCTTGCCAAGGTGAGAGACCAAACATTCGCCGCCAGTGCGTTTGTGCTGACGACCCATTTGCGGATGTCTGAAGAAGTCCAGCTCATGCAAGAGAAGGCACAAACCCTTGAAATATCGCTTTTGGATGCTCAATCGCATGGCACCCGATTGGTCACACCCATGTCTGTGGTGAATGTTTCACCCGAACCCGGGTTCGTTGCGCTCATCGCAACGCTGGGTGGTTTGGCATGGGGGTTGTTGTTGGCTTTGGGGATCAGCGCTTGGCGACATATCCACGCGCAGCTGAGGGACGCAAAAGCCACCTGATCGAACGTGACACATCAGTGTGTTGTCACTTGTGACTCAAGGCATTGCTGACCAGCTTGGCGGTGATGTCCACGATTTGAATCATGCGGTCATAGGGCATGCGGGTGGGTCCAATCACACCTAAGGTGCCGACCACTTGGCCGTCGACCTCGTAATTGGCGCTCACCACCGAGAGTTCTTCAAAGGGCACAGTTTGGCTCTCGCCGCCGATGTAGATGCGCACGCCCTCGGCCTGCGAAGAGATATCGAGCAAGCGCATGAGCTGCGCTTTTTGCTCAAACAAATCGAAGGCTCGGCGCAGCTGCCCCATGTCACTGGAAAAATCAGACACCGACAAGAGGTTGCGCTCGCCGCTGATCACGACTTCGTCTTGCGACTGGCTCATGGCTTCCGAGCTCACTTGCACCGCCGCTTGCATCAAAGCAGCGATTTCACTGCGCAAGCTCTCCACCTCGGCTTGCAAACGCTCGCGCACCTGCTCGATGCCCATGCCAACGAAATGCGTGTTGAGGTAGTTGGAAGCCTCGATCAACTGCGACTGGTTGATGTCGGTGTCGGTGAAGATGACCCGGTTTTGCACATCGCCATCGGGCGAGACGATGATGACCAAGACCCGCTTTTCTGACAACCGCAAAAACTCAATGTGTCGAAACACCGAACCGCGGCGCGGCGCCATGACCACGCCGACGAAATTCGACAGGTTAGAGAGGAGGTTGGCAGCACTGGCAATGACTTTTTGCGGTTGCTCTGGCACCAAACTGGCTGTTTGGAAGTTTTCCCGGTTAACGGTGAGCATGGTGTCGACAAACAAGCGGTAACCACGGGCGGTGGGGATGCGGCCTGCCGAGGTGTGGGGGCTGACGATCAAGCCCAGCTCTTCCAGGTCGGCCATCACGTTGCGCACCGTGGCTGGCGACAATTCGATGCCGTTGGCACGTGACAAGGTGCGCGATCCCACTGGCTGGCCGTCGGCGATATAGCGCTCAACCAGGGTCTTCAACAGCAACTTTGCACGGTCATCCAGCATGGTCATCCTTTCGACCGATTTTAATGATGTAATTTGCCCATGAACCCGATGTTCCGCCACATTGCCCTGATGGGTAAACACCACCCCAGCGCCAACCCCAGCACGGCCTTGACAGCCAAGCCGATCTTGCAGGCTTTGGCGCAGAAGTTGGGCCAGCAAGGGATGGCGGTCTCCATCGAGCAAGAAACCGCTGCCCACACCGGCTTGTCCGATCTGCCCACCCTGGATCTGGCGGGTGTGGCCAAGGCCTGCGATTTGGCCATCGTGCTCGGTGGCGACGGCACCATGCTGGGCTATGGTCGCCAACTGGCTCCGCATGGCGTGCCCCTGATTGGCATCAACCAAGGCCGCTTGGGCTTCATCACCGACATCGCGGTCGACCAGATCGAATCCACATTGCAACCCATGTTGCATGGCGACTTTGAGGAAGACCGCCGCATGTTGATGCACGGGCAGGTCTGGCGCGATGGCGCCTGCGTGTTTGACGCGTTTGCCCTGAACGACGTGGTGGTCAACCGCGGTGCCACCTCAGGCATGGTTGAGTTGCGCGTGACCGTGGATGGGCATTTCGTGGCTAACCAACGTGCCGATGGCCTGATCATCGCCACACCCACGGGTTCCACCGCCTACGCCTTGTCTGCTGGCGGCCCCATGCTGCAACCGTCTTTGGCCGGTTTGGTGATGGTGCCCATTGCGCCGCACACCCTCTCTAACCGTCCTTTGGTGCTGGCTGACCCGGCCGAAATCGTCATCGAGTTGGTGGCTGGGCGCGACGCCAGTGCCAATTTCGACATGCAATCCTTGTCCACACTGCACATCGGTGACCAGGTCAAGGTGCGCAAATCACCCCACAACGCGGTCTTTCTTCACCCCCGGGGTTGGAGTTACTTTGACACACTGCGTCAAAAACTGCATTGGAACGAGGGTGGCTCATGAGTTTGTTACGCATTGCCTTGCGCGACTTTGTGATCGTGCGAGAACTCGCCCTCGATTTATCGGGAGGCTTTTCGGTATTGAGCGGTGAAACAGGTGCGGGCAAATCCATTTTGGTGGATGCACTGCAATTGGTCTTGGGTGCCCGTGCGGACGCCAGCGTGGTGCGCGAAGGCGCCAGCCGCACCGAGATCAGCGCTGAATTTGCCCTGACCCCCAGCCTGGTGGCTTGGCTGGAAGACAACGGATTTGAGGCACAAGAGGTGCTGCTGCTCAAGCGCAGCATCGACGCGCAAGGCAAAAGCCGCGCTTGGGTGAATGGCAGTGCGGCCACGGCCACACAACTGCGCGACATCGGCGATCAGCTGGTTGACATCCACGGCCAGCATGCCTGGCAAAGCCTGACACGCCCGGTCGCGGTGCGGGGCCTGCTTGACGCATATGCCGGCATTCAAACCCACAGCTTGCAAACGTTGTGGGCCCAATGGCGGCAAGCACAGCAAACTGTGTCCCACGCCAAACTGGCCCAAGAACATCTGCAACAAGAACGCGAACGCTTGAGCTGGCAAATCGGTGAAGTCGATAAGTTGTCGCCACAGGCCCACGAATGGGAAGAGCTCAACACCCAGCACAGCCGTTTGTCGCATGCACAGTCCCTGATGGAAGCAGCGCAATCTGCCCTCAACCACCTGCAAGACGACAGCACGGGTGCCACGCTGTCATTGGTGCATGCGCAAAACGCTTTGCAAGACCAGGCCAGCATCGAGCCCGAGTTCCAGGCACTGGCCGATCAACTCGGCTCTGCACTGGCCCAAGCCGAAGATGTGGCTCACAGCGTGCAAGCTTGGCTGCGTCGCGCCGACTTGGACCCCCAAGGCTTGGCCGAGCTCGATACACGCCTGAGCCTGTGGGTGTCCTTGTCACGCCGCTACAAGCGCTCTCCAGAAGAACTGCCCGAGCTCTACCAAGCTTGGCAAACCGAGTTGCAGCGCTTAGACGCGGCTGCCGATTTGGCTGCGTTGGAAAGCGCTGAGCAAGCTGCCCACAACGCTTTTATGACCGAAGCCCGCAAGCTTGGCAAAGCCCGTGGCGTGGCCGCACCCAAATTGGCCGCGAGCATCACCCAAGCCATGCAAGCGCTTGGCATGCAAGGCGGGCGCTTTGAGGTGAGCCTCGAGGCCTTGGCCGAACCCGCCAGCCATGGTTTGGAAGAAGTGCAGTTTTTGGTCGCGGGACACGCAGGCAGCACGCCGCGTCCCGTGGGCAAAGTGGCGTCTGGCGGCGAGTTGTCGCGCATCGCCTTGGCAATTGCCGTGACCACCAGCCAGTTGGGGCAAGCCCAAACCCTGATCTTCGACGAGGTCGACTCGGGCGTGGGCGGCGCGGTGGCCGAGACCGTGGGTCGCCTCATGAAGCAACTCGGACGCGACCGCCAGGTGTTGGCGGTCACGCACTTGCCGCAAGTGGCTGCGTGTGCAGACCACCACTGGGTGGTGTCCAAACAAAGCGACAAGCAAGGCAGTTTCAGCGCGGTGGACAGTGTGCAAGGCGAAGAACGCGTGCGAGAGATCGCACGCATGTTGGGCGGCGAGCGCTTGTCCGACACCACCCATGCCCACGCCCGCGAGATGCTGGCGAGCATGGCGGTGAGCAAAGCCAAGGGCAAAGGCACCAAAGCATGAAACGCGAATTGGTGCTGATCACAGGCATGGCTGGGTCGGGCAAGTCGATTGCCATTCATGCTTTAGAAGACGCGGGCTATTACTGCGTGGACAACCTTCCGCCCGAGTTGTTGCTGCCGTTTGTCCAACTGGAAGACCAAAAAGAACAGGCCAAGGTGGCCATCGCCATGGACGTGCGAAGCGCCAATGCTTTGCACCTGGTGCCCGCTCAACTGGCCCAGCTGCGCGCCCAAGAAGTGAATGTCCGCCTGCTGTTTTTGGATGCCAGCACCGACACCTTGGTACACCGCTTTTCTGAAACGCGGCGCAACCACCCTTTGTCGCATGGTGCCAGCAATGGTGCGCATTCCGCCCGGGACTTGGTGGCGGCGATTGAACTCGAGCGCCAGCTCTTGTCCGATTTGCGCGAAGAGTCTCACATCATCGACACCAGTTTGCTGCGTGCATCCAAACTGCAAAGCTATGTGCATGCCTTGGTCTGTGCACCCAGCGCGCAGTTGACGCTGATGTTTGAGTCGTTTGCGTTCAAGCGCGGCATCCCTGTGCATGCCGACTTCGTGTTCGACGTACGCATGTAGCCCAACCCGCACTACGAGCCCGAATTGCGGGCCCTGACGGGTCGCGACCAGCCAGTGGCTGACTGGCTGCAAAC
>CAJBOO010000149.1 GCA_903956845.1 uncultured Burkholderiales bacterium
CCACCACTACCAGAAGCCCAACTTTCGTATGGGCGATACCCGCTTTCTTTTTCCACTTCTTCTTTCTTTTTCTTTTTCGCTAACAAGTCAGCATAAACAGAACCTTCAGCGGGGACAAAACCTTTGTTTTCAGTTGTTTCTGTTGCAACGGTTGTTGGTTGCGATGGCTTAAAGTCAAAACCGGGGACTTGGTTTGGACCGGGGCGTGGCCTTTGAGTTGCAACCCTTCCACCATTTTGGACAGCGTATGAGCCACCCCATTGATGTCGGGTGGGTATGTTTCAGTCACGACTGCGATGTGGAGGTGGGGACGCTGCGTGCCAATCCGCTCGACTTGGATGTGTGCATCTGTGTTCATGCTTGTACTGTGAACTGCAATTGCAACAGTTTGATGACAATTTCGTGTCGCTAGGCGTCTGAGCAGATTTATTTGAAAAGCGAAACGATGTCACGAAATTTTCATGCGAAAGCGTGACATTTCAGTGGCAATGTCCATCAATCAGGAGCTTTCATGAACCAACTGTTGCAGACCCTCAAAACCCAACGCTGGGATGACCATCGTTTTTACCACCACAGCCGCATCAATCAAACCTTGCATTTGATCAGCGCCATTTCGTTTTTGGTGGCCTATGTGTATTTGTTCATTGATCCTGTGGTGTCTGCCTTGGTCGCGTGGTTGATTTCCATGACCACCCGTCAAATGGGTCACTTCTTCTTCGAACCCAAAGGCTTTGACGAAGTGAATCAAGTCACCCATGAGTTCAAAGAAGAAATCAAGGTGGGTTACAACTTGAATCGCAAAATTGTGCTGCTCAGCATTTGTGCGGCAGTGCCAGTCATGGCGTTTTGGACGCCTGAATTCTTGAGCTGGGCAGTGCCTGCAGCTTATGAAGACACCCCCATTCGCATGACCGCGATGGCATGGTTATTTTTAGGCATGGCTGGTTTGTTGTTCAGGGTGCTGCAATTGTGGAAACAAGAAAGCCTGATGGCGGGTGTGGCTTGGGGTCTGAAGATCATCACCGACCCAGTGCACGACATCATCCTGTACCACAAAGCACCCTTGTATTTGATGCGCGGTGAGCGCATTGACCCCATGATCCACGTCAACACAGCTCACAACTGATTTTTCTCAAGCCCACCTGAACCGCAACATTTCCCGAAAAACTGTTCGGCGGATGTTGCGGTTTGTTTCATTCGCAGGTGTCCACCACCACGCATCGTCATTCATGCGTTGGGCGGCGGTCACGAAGCGCTTGCAGAACATGTCAAACACCGTGTCATCCATGTTGAAGCTGAAGATCATGCGTCCCGAACCCACCCAGCTGAGGGCGATGCCTTGTTCTCGCAAATAGTACTGGAGCATCCAGTTGTAGCGACTCGGTTTGTCATACAGCACCGACCAAATCGTTTCCATGCCAGCCACCTTGACAGGCAAGCCAGCCGCTTGGAGTGCTTGATTGAGTTTGTCTTGGCGGCTTTGCCACAGCGCAGTGGCGTTCGCATACAGGCTCTGGATCTCAGGTGTTTTCAATCGATTCAAAAACACGTTCATGGTGGTCATCACATAAGGATGCGCGTTGAAAGTACCACGTGCAAAGCAAATGTCCCCTGGGTTGTCATCATTGAATCGCTTCATCCAGCGCGACTGACCACACACCACACCCACAGGCAGTCCGCCGCCCAAGGTTTTGCCGTAAGTCACCATGTCTGCTTTGACATTGAAATAGGCTTGCGCACCACCTGCTGCCAATCTGAATCCCAAGAACACCTCATCCATGATCAAAGCGATGCCTTTGTCTGTGCACACTTGTCGCAACTCGGCCAGCCATGCTGTGTAGGCTTCTCGGTCGTAATGCACTTGGCGACTGCCATCGACCAAGGTGGAATCGGTTGGTGCTGCTTTATTCACATGCATGGCTTGCAAGGGGTTGATCAGCACACAGGCGATGTCATTGCGATTACGCAGCACCCGAAGGGTGTTGGGGTGCATTTCATTGAGGGTCAAACTGTCGCTCGAGGGCGGCATCGGGTTGCCAGGGCCAGGCTGAACATCGTCCCACCAGCCGTGGTACGCGCCTGTGAACCGCACGAGCTTGCGCTTTTTGGTGTGGTACCTGGCCAATCTGACGGCTTGCATCACCGCTTCTGTGCCCGACATGTGAAAGGAGACCTCTTCTTGACCGGAAATGTCGCAAAGCTGCTTCACGTTATCCAGCACACAGGGGTGATAAGAGCCCAGCACGGGACCCAATTTGTCGGCCAAGGCAGCCCCTTCTTTGATACAGCTTTTGTAAAAGTCCAAACCAAACAAGTTGACACCGTAAGAACCTGTGACGTCGATGAACTGGTTGCCGTCCAAATCGGTCAGCCAAGCACCTTCGCTTTCGCGCCAAAAACCACCCGTGTGAATGTGCTGCGACAGCAAGCTGCGGAATTGGAACGGCACGCGGTACTGGCTGATGAGTTGCATGTCCGAGACCATGGGTTTGGCAGCTTCTGTTTGCGCCAATGTGTTCGGGCTTCTGGTCTTCAGCGTCTGACCCAGTTTCAGCAGCGCAGTGCGTCTTTGGTCCGCAATGGCTTGCGGGGCAGCGTCTGCGGCAAACCACTTCGCCTCGTCGTAGCTGTAACCAGGAATCCATTTGGCAACCCGCTTGGCCATGCGCAAGTGACCACCCAGCGAAGGATGCTTAGCCAAAGACAGTTGCAGTCGTTCAATGATTTTCATTGCCAATGCAATGCCCAAAACACCAGTGAGACCCCATAAAGCGATTGTCATGATTGATTCCACACCTTCCATGGCTGTTACCTTTGTGACCAAAAACCCCGTTGTATGACATAAGGATGAAAAATTGATGACTATTCGTACGCTGTTTCACAAAATCGGTGCCAATGAAGATTTGAATTTTTTGTTGACCAACCGCATTCCTCGTGTGGCATTGACGCATTTCATGGGCTGGTTCAGCCAAATCAAAACCCCATGGATCAAAGATGCGTCCATCGCCGTTTGGCAGTCATTTGCCGATTTGGATTTGAGCGAAGCCAAAAAATCAACGTTTGAAAGTCTCCACGATTGCTTTATCCGTGAACTCAAGCCAGGTGCGCGTGTGGTTGATCCTGATCCACAGGTATTCACCAGTCCGTGTGATGGCATCGTGGGCGCATTGGGTCAGGTGGTCGATGGTGCTGTGTATCAAGCCAAAGGCTTTCCCTACAGCTTGAACGATTTACTGGGACAAGACACTGACCATTCGGATTGGCAAGACGGTGTCTTCATGACCATCCGCATTACCTCGTCCATGTATCACCGTTTTCACGCGCCGTGCGATGGCAAGCTCAAGCAAGTGACATATTTTTCTGGCGACACCTGGAACGTCAATCCCATCGCGCTCAAGCGTGTCGAAAAATTGTTTTGCAAAAACGAGCGTGCGCTGCTGCGCATGGAAATGGGCGAGCAAAAACACCCGGTGGCTTTGGTGCCAGTGGCGGCAGTGTTGGTGGCGAGCATTCGTTTGCATGCGATCGATACCTTGCTGCACACCCGATACCACGGGCCTGATGTCATCGATTGCGATGCATCATTTAGAAAGGGTGAGGAATTGGGGTGGTTTCAGCATGGCTCAACCATCATCGTTTTTGCACCCAAGGGCTTTCAATTCGCTAACGACATCCAGGATGGCACGCCAATCAAAATGGGTCAGGCCTTGTTCACCATGCCGTGAGTCAGTTGGAGGGCTGGTTGTTCATGCGCTGGTATCGCCAACGTATCCATGCCATGCCCAAGGTGACCAATCCACCCAATAACCAGGTCAATGTCTCGACGTTCAAATCGGCATAAAGCAAAGCACTGTAAACACCCATCATCAGCAGGATGTTGGCATTTTCATTGACGTTTTGTACAGAAATAGACCTGCCAGCGCTGAGCAGTTGAACGCCCCTGTGTTGCAACATGGCGTTCATTGGCACCACGAAAAATCCGCCCACAGCACCCATGGCAAACACCAAGAAAATGGCCGTGCGCCCATCCGTGACCACCGACATCAAAGGCAACATCAGGCCCAGCAAAATTCCCATGCCAATGACTTGCGGTGCTTTTGACAAGGCAATGATTTTGGCTGCCAGCGCGGCCCCTGCGATCACCCCAAGGGCTGTGGCACCTTGCAGATAAGCAGCTTGGGTCAATGACAACCCCAGTGCATCCTGCGCCCAGGCCAAGACCAACAACTGCAAGGTGGCGCCAACGCCCCAGAACAAGGTCGTCACCGACAAACTGATGCTGCCCATGGGATCTCGCCAAAGCGTGAGGTGATCAGACTGAAATCGAAGCCAAACCGCTTTGACATGCCAACTGCTGGGCGCATAGCGCACACCGCTGTCAGGGATGCGGGTGTTCAGCGCAGCGGAAGCGACATACAGCATCAGCAAAATGCCTAAAGAACCGGCGTAGGGTGTGGTCAGTGGCATGGCTTGTTGAATCCATTGGTGTGCCACGCTCAATAGCCAATGGTCTGAGACCAACAGACCTCCCAACATGACACCAAACAAGGCTGCACACACTGTGCTGACCTCTATCCAGCCGTTGGCAGCCACCAAGCGCTCGGGTGGCTCCATTTCGGTGATCAATCCATACTTGGCAGGCGCATAGATGGCGGCACCTAAACCTGCCAAAGCAAACGACAGCAAGGGGTTCAAACCCATGATCAACATGGCGCAAGCCAAGGTCTTGATGGCATTGGCCCACATCATGACGCGCTGCTTAGGCCATGTGTCAGCCCAGGCGCCCACCCAAGGCCCTAAGACCACATAGGACAAAGTGAACATCCATTTGAGAAGCGGAATCCAAAACGCGGGATACCCTTGGGCCATCAGCACAGCCATGGTGATCAGAAGCAATGCGTTGTCTGCCAATGCAGACACAAATTGCGCACATATCAGCCAGAAAAAACCTGGCGCAACCGAGGCTTTCAATGCGAGGTGTGGGTCACTGCAGAGGTAACAGGGATGCCCACGGGGATGGGCGCTGGCCGAACAGTGGCAGACGCAATGGCTGGTTCAATGGTTGGTACGAAATCCACCACTTGGTCCCAGTAAATCAATTCCAAGCGCCCATCCACATGCTCTACCAACGCTGATCGGCTTTCCACCCAATCGCCATCGTTGCAATAAATGATGCCATCAATCAGGCGAATTTCTGCGCGGTGAATGTGACCGCAAACCACCCCGTGATAGCCACGCTTGTCTGCCTCGTGGGCCACGGCTTTTTCAAAATCGGCCACGAAATTCAGGGCCTTTTTCACCTTGCCTTTCAAAAAGGCTGACAACGACCAATAGGGCAAACCCATGCGGGAACGGATGCGGTTGAAGTGTCGGTTAATGCGCAGGGTCAACTCGTACAGACTGTCGCCCACATAAGCCAACCACTTGGCGTATTTCACCACCGGGTCAAAATAGTCGCCGTGTATCAACCACAAACGTCTGCCATCCAACAGGGTGTGGGTGGCTTCTTCCATCACTTGCACACCACCGAAATGGTGGTCTACGAAGTCACGTGCAAATTCATCATGGTTGCCGGGTATGTAAACCACATTGCAGCCCTTGCGAACACGGCGCAAGATCTTTTGCACCACGTCATTGTGGGCTTGAGGCCAGAACCATTTGCGACGCAATTGCCAGCCATCTACGATGTCACCGACCAGGTACAAATGGTCACTGCTGTGGGATTTGAGGAAATCCAGCAAGGCCTCTGCTTGGCAGCCTGGGGTGCCTAGGTGAAGATCGGAGATGAAAACAGCTCGGTAATGCATCGGCCCCTCTTTGCGTGAATGGAATACAGGGATATTCATTGACGCCTTCAAGTGAGTCGTCTTGAGAAGCTTAAGCAGTGAATGTGACTTTCTGATGAAACTATGATGAAGGTCACCATCAGCGAGACTGCACATGATCGTCAAACACATTTGGACTGCCAACCCCTACCGCAACTTCAACTACCTCATTGCCTGCCCTGAAACCGGCGAGGCACTGGCCATTGACCCTTTGGGCAGCGCTCAGTGTTTGCAAGCCGCTAAGGATGAAGGGTGGGACATCACCCAAATCTTGAACACCCACGAACACTTTGACCACATTGGCGGCAATGACGCGGTGGTGGCTGCCACTGGCGCCAAAGTGTTGGCGCATGCCAAGGCCAAGGACAGCATTCCAGGCATGTTTCGCGGTTTGATCGCTGGCGACATCATCAAGGTAGGTAAAACCGTCGAGCTCGAAGCATTGGACACACCAGGGCACACCATGTGCCACATTTGCTTGTGTGCCCACACCGACCAACCTGCATTGTTTTCTGGGGACACGCTTTTCAATGCGGGCGCAGGCAATTGTCATAACGGCGGCAATGCCAAGTCACTTTTCAACACTTTCTCCAAACAACTCAATGCCCTGCCGGCCAACACACGCATCTATCCAGGGCACGACTACATTGAAAACAATTTGCGTTTCACCCTGAACCGTGAGCCCGACAATGCCCGTGCGCAAGCCTTGCTCGACCAAGTGACTGGCCAAGACCTGCATAACCCGTTGGTGACCACCTTGGCATTAGAGAGAGAGGTCAACACTTTTTTTCGCTTAGACCAAGACAGTGTCAAAGCGCAACTCAAGTCAGCCTTTCCTGATTTACCCGACAACCCCGATGAAGAAACCGTGTTTGTCAAACTCAGGGAATTGCGCAACCGTTGGTGATCAGCGGGAATTTTTCCTTGCTTGAGTGACCAAGATTTGGCAGGACGACACCTGCCTAGAATGGCCTGATGAATCTCAAGCGTGCTCACAAAGATTTGCTCTGGGTCTTGGCCATCGTGGTGGTTTTTTGGCTGCTGGCCACCCAATACGAATTGTCTGAGTCGATTTCGATTTTCAGCCGTGGCTACGAGCCCATTCAGTTGGATGAAGTGCCTTGGGCCTTGTTGGTCCTGAGCTTGGGATTGGCTTGGTATTCCTGGCGTCGCACCTCAGATGCCAAGATCGAATTACAAGAACGCATCCGTTCGGAAATCAAGGTGCAAGAGCTGTTGACGCACAACAGCGATTTGGCGCAACGTTTGTTCACCGCCCAAGAAGACGAGCGCCGAGCCTTGGCCCGTGATCTGCACGATGAAATGGGTCAGACCTGTACCGCCATTCGCACCGAAGCTGCCGTGCTCTCCATGGGAAAACTGTCACCACAAGACATCTTGTTGTCGGCTCAGCGCATCTCCTCTTCAGCACAGCAGGTATCGCAAATGACGCGAAACATGCTGCAACGCTTGCGCCCAGTGGCGCTCGACAGCATGGGTTTTGCTGAGGCCATGCAAGCTTTGTGTAACCAATGGCAAGCAACAAGTGGCGTGGCTTGTACATGCGTGAGCGATGCCCTGCCCGATGAGATGGATGACTATGTGAACGTCACGCTCTACCGTTTGGTGCAGGAAGCTTTGACCAATGTGGCAAGGCATGCGCAGGCCAGCCAAGTGACTGTGCACATCAGCCAACATCGATCAGGTGATTTGCGGTTGACCATCAAGGACAACGGCATTGGCATGTTGGATACAGAGGCTAACCATGCAGGCTTTGGTTTGCTGGGCATGCGCGAACGTGTGGCCAGTTTGGGTGGGCGTCTGCAACTGAACAGTGCCGTGGGGCAAGGCCTGACCATCACGGCCCATTTACCTTTGGGGGTGGCATCATGATTCGAGTGTTGTTGGTCGATGACCATCCGGTGGTTCGAGCAGGTTATTTGCGTTTGTTGACCCAAGACCAGGACATTGAGGTAGTGGCTGAGGCCAACAACGCGGACCAAGGCTACCAAGCCTATGTGACCCATGCGCCCGATGTCACGATCACCGACTTGTCCATGCCAGGCGTGGGCGGACTGGGGTTGTTGCAAAAAATATTGGCCCGTGAAGCCACAGCGCGGGTGTTGGTGTGCAGCATGTATGACTCCACCTCTGTGGTTCAACGCGCCATGCAAACAGGCGCGATGGGCTTCGTGTCCAAAAACGCACAGCCTGAGGAGTTGGTGCGGGCCGTGCATGCTGTCTTCAGGGGTGAAAACTTTGCAACCCCTGGCCTGAATGATGAATTAGCGGCGGGTGTGCAAACGGATGAGGCCAGCAGAATCGCCTCCTTGACCTCACGCGAGTATGAAATTTTTCGTTTATTGGCCCAAGGCAACAGCGTGGCCGAGTGCGCAGACGTGATGCACTTGAGTCAAAAAACGATTTCCAACCACCAGACCCAAATCAAAGAGAAATTGCAGGTAAGCACTTTGGCCGCCATGGTGCATTTGGCGCAGCGACACCAAGTGATTGAAGGACAGTCGTCGGTATAGGGCGTAAAAAAACCTCCCCAGTTGCCTGGGGAGGTTACAAGCAAGCGCTTGGGTTGTGGTTCCTTTGTTAGAACTGGTAGCGCATGCCCACGAAGAAGGTGCGTGGAGCACCGGGGGCGACGAATTTGGCGATGGTCTGATTGTCAGGATCTGAGTTGCCATCTATTCCAAAGTTATTTTCACCAATCATGCCGTAGGTTTCATAACGCTTGTTGGTGGCGTTGTTGATCTTGCCAAACACGGTCAGTCCTTTTTGCACTTGGTAAGTGGCTTTCAGATTCAATAAGGTGTAGCCTTTGATGCTTGCATCACCGCGTGCATCAGCATCTTCACCAATTTGCCCGTCTTCATTGCCTTGCGTGACCAGGCTGGAACTGTAGTGGACCCCAGCA
>CAJBOO010000150.1 GCA_903956845.1 uncultured Burkholderiales bacterium
CAAGCGCTTCGTGCATCAACCATGGGCATCCCGCCCCAATCAGGAGACAACATTGAAAACGTTCAAATTATTTCGGCGCACCCTGTTGGCCACGGCAGCCGTGGTTGCCTTGGCAGCCCATGCTGGCGAAGTCGAAGTGCTGCATTACTGGACCTCGGGCGGTGAAGCCAAATCCGCCGCCGAGTTGAAAAAACTGCTGGAATCCAAGGGCCACGCATGGAAAGACTTTGCCGTGGCCGGTGGCGGCGGTGACAACGCCATGACCGTGCTGAAAAGCCGCGTTGTGTCGGGCAACCCGCCCGCCGCTGCGCAAATCAAAGGCCCCGCCATTCAAGAGTGGGCGCAAGACGGCGTGTTGGCCAACCTTGACAGCGTTGCCAAAGCCGAAAAATGGGATAGCTTGCTACCCGGCGTCGTCGCCAATGTCATGAAACACAAAGGGAGTTACGTCGCTGCACCCGTCAATGTGCACCGCGTCAACTGGGTCTGGGCCAACCCAGAAGTGTTGAAAAAAGCCGGTGTGTCGGGCATGCCGCAAAACTATGACGAATTTTTCGCCGCCGCTGACAAAGTGAAAAAAGCAGGCTTCATTGCCGTGGCCCACGGCGGGCAAAACTGGCAAGACTTCACCACCTTTGAATCCGTGGTGCTGGGCGTGGGTGGAGCCAAGTTCTACCAAGATGCCTTGGTCAAGCTTGACCCCAAAGCCTTGAACAGCCCGACCATGAAAAAGTCGTTGGAAACATTCCGCAAGATCAAGAGCTACACCGACGCCGCCTCACCCGGGCGCGACTGGAACCTGACCACCGCCATGGTCATGCAAGGCAAGGCCGGTTTCCAATTCATGGGGGACTGGGCCAAGGGCGAGTTCGTTGCTGCTGGCAAAAAACCCGGCAAGGACTTTTTGTGCGCTGCCGCACCCGGCACCGCCAACGCCTTCACCTTCAACGTCGATTCCTTTGCCATGTTCAAGCTGAAAGACACGGGCGCACAAAAAGCGCAAGGCGATTTGGCCGCGTCCATCATGAGCACCGGCTTCCAAGAAGTGTTCAACCTGAACAAAGGCTCCATCCCCGTGCGTTTGAACATGTCCATGGACAAGTTTGACGACTGCGCCAAGTTGTCCAGCAAAGACTTCGTCAGCACCGCCAAAACCGGTGGCCTGGTGCCCTCCGTGGCACACGGCATGGCCATCTCGCCTTCGATTGAAGGCGCGATCAAAGACGTGGTCAGCCAGTTCTGGAACGACGACAAGATCAGCGTGGACGAAGGCCAGAAACGCTTGGTGGCAGCAGCCAAGTAATTGGCGCACCCGATGGCACGCAGCTTCGAATCATGGATGCCTCAATTGGTGGTCACCCCAGCCTTGGTGCTGGGGTTTGGCTTCATTTATGGCTTCATGATTTGGAATGGCGTGCTGTCGGTCACGGTCTCGCGCATGCTCCCCAACTACGAGTTGGTGGGTTTTGCGCAGTACGCCAAGTTGTGGGAGATGGACCGCTGGTGGGTGGCACTTTCCAACTTGGCTGTTTTTGGTGTGGGCTA
>CAJBOO010000151.1 GCA_903956845.1 uncultured Burkholderiales bacterium
AGAGCCATGCTCATGCACCGCAGAGCCGCACTTGGGGCAAGCGCCCAGGTTCTCGGCCTCGCCAAACTCCACAATCTCGCCGCTCTCGGCGTTTTTGTCTTCGCCAAAGTCGAACTCCAGCTTCCAGTTCTTTTCTTCTTCGTTGAACTTGAGGGCAATTTCAGCGGTGAAAGGCCAGCCGGCTTTCGAGCGGAAACCTTCCAAGGGGCCAATCTTTTTGTCGCGCATGAACTGCTCGACCTCTTCGCGTTCAAACGTGCGACCCGCAGGGGTTTTGCCAAACGAGAAGCCGCAGCCTGGGCCTTCGACTTCACCGTCGGCATTGGTTTTGGCCACCGCGCCGGGCTTGCCGATGCAGGTGTAGCGGCGGTAGTTTTCTTTCACCACGCCGCTGCAAGTCGGGCAAGGCGTGGTCAAGGTGATGTAGTCGCCTGGGATGGTGTCGCGGTCGTATTCCTTGGCTTTTTTCACCATGCGACCTGTCATCTCAGCGATGTCTTTCATGAAGTCTTCGCGAGAGAGCAGGCCTTTTTCCATTTGCGACAGCTTGAACTCCCAGTCGCCAGTGAGGTCGGCGCGTGAGAGTTCTTCCACGCCCAAGCCACGCAAGAGCGTCATGAGCTGGAACGCCTTGGCGGTAGGAATCAGTTCTCGGCCTTCGCGCAGCATGTATTTTTCATTGAGCAAACCTTCAATGATCGACGAGCGGGTCGCTGGTGTGCCCAAGCCTTTTTCTTGCATCGCTTCGCGCAGCTCATCGTCCTCCACCTGCTTGCCAGCGTTTTCCATCGCGCCCAGCAAGGTGGCCTCGGTGTAGCGAGCAGGGGGACGGGTTTTCAGGCCTTTGGGATCGGCTTCGCTCACTTGGGGTTGTTCGCCTGCGTTGAGTTTGACCAGCATCTTGCCGGACTCTTTGTCTTCTTCTTCGTCCACTTCTTTGCCGTAAATGGCTTGCCAACCGGGCTCGACTAACACACGCCCGGTGGTTTTGAAGTGAAGGCTTTTGCCGGCCGCTGCCACTTGGCTGATGCGGGTGGTGTCCATGAACTGCGCGGGTGGATAGAACACGGCGATGAAGCGGCGCACCACGAAGTCGTAGAGCTTTTGTTCAGCGTCTGACAAGCCGCTGGGCGCCTCCAGGGTGGGGATGATGGCAAAGTGATCGCTGACCTTGGTGTTGTCGAACACCTTTTTACTGGGCTTGATGTAGCCCTGAGCGATGGCGGTTTTGGCAAAGGGTGCCAAGTGGCCCATGTTGCTGTTGGCCAGCATTTGCATGGTCTCTTTGACCGTGGGCAGGTAGTCCTCTGGCAGGTGTTTGGAATCGGTACGCGGGTAGGTCAGGGCCTTGTGGCGCTCATACAGGCTTTGCGCCAGCGACAGCGTGGTTTTGGCTGAAAAGCCAAAACGGCCATTGGCCTCGCGCTGCAAAGTGGTCAGGTCGAACAAACCTGGGCTGCCCTTGCTGCTGGGCTTGCTCTCTTCCGTGACCGTGGCGGTTTGGTGGCGAACCGCGTCTGCGATGGCTTGCGCTTCGCTCAGCGACCACACACGGTCTTCTTTGATTTCTTTGTCCTCAGCGTTGGCCTTGTGTGCAGGGTTGAACCACTTGCCGCTGTAGGCGCCTGCATGGGCCGCAAAGCTCGCGTGGATTTCCCAGTAGTCGCGGCTGACAAATTGGCGAATCAGTTCTTCGCGCTCGACCACCACCGACAGCGTGGGCGTTTGCACCCGACCGACGGTGGTGAGGAAGAAGCCGCCGTCTCGCGAGTTGAACGCGGTGAAGGCACGGGTGCCGTTGATGCCGACCAACCAATCGGCCTCGGAGCGGCTGCGGGCGGCGTCGGCCAAGCCCTGCATTTGCGAGGCGGTGCGCAGGCTGTCAAAGCCGTCGCGGATGGCTTGCGGCGTCATGGATTGCAGCCACAGGCGTTTCACCGGTTTGTCCAAAGGCTTTTTGCCACCCGCGTACTGCTCGATCAAACGGAAGATCAACTCACCCTCGCGGCCCGCGTCACAGGCGTTGATGATGGCGTCCACGTCCTTGCGCTTGGCTTGTTTGACGACAGCGGCCAGGCGGGACTTGGTTTTCTCAACCGGCTTCAAGTCGAAATACGGCGGGATGACGGGCAGGTGGGCAAAACTCCATTTGCCGCGCTTGACGTCAAATTCTTCGGGGGCTTGGATTTCCACCAGGTGACCCACCGCGCTGGTGACCACGAAGGTGTCGCTCTCAAAGTGATCGTCGTGCTTTTCAAACTTGCCGACGCTGGGCGTCAAGGCGCGCACGATGTCTTGTGCCACGGAGGGTTTTTCAGCGATGACCAGTGTTTTACTCATGCAAATATTCCTTGCTTACAATCCGTCGTCTCGCGCGCGCACGCGCACATGTACGTATTCAACTTAACAGAGTTTTCAACTTGACCTCCACACCCCTCGCGCCAGCCAGCGGCAAACGCATCGAAGTTAGGCGCTCCGGCGTGCATGGCAAGGGTGTGTTTGCACTCGTGCCAATCGCCAAAAGCGAAATCATCATCGAATACATCGGCGAGGTCATCAGCTGGAAAAAAGCGCTCAAGCGCCACCCCCACGATCCCAAAGACCCCAACCACACCTTCTACTTTCACATCGACAAAAAGCACGTCATTGACGCGCTCCACGGTGGCAATGATGCACGCTGGATCAACCATTCCTGCGAACCCAATTGTGAAGCAGACGAGGCGGGGGGCCGAATCTTCATTCGCACCCTGCGCAAACTCAAGGCAGGCGAAGAGCTCTCTTACGACTACGGCTTGGTGATTGACGAGCCCTACACCCCTGCGCTGCTGGCCGACTACCCTTGCCGCTGCGGCTCCAAAGCCTGCCGCGGCACCCTGTTGTCGCCCAAGGACTGAAGCCTTGTTGCCCGCCCATTGGTTGATCGAGACCTTGACCGAGGTGGATTCAACCAACAGCGAGCTCATGCGCCGCGCTCGCCGGGGTGACACCGCCTCTACCTTGCTGATTGCCGAGCAACAAACCGCTGGTCGTGGCCGCTTGGGCCGCCAGTGGCAAAGCCAACGCGGGCAAGCCCTGATGTTTTCCTTGGGGCTCGAGCTCAACCCGCTCCAATGGTCTGGCCTGTCCTTGGCCGTGGGCTTGAGCTTGGTCAACAGCCTGGACCCCCATCAGCAACACGGTTTGGGCTTGAAGTGGCCCAACGACCTGTGGCTGGGGCCCGTCCAGCAAGCCCGCAAGCTCGGCGGCATCTTGATTGAAACCGCGTTGCTCGATGGCGCCAAGTCGGCCCGCTATGTGGTGATTGGCGTGGGTATCAACTTGCATGCGCCACCTGCGGCGTCGCTCTCGATGCCCGCTGCTGCTTGGTGCGATGTGCAACCGCAGGCCACGGTGGCCAACACCTTGCAAACTTTGCTGCTGCCCTTGGTGGATGCACTCGACCGCTTTGCACAAACGGGCTTTGCGCCGCTGCGCACCGCGTTTGCGCGGCGTGACCTGTTGGCGGGGCAAACACTGCGCTTGTCCAATGGTGTGGAAGGCGTGGGCGCGGGGGTGGACGCACAAGGCGTGTTGCAGATCGACACGGCACAGGGCCGCGTGGGCGTGTCGAGCGACGAGGTGAGTGTGCGCTTGGGGGCATTGGCATGAGGAAGTACTGGCCCCATGTGTGCGGTGCGCTGCTGGTGCTCAACCTGTGGTTGTGGGCCTGGTCCAACGGGCATTTGCGCGTCTTGGGGTTGGGCCCCAGCGACCCGCGCGAACCGCAACGCTTGGAAGAGCAGGTCAACCCCGAAGCCCTGCAGTTGCTGCCGCCCAGCCCAAAACCCTGAAGACCGGCGCTCAGCCCCAGCCCATCATCAGCGCCCCGTGGTAGGTCAAGTACGCTGCCACATAAGCCAAACCAAACAAATAAGCTGCGGTGACCAATGGCATGGTCCAGCCACCGGTTTCACGTTTGATGGCCGCCAGCGTGGACAGGCATTGCGGCGCAAACACAAACCAAGCGAGCAAGGACAAGGCGGTGGCCAAACTCCATTGGTGCGCCAACAGGGGCGAGAGCATCTCGGCAGTGGCTTCGCCGCTGGCGGACAAGGCGTAAACCGTGCCCAATGCGCTCACCGCCACTTCGCGGGCGGCCATGCCAGGCACCAAGGCGATGCTGATTTGCCAGTTGAATCCGATCGGTTCAAAAACCGTTTGCAGACCCTGGCCCAGCCAACCGGCATACGAGTATTCAATCGCGGGGCGGGTGGCACCCTCGGGCGCACCAGGAAAGCTTGCCAAGAACCACAGCACCAAAGTCAGGACCAAGATGATGCCGCCGACGCGGCGCATGAAAATCTGCACCCGCTGCCACAAACCCAGTGCCATGTTGCGCACGGTAGGCAAATGGTAGGTGGGTAACTCCATCATCAGGGGTCGGCTCATGCCGCCGCTGGCGGTCAGGCGCTTGAGTGCCCAGGCCACCAACATCGCCCCAGCGATGCCCGCCACATACAACGCAAACAACACCAAGCCTTGCAGTTCCATGCCAGCGACTTCACGCGCAGGGATGAACGCGCCGATCAACAAAGCGTAGACCGGCAGGCGAGCCGAGCAGGTCATGAGCGGCGCGATCAAGATGGTGACCAAGCGGTCGCGCGGGTTGGCAATGGATCGCGTGGCCATGATGCCGGGAATGGCGCAGGCAAAGCTCGACAAGAGCGGAATGAACGAGCGCCCAGACAAGCCGACCGAGCCCATGATGCGGTCGAGCAAAAACGCCGCGCGGGGCAAGTAACCTGATTCCTCGAGCAGCAAGATGAAGAAAAACAAAATCAAAATTTGCGGCAAGAAAATCACCACCCCACCCAGACCCGCGATCAGGCCATCGGTGATCAGGCTGCGCCACCAGGTGTCGGGCAACACCGCGACCACCGACTCGGCGGCCCAGTTGGTGGCGGTTTTGATGGCATCCATGGGGACCGTGGCCCAACTGAACACCGCTTGAAAAATCAAGAACAACAACACGCTCAAAATCAGCGGTCCCACCACCGGGTGCAGCAGCACGCGGTCTAAGCGGTCGCTCAAGGGGTCGGGCAGCAAGGTGTCCAGGCCCAAGCGGCGCAGCAAGTCTTGCACCACGCGGTGGTCTTCTTCGGTGGGCACCGCCTCCGTGGCCACGGCCATGCCGCTGGTGCGCCAAGTCGCTTGTGCCAGCCAATCACGCAATGCCGCGTCGCCCTGGTGGTGCACGGCCACGGTGCTCACCACGGGCAGCCCCAGCGCTTGCGACAAAGCCTCGGCGTCGATGTGCAGGCCGCGCTGGGCCGCCATGTCGGACATATTGAGTGCGACCACGCAAGGCAGGCCCAAGCGTTTGACCGCCAGCACCAGGCGCAGGCCTCGGCGCAAGTTGGTTGCGTCCACCACGCAAACCAGGGCGTCTGGGCGTTTTTCACCCACAGCCCGGCCTTGCAACACGTCGCAAGTGATGCGCTCGTCTTGCGAACGCGGATACAAGCTGTAGGTGCCAGGCAGGTCGAGCACGCGCAGGGTTTTGCCGTCGGGTTGAGACAGCGAGCCCTCTTTGCGCTCGACCGTCACACCGGCGTAGTTGGCTACCTTTTGACGGCTGCCCGTCAGCAAATTGAACAAGGCGGTTTTGCCGCAATTGGGGTTGCCCACCAAGGCCACCAAAGGGCCGCTGGGGTGCAAGTGGATGGTGTGCTCAACCATGGGGGTGTGTCGCCTCAATGTGGATGCAGCGCGCTTCGGCACCCCGCAATGCAAAAGTGGACAGGCCCACGCGCACCACCAAGGGGTCGCCGCCTGGCATGGCCCGCGTCATGACCGAGACTTGTTCGCCAGGCAAAAAAGCCGATTTCTTCCAATTGGCGGGTGCGGTCCTGGTCCAGACCGTCAGCCACGACCCGTTGAACCCGCCAGGCGGTGGCCAAAGGGGCTTGGTCGAGCGTCATCACCTGAAACCTACCCGGTCGAGCATTTGCTGCACTTTGATTTGGTTCATGCCCACCACG
>CAJBOO010000152.1 GCA_903956845.1 uncultured Burkholderiales bacterium
GCTTAAATACATATACCTGTAGTGGCACCGTGTATCCGGAGGCAGCATGAACCTTGGCTTTACCCATACCTTGTTCGACCGCGTGCCTTCCCCCTTGAAATCGTTGTCCGATTGGGCCTTGTCTGCCATGCGTCCGCCGACGCCCAGCGCAACCACACGCCTCGTTCAGTCAGACGATGGACAAAGCGGCAGTGATCAATGCAAACAATCGTTGATTGCTGTCATCGAAGGGCAAATACTTCCTCGGTTGTTGGATGCGCATGCAGGTATCTCCATGACTGGCCATGTGAAAGCCAGCGTCGGCATCCAACCCACCCCAGAAGATGTCCATGCCTTCGCCATTGCCTGCTTAGGCTTTCCTCAAGACAATCCCTTGAGCATGGCCCAGGCGCTCATGGACAAGGGTGTGTCGCGCGAATCGATTTTTTTGGAGCTCATCACACCAGCTGCGCGTCAACTCGGCGAATGGTGGGAGCAAGACCATTTTGACTTTACCCAGGTTTCCCAAGGTTTGGTCCTGATGCATCAGGTCACCCGTGATTTGGGGTTCAACCACAACAGTGCGCCGCAAATCGCTGGAGACATCAGGCGCATCATGTTGGCTTGTGCACCTGGTTCTCAGCACATCTTAGGCATCACCATCTTGGCAGATTTTTTCAGAGTGGCTGGCTGGCAAGTGGTGGTTGAAATTTCCAGCCAAGAATCCGAATTGCTGAGAAGCGTTCAACACGAATGGTTTGACATGGTGGGACTGTCGGTTGGCTTGATCGAGCAGCTGCCTACCTTGCCCACGCTGATTGAACACTTAAGAACTCACTCCAAAAACCCTCAAGCGGCTTTCATCTTGGGTGGTGCGGCCTTCCTGAGCAAGCAACACCACCCAAGCCCCAAACACTGGGGCGCAGATGGCGTTTCGACCGATGCGGCAGAAGCTGTCAAGTTGGCCAATCGACTCATCCAAGCCGTCTGAACAAGCCCAGGTAAGTGGGTTTGACAGGCCTTTCGAGGCGCGTGCAGGAGTAAACTTGGCGGCATGGCGTCCAAAGCACCTCCTCCCCTGATCAGAAGCAGCAAAGCCTTTTCGGTGGAAATTCCCGAGGGCTCGAACAGTGCCAAATCCAGGCGCAGCGACATCGTTGCCAATGACGACATCGATATCCATCACAGATCGTCCGATTTTGATGCGGAGAACACTTCAGCTTCTTCGACGGGGCAATTCAAAGAAGACGAGCCAGGAGCGCGCCTGCTGCATGTCGATGAAGATCCGGCTTCTCATGAGGCTTCAGGCTTTCAAGAACCACCGAATGACTTGAATGATCGATCGGGTCCTGGTCAAGACGGTCAGCATGGCCATGACACCATGGCGGGAGACACCGATAAAAGCTTGTCTGCGAGGCAGGGACCCGTTGAAGACCATTCACACCCAGAAAACCTCCAAGGCATTGCGCAAGACCACTTGCAAGATAAGCTTCAGGGCCTTGCGCAAGACCACTTGCAAGATAAGCTTCAGAGCATTCCACAAGATCCATTGCAAAACCATTTGCAAGAGGTGTCAGAAGACAACGCACACAACAGCGCTGCTCAAGCCCTGCCCTCAGACAGTTTGAAGGTCAACCTTCAAGGGGTCGCCCAAGACCCTTTGAAAGACAACGTGCACGGTGTGGGGCAAGACAGCTTGAACGACAACGTGCAAGGTGTCGGGCAAGACAGCTTGAACGACAACGTGCAAGGTGTCGGGCAAGACAGCTTGAACGACAACGTGCAGGGTGTCGCACAAGCTAAGCTGAAAGACCATCTGGCATCCGTGCCCTCAGAGGGCATGGAGGACAGTCACGCAGCCATGCCCGACCAAACGATGGCAGATCACCATGGCACCTTGCCCAATGAAGGCATTGAAGACACGTATGTTGCGCTGCCAAGCACCCACCGCGATCTCAAGGATGGGCCTGCCCCTGCGCCTTCCTCATCCGCCACGTCTGACCATGCTGCACCTGGTATCAGCCAGCCCCATGCACGTCACAAAACAGCAGGCAAGCCCGATGGCGCTAAACATCACGTCGCCTCCGACGCTGATACAGAAACAGCCCACTTAGCTCAGCTGGAAAAAGAAAAAAGACTGGAAGAGTTCCACGGACGCGTAGAAGCGATTCGCAAAACCGTCTCGGGCATCAACCACAAGCTCGATGAACTGGACGACGAGCCTGCCTCACCCAAATCAAAGAAATAAGCCGTTCATTCAGGGAACCGGCTCAAGGGTGTTTGGCAACTGAGAAGCCAACACTTTGTCGATGCGGCGACCATCCAAATCGACCACTTCAAATCGCCAACCCAGGGCTTGGATGTATTCACCCTCTTTGGGCAGTTGACCTGAGACCAACATGATCAAACCCGCCAGCGTGTTGTAGTGCCCCTCGGCTTCTTGGGGCACTTCGTCCAACTCCAAGCGTGACTTCAACTCTTGCACAGGCATCATGCCGTCAAGCAGCCAACTGCCATCTTCGCGTTGCACCGCCCACGCTTCTTGTGGAAGCGTGGTTTGCACCAACTCGCCTGTGATCGCCTCGAGCAGGTCTCGAGGCGTCATCAAGCCTTGCACTACGCCATATTCATCCACCACCAACACCATGCGCCCGCTCACCTTGTGTGACTTGCCCGCGTCTTTGTGGTGCGGTTGACGAAATTGCGTCAGCAGATCCAAGCCGGTGAGTGTTTCAGGCACGAAGGCTGCGGGCTCTGAAAAACTGTCTATCGTTTCTTGGCTTTCATAGTGAGTGAGCAAGCTGGCCATGCTGACCATGCCCACAACGTCGTCCAAGCTGCCTCTACACACGGGATACCAAGAATGAGTGATTTCACCGCTCAATTGCGTAAGCGCTTGGGTCACCACGCAACTGCCGTCAATCCACACAATGTCCGTGCGCGGCACCATCAATGAGGCCAAGGTCCGTTCATCCAAGTGAAAGACATTTTTCACCATCTGGTGCTCGTGTTGCTCGATCAAACCTGCGTCTACGCCTTCAACCAAACTGGCGGTGATTTCCTCTTCAGTGACCTGTCTGACTTTCTTCATGTCGATGCCCAGCAGGCGCAAGATGCTTGAAGTGCACACAGACAACAGGTGTACCAATGGACGCGCCAACACAGACAAGGCAAACATGGCGGGTGCAGTCAAGCGTGCGGCGGTTTCGGGGTAAATTTGTCCGATACGCTTGGGAACCAACTCACCAAACAAAATGGTGTTGAATGTGATCACACTCACCACGAAGACAGTGGCCAACACGCCCGCTGGCCCCTGGGCCACACCCATGCCCAAAAACCACGCAGCCACCCAACCACTGAATGCGGCTTCACCGATGATCCCGTTCAAGACACCCAAAGTGGTGATGCCAATTTGGATGGTCGATAAAAACTGGGTGGGTTGCTGTTGCAATGCAATGGCAGCCTTGGCCCCTGTTGCTCCCATGCTCTCCAGACTGACCAGCAAGGCCTTGCGGCTTGAGGCCAGAGCCATCTCTGACATGGCGAACAAGCCATTGAGCAAGGTCAACAAAACGATCAGCAATACATCCATAGGGAGCGGGCTCAAAAATAGGTTTATTCAATCAGAGACAATCATGCCATGGCACTTTACTTGATTGGCGACATACAGGGCTGTAATGCAGCTTTGGGTGAATTGACAGACCAAATTCAATTTTCCCCGAGCCGAGATACCTTGTATTTACTGGGCGACTTGGTCAATCGAGGCCCAGACAACCTCGGCGTGTTGCGACGGCTGCAGCAATGGGGCTCGAGCGCAAAGTGTCTGTTGGGCAACCACGATTTGAATTTATTGGGCATCCACTTGGGCGTGCGTCAACAAAAACCAGGCGACACGGTGAATGATGTTTTGCAAGCCCCAGACCGCACAGCGCTGATCGACTGGCTGAGGCACCAACCCTTGGCCTTACAACACCACCAGACCTTGATGGTTCACGCTGGGGTGCTTCCCATGTGGACGGCCAATCAAACCATGGCATTGGCGACCGAAGTCAGTGACCTTTTGAAAAGCCTTGATTGGGCCCATTTTGTGACGCAGATGTACGGTAACTTTCCGGCCAAATGGGACAACAGCTTGCAAGGCATTGACCGGCTGCGGGTGATCGTGAATGCACTCACCCGTTTGCGTTTTTGTACGCCCGAGGGTGAGATGGAATTTGCACACCATGGCTCTGCCTCTCACGCGCCCGCAGGCTACTTGCCTTGGTTTGACGCGCCGAACAGACAAACGGCAGATGTCACGGTGGCTTTTGGGCATTGGTCGTCCCTGGATGAGCTACACCGCAGCGATGTGCTGGCCTTGGACGGCGGATGTGTCTGGGGACGATGTTTGACAGCGCTTCATCTGGACACACATGGTCCCGGCAAACACCAACACATCCATGTCAGCTGCCAAGACAGCCGTTGAATGGTCAAAGGGACTCGGTGGTTTTGAACAGAGCCGCGACTTTTCGCTTGGGCTTGATGTTGGGAGAAATACCCCGACCCACCGAGGCAACGGTTGATGCAGCAGGCACATCACCGCTGGGCGCTGTTTCACTGGCCTCATAGGGCTTGTCAAAAAAGGGATCTGTCACTTTGGGTGCTGGCGTGAACCGACTGCGAGAAGGTTTTTCTTCTGATGACGAGTCATCATCCCACTGCCGACGACCTGTGTTCGTGCGGCCACGCTGTCTATCATCCTCAAAGCTTAAATTGAGTAGTTCAATTTTTTGCTTGGTGAGTTTTTCAATGTCAGTGACCAAACGCTGGTCCGAAGACGATGCAAAGCTCACTGCCAAACCTTCAGCACCCGCTCTACCTGTGCGGCCAATGCGGTGAATATAGTCTTCAGCGTTGTATGGAATGTCGATGTTGAACACTGCTGGTACGTCTTTGATGTCCAATCCACGGGCAGCCACGTCGGTGCAAATCAGCAAGTCCACTTCGCCTTTTTTGAATGCCTCCAAGGCTTTCAAACGTTCGTCTTGGCTTTTGTCGCCATGCAATGCCGCCGTGCGCAACCCATCGCGCTCCAGCGCCCGAGCCAAGCGGGCACAACCGAGTTTGCTGTTGACAAACACGAATGCTTGGCTGATGCCACGTTCTTTGACGATTTGTTTGAGCGCTCGACGTTTGTCGTCTTCTGCCACGTTGTAGAACAACTGCGTGACGGTGGATGCCGTTTGGTTGGGTCGCGCCACCTCGATCGTGACCGGGTTTTGCAAATAGCTGGCCGCCAGGCGCTTGATCTCGGGTGAAAACGTGGCTGAAAACAAGAGTGTGGTGCGCTGCTTGGGCAAATAACTCAAGATTCGCTGCAAGTCTGGCAAAAAACCAATGTCGAGCATGCGGTCTGCCTCGTCAAGGACGACGTACTCCACTTGGTTGAGTACAGCGGTTTTAGCCTCGATGTGATCGAGCAAACGTCCGGGTGTGGCCACCAACACCTCGACACCGCGCTTGAGTTCTGCGGTTTGTGGCTTCATGTCCATGCCACCAAAAACCACCGCCGAGCGAAGTTGGGTGTATTTGGCGTACATCTTCACTTGTTGGGCCACTTGGTCTGCCAACTCGCGGGTGGGCAGCAACACCAACGCCCGCACTGGATGTCTGGCGGGGGATGTAGAGCCGTTTTCATGTTTGATCATGCGCTGCAAAAGCGGCAGCGAGAATGCGGCGGTTTTGCCAGTGCCGGTTTGTGCTGCACCCATGACATCTTGACCCGACAAAACCACAGGAATGGCTTGCGCTTGTATGGGTGTCATGGACTCATAGCCCATTTCAGCGACGGCTTTCGCCAAATTGGGGTCCAACTGCAGTTGCGAGAATGAATTCATATGTGGGGCTGATTGTCGCACTCTGGCCGGACAAGCGCGGGAAGGGTCAGGCACGCGGCAAAGTCACGCCAACTTGTCCTTGGTATTTACCGCCTCGGTCCTTGTAACTGGTTTCGCAGACCTCATCGCTTTCGAAGAACAAAACCTGCGCACAGCCCTCGCCTGCATAAATTTTGGCGGGCAGTGGCGTGGTGTTGGAAAACTCAAGCGTCACATACCCTTCCCATTCAGGCTCAAACGGAGTCACATTGACGATGATGCCGCATCGCGCATAAGTGCTTTTGCCCAAGCAGATGGTGAGCACATTGCGCGGAATGCGGAAGTACTCCATGGTTCGGGCCAGCGCGAAGCTGTTGGGCGGGATGATGCAAACATCCGACTCGATGTCAACAAAACTTTTAGGGTCGAAGTTTTTAGGGTCGACAACGGTGCTGTAGATGTTGGTGAAAACCTTGAATTCAGGTGCACATCGGATGTCATAACCGTAACTGCTGGTGCCATAGCTGACGATTTTTTGACCCGCAGCATCTTGGCGGATTTGGCCTGGTTCGAAGGGCTCGATCATGCCGTGTTGCTCAGCCATGCGGCGAATCCATTTGTCACTTTTGATGCTCATGTCACTGCCTTTGTATCGATGGCGTGATTGTAGGCAATCAAGGCAAGCTGCCCTGCACGCCTTGGACCAAAAACTTCATGTTCAAAATGTCCTCATCGGTCAGGCTCTGGCCCTTGGCCAACACCACCTGGTCTTGGTTGTCCAAGATGGGGCCCGAAAACGGCTGCAAGCTGCCTTTGCCAATCGCACGCTGCAATCGCAAGACCTCCATTTGTACTTTCTTAGGCACTTTGGGTCCAAAAGCATCCACTTTGATCATGCTTTCGTGCACCCCGCCCCACACACTGCCTGCCTGCCAGTTGCCCTGGATGACGGCTTTGGCGCGTTGGCTGTAGTAGTTGCCCCATTGGTGCGTGATGGCCAACAACTGCGCTTGCGGAGCCACGTGGCGCATGTCCGAGTGGTAAGCAATGGCCATTCGGCCTCGTTCTTGCGCAGCCACCATGACAGCTTCTGACGCAGTATGAAAAGACAGCACATCCGCCTTTTGGTTCATCAAAGTCATGGCGGCCTCGCGCTCGCGTGCAGGGTCAAACCAAGTGTCGAGCCAAATCAGCTTGACTTGTGCGGTCGGGTTGACTGAACGCATGCCCAAGGTAAAAGCGTTGATGCCTTGTATGACTTCCGGTATGGGAAAGCTGGCCACATAGCCAGCGATGCCTGTTTTGCTCATGCGGCCTGCTGCAATGCCGGCCAAAAAACGACCTTCGTAATAGCGGGCATTGGCAGTCGCAACATTCGGCGCGGTCTTGTAACCTGTGATCGATTCAAACTTGACGCCTGGAAAGTCTGCTGCCACCTTCAGGGTGGGCTCCATGTAGCCAAAGCTGGGCGTAAAGATCAACCCCACGCCTTGCCGGGCCATGTCACGGATGACGCGCTCGGCGTCAGCGCCCTCGGCAACGTTCTCGACAAACTGAGTTTGTACCTTGAAGCCTTCTTTGGTGAGCTTCTCCTCAAGGGCTAATCGTCCGAGTTCATGTTGGTGCACCCAGCCGCTGGGCAGACGGGGCGTGACATACACAAAACCCACTTTCAGCGCCCGGGTCGATGCACGTGAAGAAGCACCTGGCAACGGTTGAGGATCCGCTTGCGGTTTGGTGTCAGCTTGGACAGCAAAAGAGACGGGAGAAAACATGGCGAGCGCAAACAGCGTCGCAATGAGGTTTTTGTACATGGTGTTCCTCGACATGGCCCCAAGGGGCATTCAACAGTGACAAAAAAAACGCACCCTAAGGCGCGTTTTTCATGATGGCGGAGTGGACGGGACTCGAACCCGCGACCCCCGGCGTGACAGGCCGGTATTCTAACCAACTGAACTACCACTCCTGGTAGATAGCTTCGTTTCAGCGTGAGCTAAAACCAAGTGCTACAAACTTGGCGACCCTACGGGGATTCGAACC